>JAEUJO010000142.1 GCA_016794615.1 Pseudonocardia sp. | reverse complement strand
CCGTACGCAGGCAGACCCGGGTCGGCGTCGATCCGCGAGATCCGGAGATCCTCGGTGAGCGGGCCGAGCACCCGTGCCACGGTCGCGCCGTCCACGGGGATGCCCGGCCAGCGCGACCCGTCCCCGAGCTCGTAGCGTCCCATGTTCTCCATGAACGCCGCGACGAGCTGGCCCCCCGGCCGGACGGTCGCCACGAACGCCGCGCAGAACTCGTCGAACTCGTCCGGGTCCTCCGTGACGCTCTCGGCGACGAAGTGCATGGAGGCGAGGTCGTAGTCCGAGCCGGCCAGGGCGAAGGCGTCACCCTGCACGGTGTGCACCCGGCCGAGCGCCTCGGTCATCGTGGCCGGCAGGGTGGGGTTGAGCGCGCGGCAGCGGTGCCAGAAGGGCTCCCAGATCGGCTCAGGGTCCCCGGTGAGCTGTCGCCGGAGGTAGCGGAGCCCCGCTTCGCTGCGGTCGACCGCGTCGATGCGTCGTGCGGCACCCGAAGCCAGGAACAGCGGGTAGAGGTTGGGCCCTGTCCCGATCTCTACCGCGCGGCCGAGGCTCCCGGCAGCGAGCTCGCGGTAGGCGGCCGAGTGGTGGACGATCACCGCGTCGTCGCTCTGGTGGAGGTTCCGGTAGTTCTCGGTGAGGTAGGCCGGCACGGGCCAGCGATCCCAGTCCGGGTCGGTGTTGCGCCACCGGCCGGCCGCCTCACCGCTGCTCACGGCGCCGATCGTCGCCTGCCGAGCGCAGGAGCGAGAGCTGTGCCAGGTCCGTGATCGCGGCGAGCAGCTCGTCGATCTCGTCGTCGGTGTTGGCCGCGGTGACCTGCACCCGGAAACCGACCGAGGCGCGCGGGACCAGGGGATATGCGGCGAGAGTGACGTAGATGCCGGCGTCCCACAGCATCCGGCCGACGGCGTCGAGGTCGTCGGCGTCCGCCAGGGGGATCTCGACGATCGGCAGCCCGCTCACGTTCGGGGTGTGTACGCCGAGCATGTCGAGGTGGTCGAGGAGGCGCTCGGCCTTGCGGTGGAGGTCGGCTCGGAGCAGGTCGCCGCGACGGCTGTTGACGGTGAGGCCGGCGAGCACCGTCGCCAGCGACGCCGTCGGGGACGGTCCGGAGTAGAGATAGGGGTGCGCCGCCACCTTGAGGTGCTCCTTGAGCCAGGTCGGCGCGGTCAGGAAGGCGAGCAGCGAGGAGTAGGCCTTCGAGAACCCGCCGACCAGCACGATGTCGTCGTAGCTCTCGTCGGAGTACCGCACGATCGCGTTGCCGCGCCGACCGTACGGCGAGGTCTCCTCGGGATCACGCTCACCGATCACGCCGAACCCGTGGGCGTCGTCGATGTAGAGCAACGCGCCGTGCTCCCGGCAGATCCGGGCGAGGAGGGGGAGGTCGGGCGGGTTGCCGGTCATGCTGTTCACCCCGTCGGCGGCGACGACCTGAGGCGCGTTCGCCGGTGCGTTGCGCAGCAGGTCGACCAGCTGGTCGGGGTCGCCGAGCCGGAAGCGGTGGACCGTCGCGCCGGCCGTGGTGGCGATCTTCGCGCCGTCGTGGAGCGTCCGGTGCGCCTGCGCCTCCAGCATGAGCGTGCCGCCGGCGGCGAGCACGGGCAGCACCGAGGCGTGGATGTGGGTGATGGTCGGGAGCACGAGGGTGTCCGGGGCGCCCAGGAGCTCCGCCAGCCGCTCCTCGATCTCCGGGTACAGCCGCGGGTTGCCGAGCAGGCGCGACCAGCTCGGGTGCGTTCCCCACCGGCCGACCTGCTCGTCGATCGCGGCCGCGATCTCCGGGTCCAGGTCGAAGCCCAGGTAGTTGCAGGACGCGAAGTCGGCGAGCCAATGGTCCTCGACGCGGATGCGCCGCCCCCGCACCTCGTCGATCACCGCGTCCACCATCGGGCTGGAGCGCCGCAGCCGGGACAGCACGGACGGTCGCGGGTCGTCGCGGAGGTGCGTCAGGCTGGGGTAGCGGTAGCGCGTGGCGTCAGGTCGGCGGACAGTCGTCATCGATCTCCCTCGCCGCAGTGGTCGGACATGGTGCGGGCAGCGGGAGCCAACGGTGCACCCGGTCGGCGGTGGGCGACACCGCGCCCGCCGCCATCGCCGGGCGACGTCGGCGTCTGCCGGTACCGGTCGGTGGCGCGGCGGCGAGCAGCCAGGGGACGATCTCCTCGGCAGGCACCGGAACCGAGAAGAGGTGTCCCTGAGCCAGCCGACAGCCGGCCTCGATCAGGGTGTCGCGCTGCGTGGGGGTCTCGACGCCCTCGGCGACGACGCGGAGGTCGAGCGCCTGGGCGAGATGCACGATCGCTCCGACGAGCGCGGCCTGACGGTCCGAGCTCTCGATCCCGTCGATGAAGGAGCGATCGATCTTCAGAACGTCGATGGCGTGCTGCCGGAGGTAGTCCAGTGACGAGTAGCCGGTGCCGAAGTCGTCGATGGCGATGTGGAGGCCGAGTTCGCGCAGCGCGGCCAGGTCGGCCGAGGCGCGGTCGTCGTCGGCGAGCAGCGCCGTCTCCGTGATCTCCAGGATCAGCGACTCCGCCGGCACGTCCCACTGAGCGAGCGCCGCGACCAGCGCCTCCAGGAACCCCGGGGCGCGCACCTGAAGGGCCGACACGTTGACGCTCATCATCACCGAGGTCCCCGGCGCGCTCTCGCGCCGCCAGCGGGCGAGGTCGGCCAACGCGCAGTCGAGGACCCACGAGCCCAACGGCACGACCAGCCCGGTCTCCTCGGCGACGTGGATGAAGTCGCCGGGGGCGACGGTGCCGCGCCGGGGGTGGCGCCAGCGTACGAGCGCCTCGACACCGAGGATCACGCCACTGCGGAGATCGACGATCGGCTGGTAGAGCAGGGTGAACGCACCGAGGGCGATCGCCCGCTCCAGCTCGGTCCGTACCTCGAGCCGGTCGACCGCAGCCAGGTGCAGGCTCGGCTCGTAGCGGCGCCACCGGCCCTTGCCGGCCCCTTTCGCCGCGTAGAGGGCGAGGTCGGCCTGGCTGAGCATCTCGGCCGATCCGCTCGCGTCGGGCGTCGTCGCCACACCGACGCTCACCGACGTGGCCAGGCCGCTTCCGATGTCGAGCGGGGCGCCGAGGGCATCGACGATGCGTGCCGCGATCTCCTCGATCTCGTCCACCCCGGTGGCGCCCTCGATCAGGATCGCGAACTCGTCCCCGCCGAGCCGCGCCGCGAGGTCGTCAGGACGCAGGGTGGCGATGAGGCGGCCGGCGACGGCGACCAGGAGCTCGTCTCCTATCCCGTGGCCCATCGTGTCGTTGACGAGCTTGAAGTCGTCGAGGTCGACCAGGAGGACGCCCACGATCCCGTGCGGCCGGGCGGCCAGCGCCCGCTCGATGCGGTCCCGGAACAGCACCCGGTTCGCGAGCCCGGTGAGCGAGTCGTGGCTCGCCCGGTGGGTGAGCTCCTGCTCCAGCTTCCGCTGATCGGTGACGTCGCGCAGGGTGAGCACGAAGCCACGAACGGTCGGATCGTCCCGGAGATCTCGGGAGGTCACCTCGACGTCGATGCGGGCCCCGTCCGTGCGCAGCAGCCGGTAGCTGGTGCCGGACCCGCCGTCCCCGGCCGGCAGCGCACGCTCGGCGGCATCGCGGTCCGCCGGGGTGACGAGATCGACGACGGGTCTCGCCAGCAACGAGCCCGGACCGAGGACCGCCTCCGCCGACGGGCTCGCGTACCGGATGTGGCCACCGTCGTCCACGATCAGGATGACGTCGTGGGCGTTCTGCACGAGCGTCCGGAAGTACGCCTCGTTGTTGCGCCGGGTCACCTCCTGGCTCAATGTCACGCGTTCGACCGCGAGGGCGGTCTGCGAGGCGAGCACCTCGAGAGCCCCGCGGAGGGTGCACAGAACGGGCTCGGCGGCCGCGACGACGAGGAGCCCGATCGACGACCCGGCTGTGGGCCGCTCGGTCGGTACGAGCGGGCACACCAACGCGGTCGTGAAGCCGTCCGTCTCGCGAGCCGCGACACCATCGAGGTCGGCCACCTGCAGGAGCCGGCTCGGCTCCTCCGGGATGTCCGCACCGGGCCCGGGAACGCCGGCCGTGGCACCGTCGACGAGCAACACCGCCCGATGCGTCGCACCCGGGGGAACCAGGCGGTCGACCGCTCTGCGCACGGATGTGGCCAGGTCGGTGGCGTCGCCGGCCGATACCAGGTCCGCTCCGGCGGTGCGCAGCGTGCGCTCACGCTCGACGGCCTGCCGGTGTCGGGCCACGACCCCGGCCAGGCGCACCAGGACGATCAGGAACAGCAGGGCGGAGGACGCCGCGATCATCGTCGCGCTCCTGACCTCGCCGGTCAGCGACTCGGCGAGGAGCGCGCCGGGCGCGACGAGCGACACCGCCATCAGCAGTGCGATGCGGCCGATGCCCATCTCCGCCGACGGCGCTCGGGCCGGGACCGTGAGGTCGGCCATCGACGGGTGCAGCGCCGCGAGGCCCCAGGTGATGTAGAACACCACCCACCCGAGGTCGTAGCAGCTTCCGATCGCCCAGGTGCGGTCGAGCTGCCCCAGGCCGTAGGCGATGTCCGACGCCAGGAGGCCGGCTACTCCGGCGCCGAGCAGGGCCGCCGCACGGTTGCTCCCGCTCGTGATGAGCAGGCGGGCGAGAGTCGCCATCAGGAGGATGTCGCCGAGCGGGTAGGTGATCGACGTTGCGCGTTCCTGCCACGTGAGTGTGACGTCCTGGACGTACGGGTCGATGAAGAAGATCCAGCTCAGCAGGGCCGTCGCCGTGGTGACGCCGAGCGCATCGAGGAGGCTGCCCCGGTCCCGGCCGCCGGTCCGGCGCCTGATGAGCAGCACGAGCCCCGCAGCGGCGAGCGGGTACATCGCGAGGTAGAAGACGTCGGCGAGCGACGGGAACGGCCGCTCCCGCCCGAGGATCGTCGTGAGCACGTTGTACGTGGTGTCGCCGGCGGCGAACACGGTGACGGCGAGTGCGAGCAGCCACCACGGCAGTGGGCGTGCCGGGCGGTGCATCAGCACGCCGACCGCGATCGCCGCCGCGCTGCTCAGCGCCAGCGAGCTCCAGAGCACGAGGTGCCAGGCCGGGAGCGCGTAGAACGCGCCGGTGAGGGCAAGCATCAGGAGGCCGAAGAACATGGTCGCGATGCGCGGCAGTATCGACACCCCCCCGAGGCGTTTACTCCCCGAGATCGGAAGTCTACAAGTAATGAACGGGCTGCCTCGTGTGCGCGCTCGGCGCTTGACACGGCCGAGTGAGCCGACGGTGCTGGTCTCGTTGCGGAACGCAACCAGACGCGCGAGGCGAGCGGCCGATGAGTTTCTCGCGTGCCCGGGGTCCACCGGTGTGTGGAGATCCTGACCACGACACGAGCAGCCGAGGGGAAGCCCATGACCAGCACAGCGTTACCGCCCGTCGTCGACGCCGGCACCTGGCAGCGCGAGCTCGACGCCCTGCGTATCCGGGAGAAGGCCGCGACCCGGGAGCTCGATGCCATCGCCGCGCAGCGACGCAGGCTCCCGATGGTCGAGATGCCCGACTACACGCTGGAGGGCGAGAAGGGTCCGGTCCGGCTCGCCGAGATCTTCGACGGCCGGCCGCAGCTGATCGTCTACAACCACATGTGGTTCCCGGGCGAGGAGTGGCAGTGCCCCGGCTGCACCGGGTTCACCGCGCAGTTCACCCGGCTGGACATCCTGGACAACTTCGACGCCCGGTTCGTCGTCGTCACCCAGGGCCCGATCGAGGAGGCGCTCGCCTACAAGCGACGCGTCGGCAACACGATGACCTGGTACTCCACCGCGGGCAGCCCCTTCGGAGCGGACGTCGGTGCACCACCTGGCGGCGGGTTCGGGGTGAACGTCTTCCTCCGCGAGGGCGACACCGTGTACCGCACCTGGCACACCGCGGGCCGGGGCACCGAGCAGCTCGGGTACACCTTCGGGCTCATCGACCTGCTTCCGTACGGGCGGCAGGAGGAGTGGCAGGACTCGCCGAGGGCTGGCCGCAGTCGCCCACCTACAGCAGGTGGGCCGACTCGCGCGACATCGCCGCGCACTACGGCGACATGTGACGGGGCGGGCTGGCTCCGCACGGCGGTCCGGTGACCCAGCCGTGACGCGCAGCCCCGGCCTGCTGAGGTCCCAACCGTCCACGGACAGGGCGGGCGGACCCGGAACCAGCAGCCGTCGCAGACGCTGTGGACGACCAGCCGGGCTTGCGCACGAGCGTGTGCGGGATCCGGACCGGTACCTGGTCCCCGACGCCACGCGCACTGCGCGGCCGGTCAGGGCCACTGCCGCAGCGGCAGCGACCCGCGGCTGAGCACGGTGCGGATGGCGAACGTGCTGCGGGCGTCGGTGACCGGCGCGATGGCGAGCACCTGGTCCAGCAGCAGCTCCTCGTACGCGCCCAGGTCCGGCACCACCGCCTCGAGCAGGAAGTCGGCCTCGCCGGACACCACGTAGCAGGCGATCACGGCCGGGATGGCGGTCAGTGCGTCTTCGACGAGCCGCGAGGTCGCCCGCGAGTGCTGCTCCACCTTGAGGGAGATGAACACGGTCAGCCCCAGGCCGACGCCGGTCCGGTCCAGCTCGGCGCGGTAGCCGGTGATCAATCCGGCCTCCTCGAGCGCCTTGGTCCGGCGCAGGCAGGCCGACGGGGAGAGGCGCACCTTCTCGGCCAGGTCGACGTTGGCCGTCCGGCCGTGCCCCTGAAGCTCGGTGAGGATGGCGCGATCTGTCTTGTCGAACGGGCCAGGCGGCATGAGAGGCATCGTATCGGGTTCTCAGCAGCACAGAGTTGCGTCGACGGCTCTCTGAGTGGCCGAAGTTGCCATCGCGTGCCGTGCCATCCGACGCACGCTGTACCCATGTCACCCACCGGTGCCCCGACCGCCGCCGGCCTCTCGACTCCGGCCGGCATCGCGCTCTACGTCGGCGCCCTGCTCGGCCCGAGCCTGCTGTTGCTGCCCGGCCTGGCCGCGCGCATCGCTGGCCCGGCCTCGCTCGTCGCCTGGGCGCTGCTGCTCGTCCTCTCCGGCCTGCTGGCCAGGGTGTTCATGGAGCTCGGCCGGACCCTGCCGGGCGCCGACGGCGTGGTCGGCTACACCCGCGCGGGCTTCGGACCGGGGCGGCTCGGCGCCGGCGCGGCCCGGGTCGTCGGCTGGTGCTTCCTGGCCGGGGTGGTGCTCGGAGCGCCGGTCGTGTGCCTGATCGGCGCGGGGTACGTGGCCGACCTGATCGGCGGTGACCCGACCGCCACGGTGCTCCTGGCGGCGGTGCTGCTGGCGGTCGTGGTCGCCATGGCGCTGGCCGGGCGGGCGGTGCGCGGTGGCGTGCAGCTGGCCCTGGTCGCGCTGCTGGCCGTGCTGGTCACGGTGGCGGTGCTGGGCGCGGCACCGCACGCGCGGGGCGGGAACTGGACGCCGTTCGCGCCGCACGGCTGGTGGTCGGTCGGCCGGGCCGCGTCGGTGCTGATGCTGTCCTTCGTCGGGTGGGAGGCCATCTCGCCGCTGGTCGCCCGGTTGCGTGACCCGGGTCGGCAGCTGCCACGGGTCATCGGCTCCGCGTTCGCGGTCACCGCGGTGATCTACCTGGGCCTCGCCGTGGTCACGGTCGGGGTGCTCGGCCAGCGGGCCGGCACCGGCGTGCCGCTGGCGGACCTGCTCGACGTGGCGCTCGGCGGCACCGGCCGTTACCTGGCCGCCGCGGCGGCCGTCGCCCTCACGCTGGCCGCGACCAACGCCTATCTCTCCGGCGCGGCCGAGCTGGCCGGCCGCCTGCGCGGGGCCGGCACCGGGCGGCGGGGGCACGACGTGCAACTGGCCGTGGCCGGGATCGGGCTGCTCGTGCTGGGCCTCGTCGGTGCCGGGCTGATGACGCTGGACGCCCTGGTGGCGGTGCCGACCGCGCTGTTCGTCACCGTCTACGCGCTGTGCACGGCGGCCGCGGTGCGGTTGACCACGGGAGGCACCCGGGTGCTGGCCGCGCTGGCCTGCGCGGTCGTGCTGGTGATCCTGGGCTTCTCCGGCTGGGCGCTGCTCGCGGTGGTCGCGGTCGCCGGGCCGGCCGTGGTGGCCGGACGAGCGAGCGGCCGGCACCGGGTGCCGGCCGCCCCCACGTGCGCTCCGCTCACCTCCGCGCGTCGAGCAGCTCCGTCGCGTCGGTGAAGGGCAGCTCGTGCGCCTCGGCCACGGGCCGGCTGACGAGCTTCCCGTCGAGCGTGCTCAGGCCCAGCCGCAGGGCCGCGTCGACTCTCGCCACGCCGGTCACGCCGTCGCCCGCGACCTTGACGAGGTACGGCAGCGTGGCCGAGGTGAGGGCGAACGTCGAGGTACGGGCGACGGCTCCCGGGATGTTGGCCACGCAGTAGTGGACGACGCCCTCCTCGACGTAGGTCGGGTGGGAGTGGGTGGTCGGCCGGCTGGTCTCGAAGCAGCCGCCCTGGTCGATGGCGATGTCGACGACCACGCTGCCCGGGCGCATCGCGGCGATCATCTCGCGGGTGACCAGCTTGGGCGCCTTCGCGCCGGGCACCAGCACCGCGCCGATCACGACGTCGGCCTCGGCGACGTAGGCGGCGGTCCGCGCCCGGTTCGGCGTGACCAGGTCCAGCCGCCCGCCGAAGATGTCGGAGAGGTAGGCCAGGCGCGCCGGGTTGGTGTCGAGGACCCGGACCATGGCCCGCATGCCCAGGGCGATCTTCGCGGCCTCGGTGCCGGACACCCCGCCGCCGATGATGAGGACGTTGGCCGCGGGAGTGCCGGGCACACCGCCGAGCAGGATCCCCGCTCCGCCGGCGGGGCTCTCCAGGTGGTGTGCGGCGGCCTGGACGGACATGCGGCCCGCCACCTCGCTCATGGGCGTCAGCAGCGGGAGCTTGAGGTCGGCGGTCTGCACGGTCTCGTAGGCGATGGAGTCGATGCGCCGCTCGAGCAGGAACTCGGTCAGGCCGCGGTCGGCGGCCAGGTGCAGGTAGGTGAACAGCTGCTGGCCGGGCCGGAAGCGGTGGTACTCCGCCGGCACCGGCTCCTTGACCTTGACGATCAGGTCGGCCGCGGCGAACACCTCGTCGGCGGTCTGCACGATCTTCGCGCCCGCCGCGGCGTACTCGTCGTCGGGGAACCGGGAGCCGACACCGGCACCGGCCTGCACGACGACCTCGTGGCCGTGGTGCAGCAGCTCCACGACACCGTCCGGGGTGAGCGCCACCCGCTGCTCGTTGTCCTTGATCTCGCTCGGTACTCCGACGACATCGATTCGCTCGCTCATGACGTTCTCCTCTGCTCATTCGGGCGGTGCCCGGATCAGATCAGGTTTCGCCGGCTTCGGTGCGTGTGGCGCAGGATCCGCTCCATGTCGTCGACCGCGCCAGAGGCGACCGCCGGATGTAGCGAAAGCGGCTTTCAGTGCGTTCAGTGCACCCAACGCCGCTTTCGCTACATCCGGGCGCGCGCCGGGATCAGCGCGCGGGCGGCACTCCGGCCTCGGGATCAGCGCGCGGGCGGCACTCCGGCCTCGGGATCAGCGTGCGGGACGGGCGTCGAGAAGGTCGGAGAGGTCGACCAGCTGGTAGCCCCGGGCGCGGAGGCCGTCGATGATCGCGGGCAGGGCGTCCGCGGTGCGCGGGGCGTTGTCCTGGGTGATGTGCAGGACGACGATCGCCCCGTCGTGTGCCTGGCGCAGCACGCTGCCGGTGATCGCGTCGGTGTCGTCGTTGAACGGGTCGTCGGCGACGTCGTCGTACTGGATGACGGTCGCGTGGGTGGCGGCGACCGCGCGCAGGGCGGCCGTGTCGTAGCAGCCGCCCGGGAAGCGGAAGTAGCGGGTCTGGCGGCCGCCGAAGGGGGCCAGGACGGCGAAGGAGTGCTCGACGTCCGCGGCCATGTCCGTCGTCGGTTCGGGGGCGAGCCGGTAGCAGTGCGCCGTGAATCCGCGGTGCGCGTAGGAGTGGCTGGCGATCTCGAAGGCGGGGTCGGCCGCGATGCGCCGCGTCAGCTCGGGGTAGCGCTCCACCCACTTGCCCGCCAGGAAGAACGTGGCGGGCACGTGCCGGGCCTGCAGCTCGTCCACGACGGCGGTGTTGGCGTAGGAGGCGACCTGTCCGGTGTCGAGGCGCTTCAGCATCGCGTCGGTCATGTTCGAGTCGAAGGTCAGCGCGATGCGGTGCGCGCCCGTGGGGCCGTGGGTGATCACGGCCGGGACGGTGGCGTCGGTGCGGTAGCCGGGCTGGTCGTGCAGGGCCGACGGCGGCCGGTCCGCGGCCACGGCACCGGCGACGGGCGTGACAGCACCGGCGACGGGCGTGACAGCACCGGCGACGGGCGTGACGGCACCGGCGGCGGGCGTGACGGCACGGTCGCCGTCACCTGCGCACCCGGCGATGACGACCAGACCCACCATCACCGCACCGACCGCGCTGCAACGCCGTACTGTCAGCATGCCCAGACCCTCCCAGGGCGGCGGCGAACAGCGGTGAACGGGTCCCTACCGGGTGGCGGCGGCCTCGGCCTCGATGACGTCGGCGGCGCCTGCCGCGCCGCCGGCGTGTCGGAGCTCGGCCCGCAGCGCGGCGCAGTGAGCGGCGACCTGCGGCGAGGTCTCCAGCGTGACCACCGCCGAGCGGAGCTCGTCGGGGGTGGCGCCGGCGTCGAGCCGGTGCGCCACGCCGAGCTCGACGAGGCGGTCGGCGTTGGCGAACTGGTCGACCGCCTGGGGCACGGCGACCATCGGGACGCCGTGCCACAGCCCTTCCGAGCAGCCGCCCATCCCGGCGTGGGTGACGAACGCCGACGCGTGCGCCAGCACCGACAGCTGCGGTACCCAGCGGTGCACGGTCGCGTTGGGCGGAAGCGCGCCCAGCGTGTCCGGGTCCACCGCCGGGCCGACCTTGACGACGACGTCGCGGTCGAGGTCGGCGAAGGCGTCGAGGCAGGCCCGGTAGAACGCGGGCGGCGCGGAGTAGGCCGAGCCGAGGGAGACCAGCAGCACCGGGCGGTCCGGGACGGGCCAACGTTCCTGGTGGGCACGGACGGCCAGGGCCGGTCCGACGAAGGTGTAGCGGTGCGGGTCGACGTCCTCGGCGTGCGGTTGCATGGCCCGGGGGACCAGGACGACGGCCCGGGGCGGCCGACCTGCGAACGCGTCGACGTCGAGCTCGACGTCCTCGGCGGCCAGCCAGGCTGCGAAGCGCTCGTGGTAGGCGGTGTAGCCGGGGGCGGCCCGCAGGCCGTCGAGGACGTCGGCCATGTCCTGCTCGTAGCTCGCCCAGGCGACGTAGGTGGGGGAGAGCTGCACGAACGGCCGCGACCACTGGTGGGCCAGCACGCGCGCCGGGTAGGCGCCGATGTCACCGAGCAGCACGTCGGGCCGGTCGTCGTCGAGGGCGGCGCGGCCCTGTGGCAGGACGTGGATCCCCTCGTCGAGGAAGCGGGCCATCCCTGCGACGGGGTCGTCGGGCCAGGTCTCCCCGCGGTCCTCGGCGGGGAGCACGGAGGTGACCGGCAGGACGGTGGCGCCGGTGGCGGCGACAGCCGGTGCGAACCCGGCCGGGGTGGTGACCTCGACGCGGTGGCCGCGCGCGACCAGCTCCGCGAGCACCGGCAGGTGCGGGTTCATGTGCCCGTGTGCGGGGACACCGATCATGGCGATGTGCAGCGGGGTCATCGCTGCGACGGTAACCGCGTCTCGACCACGGCACCCGGGTGGCGGGCCGCGATGCCCTTGACCCGGGCGCGCTCGGCAACGACGCTGGAGCAGGAACCGTCTCGTTCTGGAGCAGTCATGTCGCGCCGCAGCCCGTGTTCACCGCGCCCGGCCCGGCGGTCCCGGTGACCGCCCCGCGCGGCGGTGCCGCCGAGTACTTCGTCCAGCAGGCGCTCGCGCAGGCCGGCGACCGGTACGTCTTCGGGGCGGAGGCGCGCCCCGACGACCCGAACCCCACCGCGTTCGACTGCTCGGAGCTGGTGCAGTGGTCGGCGCACCGGGCCGGGGTCGAGGTGCCCGACGGGTCGTGGCTGCAGTACCAGCAGCTGGAGCGGCAGGGTGGGGCGGTCAGCGTCGAGCAGGCGCTGCACACCCGCGGCGCACTGCTGTTCTACTTCTCGAGCCCGCCGACCGGGGGACGGCCCGCGCAGGCCCACGTCGCGATCAGCCTGGGCGACGGCCGGACGATCGAGGCACGCAACAGCCGGGACGGCGTGGGCGTGTTCACCGCCAGCAGCGTGCGCTTCAACTACGCCGCGGTGATCCCCCAGCTGTCCACCGTCCCGTCCGGAGGGTTCGGCACGAACCTCGCGATGGTCCCGGGTGGGCCGGCGGCGGGCTCCGGCGCCGAGGACCCGTTCGGTATGCCCGGCGCCGCGCTGCCCAGTGCCGTCCTCGGCGGCCCGGGGCAGACGGACTCCGACGGCGACGGCCTCACCGACCGGTTCGAGAGCCTGTTCGGCACCGACCCGAACCGGGCCGACACCGACGGGGACGGCCTCAGCGACACTGCGGAGACCGCGACCTACCACACGGACCCGCTTCGGGCCGACACCGACGGCGACGGCGTCACGGACGCCGCCGAGGTGGCCGCGGGCACCGACCCGGGCCGCGCCGCGCTGCCGCAGGGGGCCGCCGCCGCCCGCTTCGGCGGGATGCAGACGCTGGACACCGACCAGGACGGCCTGTCCGACTACGAAGAACACATGATCGGGACCCGCGCGGACGTGGCCGACTCGGATTCCGACGGGCTGACCGACGGCGTCGAACGCGCGCTGGGCAGCGACCCGAACAACGTCGACAGCGACCGCGACGGCCTCACCGACGGCTTCGAACAGCAGGCCGGCACCCTCGGCCCGACGCCCGACCCGGCAGGTGGGTTGCACCCGTCGGCCGTCCCGTTCGGGAGCGGCTCGACCACCGGTGCCGGTGACCCGACCTTCGGCGCGCCGTTGCTGCACTGAGCCCGGCGCGCGGGACGGGGGCGGTCACCGGGTGACCGGGTCCCAGCCGCGCAGGTGTCTGACGGACTGGCGGTACTCCCATTCGATGGTGTCTTTGAGCAGGTGGGCCAGCCGCCCGCCGGTGGTGATGCCGGCGATGTCGGCGACCCCGCGGCGGGTCCCGACCGAGACGACGAACCCCTTGTCACGGAATGTGAACGCCTCCAGCGGTGTGCCCTTCAGCTCTGCCTCCAGGTTTCGGGCGACCGTCTCGCCCTCCTCCAGAGCTGTCTGTGCCAGCGGGGGCAGCACGCGGCCGCTGCGCGGATCGGCCACCGAGGCGAGGTCGCCCGCGACGTAGATCTCCGGATGGTCCAGCACACGGAGGTACTGGTCGACCTTGACCCGGCCGTTGTGGCCGGTCGGCAGCCCCGACTCGACCACGACGTCGGGTGCTTTCACCCCGCCCGCCCAGACGAACACGCCCCCCTCCACCAGCCGGCCGTCCGTGAGCCGGAAGCCCTCCTCGGTCGCGGCGGCGATCGCCGCGCCGGTGCAGACCTGGACGTCGAGCCGGGCGAGGATGCCGGTGGCCTTGTCGATCAGCTTCGGCGAGGAGCCGGCCAGGATGGTGGGGCCGGCCTCGACGAGCAGGACGGCGGGCAGGTCGGACGCCACGCCGTGGGCGGCGGCCACCTCGGGCAGCATCTCGGCCAGCTCGCCGGCCAGCTCGACCCCGGTGGCGCCGCCCCCGCCGACCACCACGGTCGCCAGGCGGCGCTGTTGCTCGGGGTCGGTGGCGGCCGCGGCGGCCGTGAGCGCCGCCGTGACCGCCGCCCAGACCCGATCGGCGTCGCCGACCGAGTACAGCGACAGTGCGCGTTCGGCGAGGCCGGGAATGGCGAAGTCGTTGGGCCTGCTGCCGAGCGCCAGTACCAGCCACCCCCAGCCGATCGGCCCCGCCTCGGTGAGCAGCTGCCGGTCGGCCAGGTCGAACCCCTTGATCTCGGTCCGGACGAAGTGCACCTGCTCGGACAGCACGTCGTGGAGCGGGATCCGCACCGCGTCGGCGGCGCGCGTGCCGGCGGCGACCCGAGGCAGCTCGGTGAGCGCCTGGTGGTAGTCGTGCCGGTCGACCAGGGTCAGCTCGACGTCGGGGCGCTTGGCTGCCAGGCGTAAGGCGACGTGCAGGCCGGCGTAGCCCGCACCCGCGATCACGATCTGGCCGCCGCTGCCTGCGGTGCGTATGTCCACGATGCTCCTCACGCGAAGGCTCAGGGCCTTCATCGAGGGTTCGTTGCCGGGAAAAGCGCCGAGCACTTTCTTCGAGAGAGCCTCGAACGCTCGACACTACCGAGTCGCCCGGACGGATTTCGACGGGCGACGGTCTGCTCCGTCAGGGTCAGGGTAGAAGGCGACGAGCCTCGCGCCACATGCGCCCGACGATGTCGCTCGCCGGTTCTGCGGTCGCCATCGCGGCGGCCTGGCCGGCCCAGTGATTGGCACGGTCGAGACCGGTCGGGGAGCCCTGGCGCCAACGGCGGACGAGCTCGCGTTGCTGCGGATACGGTGCCGGCCGCGGCGCGCCGGGCTCCTGCCAGGCCAGCACGTAGGGGGTCGGAGCGGCGCGGCCCAACCGTCCCGAGTAGGCACGGGTGGTGACCGTGCGCTCGGGCGCGAGGCCGCCCAGCGACGCCGCCCACAGGGGATCGATCGCCGCCTCCGGCGACCGCAGCAACGCGGTGCCGACCTGGACCGCCGTGGCGCCCAGCGTGAGCGCGGCGGCGACGCTGCGTCCGTCCGCGATCCCGCCCGTGGCGATGATCGGAACGTCCAGGTGGTCGGCGAAGCGGGGGAGCAGCGCGAAGAGCCCGACGTCGACCCGCTCGGCGGCGTCCGGGTCGAAGCTGCCGCGGTGGCCGCCCGCCTCCATGCCCTGAGCGACGACCGCGTCGGCGCCTGCGCCCTGGGCGGCGAGCGCCTCGTCGAGAGTGGTGGCACAGGCGAACCAGGCGATCCCCTGGTCGTGCAGGCGCCGGACGTAGCCGGGCTCGAACAGCCCCATGATCGAGGAGATGACGGTGGGGCGCGCCGCGAGCATGGCCTCGGACTGCTCACCGAAGTCCGGGCCCGGCGAGCCGACCGGGGCCGGAGTACCGAACCGGCGCAGATGTGCGGCGGCGGCGTCGACTCGGCCCTGGTCCGTGTCCGGCCGGTCCGGAACCCAGATGTTGAGCTGCACGGCTCCGGTCGACCCGGCACGGAACCGTCGCGTCCACTCGCCGATCCGATCCGGCGGGTCGAGCAGCACACCTGCGGCGCCCATCCCACCCGCCTCGGCGACGGCCACCGCAAGCTCGGGCGGGCAGGCACCTGCCATCGGTGCCTGCAGAATCGGTAGCCGAAGGCCGTACCGGTCGCAGAAATCCTGCACGTCACGTCGCACGGACCGCCTCCATGAACCCATCGCACCCGCACCCGCACCCGCGCCCGCAGCGCGGTCCGGCCGGAGCCCTCACCTCACCGACGGATCCAGCGAGGCGTCGCCCGCCGCGCAGTGGCGGGACCCGTGGACCCATCCGGCCGTCCGCCCCGTCATGATCCAGCAGCCTGCCGCGGTCGGCCCGCGACGTCACCGTTCCCGACGGGGCGTCGCCGTGAGCTCGCAGATCGCCGCCGCGCAGGCCGTCACGATCTTGCGGACGAACGCCCGGGGGTCCTCGTGCGCTGCGGGTTCCTCGGGCACGACGGCGTGGACGATGCCGTCGTCGAACAGGTCGAACGCCGAGGTCCGCTGCCGCTCCGCCAGGAACGGTGCGTGGTCGGTGTCGTGGTAGACGATGGCGCTCGCTCCCTCCGGTGGGAGGGGAGACAGCCAGGCGTGCTCCGCGGCGATGACGCGGTGGGCGGGCAGCAGGGCGAGCGCACCCCCGCCGCAGCCCTGGCCGAGGAGCACGGCGACGGTCGGCACGGTGAGCCGCGACAGGTCGGCCAGGCAGCGGGCGATCTCGCCGGCGAGCGCGCCCTCCTCGGCGCGCGGCGAGAGGTCGGCGCCGGGGGTGTCGATCACCGTGACGAGCGGGAGGCCGAGCTCCTCCGCGAGCCGCATGCCCCGCCGCGCCTCCCGCAGCGCCGCCGGGCCCATCGAGTGGCGGGACTGGCCACGCCGGTCCTGGCCGACGAGTACGCAGGGATGCCCGTCGAACGAGGTCAGCGCGAGGAGCAGCCCGGCGTCGCGTTCGCCGTCACCGGTTCCGCTCAGGGGCAGGACGTCGTCGGCGCCGAGGGCGAGGAGCTCGCGGACCCCCGGCCGGTCCCGCCGCCGGGTCAGCAGCACCGACTCCCACGTGGTCGTCGTCCGCCGCGGTGGCGCCGGGCGGACGGCGGGGACCGTCGCCGACCGGGCCCGCGGCACGGTGCGGTCGGCGCGGAGCAGCCGCAGGACGCGGCTGGCCACCTGGGCCAGATCCTCGGGCGCCACGACCGCGTCGAGGATGCCCTTGTCGACGAGGTTCTCCGCGAGCTGGACCCCGGACGGGAACGCGCTGCCGTGCAGTGCCTCGAACACGCGGGGGCCCAGGAACCCGATGAGGGCGCCCGGCTCGGCGACGGTCACGTGGCCCAGCGAGCCCCACGACGCGAAGACCCCTCCGGTGGTGGGGCTCCGCAGGTAGACCAGGTACGCCAGGCCGGCGGCCTTGTGGGCGACCACCGCCTTCGAGATGGCGACCATCTCGACGAACGCCGGCGTGCCCTCCTGCATCCGGGTGCCGCCCGAGGACGTGGCGACCAGCAGCGGCAGGCGTTCGCGGGTCGCCCGCGTGACCGCGGCGACGATCCGTGCGGCGGTGGCGCGCCCGATGGACCCGCCGAGGAAGCCGAACTCGCCCACGATGACGGCGACCTCGTATCCGCGGATGCGCCCGGCGCCGGTGACGACGGCTTCGTCGACGCCGGACCGGGCGTGTGCCCTCGCGAGCTGCTCCGCGTAGGCGGGGTCGACGCCGGAGGTGTCGACGGGCGTGTCCCAGCCGGTGAACGTGCCGTCGTCGAGGACGAGCCGGATCAGGCCGCGAGCATCCAGGCGGGCGCTCATGCCGTCGCTCCTTCGGTGTGCCAGGCCCGGACGGTAACCCGGCCACGGCCCGGCGTGGGTGGCGCTCGGTGGGTGGTTCGCGTCACCTCGTGACTGGTTCCTTTGTGATCGTCGGTTGGTCGACGATCAGGTACAGGGGTGTCGCGCGTGTCGACAGTTCGGCGATCACCGCAGGTCGGATGATCGGTGCATGGGTGATCGAGGTGTCGGGGCCCGGGTGACCTTGGTCGTCCACGCGCCCACATCCGCGACTGCAGCGGCGGAGTTCCCCTCCGACGAGTCGCTGGACGCGCGGGGTCGGGCGTGGGCCGAGGGCGGCCGCGGGAGCCTGCGGGGGGATCGTGTGGTGTGTGCTCCCGAGCCGGCGTGCCAGCAGACCTGCGTCCTCCTCGGCCTTCGTCCCGAGGTGGACGACGGTCTGCGCGGCTGGGACCTCGGATCCTGGGCCGGCCGGACCCTGGACGAGGTGGCGGCTGAGCAGCCGGACGAAGTCGGTTCCTGGTTGACCGACCCGTCGGCGGCACCGCACGGCGGTGAACCGATCACCGCGCTGGTGGCCCGGACGCGCCGCTGGCTGGAGCGTGCGCAACCCGGGCATACCCTGGCCGTGTGCGGGCCCGCGGTCGTGCGGGCGGC
>JAEUJO010000073.1 GCA_016794615.1 Pseudonocardia sp. | reverse complement strand
GGGGTGGTGGGGGCCGCGCTCAGCGCAGCTCGACCACCGTCGCCGGGTCGTCGAACGGCAGGTCGTCCGCCGTCGCCGTCACCGTCATCTCGGTCAGCGTGACGGCGCCGCGGTGGGTGGTCATGAACGCGGTGTCCGCGGCGTCGCGGCCGGTGGCGATCCGCAGCATCGACGCCCGCGGGGCGAGGCCGGTGGCGTCGACCAGCCGCCAGGCACCGTCCACCCATGCCTCGACCACGGCGTGGAAGTCCATGGGGTCGAGTCCCGGCGCGTAGACGGCCGCGAGGCGGGCGGGGACGTCCCGGGCCCGCAGCAGGGACAGAACGAGGTGCGCGTAGTCGCGGCAGACGCCCGCGGCGAGCAGCAGCGTGTCGACGGCGTCGTCGGTCGGGCCGCTGGAGCCGCCGGTGTAGACGAGCCGGTCGTGCACCCATGTGGTGACGGCGGCGACGAGTTCGGCGTCGTCACCGATGGCGCCGAACTCGTTCGCGGCGATCGCGAGGAGCTTGTCCGACGGGCAGTAGCGGCTCGGGCGGCGGTACTCCAGCAGGTCGGACTCGCCGCCGTGGGGCACCGCGCGCGAGCCGTGGACGGTCGCGTTGTAGTCGATCACCAGGTGCCCGGCGGGGATGTCGAGCGCGTGCACGCGCCCCCCGTGGCCGCCGTCGATCTCGCGCATGGGAACGGGGGCGCCGTCGCTGGTGACGACCAGCTGTTCCGTGGGTGCGGGACCGGCGACGGCGACCTGCAGCGCGAGCAGCGCGGGGTCGGCGACGTCGGCGGCGAGATGGGCGGTGACCGTGCGGCGCATGGCCGCATCGTCGTCCCGTCGAGGTGTCTGGGCGGGTCGGGGGGTGGTCGAGTGCGTAACGTCGCTGCGGAACCGGTCGTGCAGGTGTGCGCGGGGCGGCCCGGCGCGGGTCCGGTTCGGGAACTGCTCCCGGCGCCGGTCGTGCAGGTGTGCGCGGGGCGGCCCGGCGCGGGTCCGGTTCGGGAACTGCTCCCGGCGCCGGCCGTGCAGGTGTGCGCGGGGCGGCCCGGCGCGGGTCCGGTTCGGGAGCTGCTCCCGGCGCCGGTCGTGCCGGCGGGCGCGAGCGCGGTGGTCCGCCGGCTGTTGCCGACGATGGGCCGGCGCAGGGCCGGTGCCTGGTGCTTGGTCGATCACTACGGTCCGGACGAGATCGCCCTGGAGCGCGGCATGCAGGTTCCCCCGCGTCCGCCCACCCGAGCCGGCTGCTCGACGGCGAGGTGCACCACCGCGACAGCCTCGGCAGCGACGCCCTGATCCGCCCGGGTGAGCTCGGGCTGATGACGGCGGGCGGCGACATCGCACACTCCGAGCAGCCCCCGGACCGGCACTCCCCGATGCTGCTCGGCGCCCCGTTGTGCCGACGATAAGCGGCTCACCGATCTGTGAGTGGTGATCGCCGATTGTCACCTCGACGACCCTTGACAGCACGTGCCCGGTTGCACCTGGATACGACACGCCCGCCGAACGCGCCGCGCCGACGTGAGTTGGCGAGGGACGGGAGCGGCGGGCAGACTGATCACCACAAGGGCGACCGACCCCGACGACGCGGCCGGTTGCACAAGCTTGAGCGGTCCATCGTGACGCGAGGACGTAGGGGAAGACGTTCCTCGTCGACAGCGGAGGCCTGCAGTGAGCACACGCGGCGTGATCTTCGTCCACTCGTCGCCGACTGCGGTGTGTCCGCATGTCGAGTGGGCAATATCCGGCGTGCTCGGGGCTCGAGTGTCGCTGGAGTGGACGGCGCAGTCGGCAGCCCCGAGTCTGCTGCGCGCGGAATGCACGTGGTCCGGCCCGGCCGGCAGTGCGGGTGCGCTCGCGGGTGCCCTGCGCGCCTGGCCCATGCTGCGGTTCGAGGTGACGGAGGAGCCGAGCCCCGGCGTGGACGGCGAGCGCTTCTGCCACACGCCCTCGCTGGGCCTGTGGCGGGGGCGCACGAGCGCGAACGGCGACATCGTGGTGGGTGAGGACCAGCTGCGCGCCCTGGTCGTCGACACGCCCGGTGGTCAGGTCCCCGGACGCCTCCAGGCGTTGCTCGGCTCGGCGTGGGACGCGGCGCTGGAGCCGTTCCGGCTCGCAGGCGACGGTGCGCCGGTCACCTGGCTGCACCAGGTCGGCTGATCCGCCCGTCGCGTAGCGGCGGACCGGAACCCGAGGTGGGCGAACGCGGCGTCGGGTAGGTCCGACCTACCCGACACGCCGCGTTCGCTCCGTGCTGGGAGCGGCTACGCCGCGGTGAACACCAGCGCGACGTTGTGACCGCCGAAGCCGAACGCGTCGTTCACCGCCGCGCTGAGCTCGACCTTGCGGGCCTCGCCCGCCACCACGTCGAGCTGCACGCCGTCGTCGACGTGCTCCAGGTTCAGCGTCGGGGGGATGATCCCCTCGCGCACCGACAGCATCGCCGCGAGGCTCTCCACCGCTCCGGCCGCACCCAGCAGGTGCCCCATCGCCGACTTCGGCGCGGTGAGCACCGGGTGGTCGCCGATCGCGGTGCGGATCGCCGCCGCCTCCGCGACGTCGCCCACCGGGGTGGAGGTCGCGTGGCAGTTGACGTGCCCGACGTCCGTGGGGTCGAGGCCCGCCGTGCGCAGCGCCGCCGCGATCGCCCGCGCCGCGCCGCTGCCGGTCGGGTCCGGTGCGGTGATGTGGTGACCGTCGGCCGATGTGCCGATGCCGGCCAGCCGGCCGTACACGGTCGCCCCGCGGGCCCGGGCGAACTCCGCGCGCTCGAGCACCATGATCCCCGAGCCCTCGCCGAGCACGAACCCGTCGCGGTCGACGTCGAACGGCCGGGAGGCCCGTTCGGGCTCGTCGTTGCGGGTGCTCATGGCGCGCATCTGGGAGAACCCGGCGATCGGGATGCTCGTGATGCACGCTTCCGCGCCGCCGGCGACGACGACGTCCGCCTCGCCCGACTTGATCATCCGCCAGCCCCAGGCCAGCGCCTCGGCGCCGGACGCGCACGCCGACACCGGCGCGTGCACCCCGGCCCGGGCGCCGAGCTCCAGCCCGACGTGTGCGGCCGGCCCGTTCGGCATGAGCATCGGGATCGTCAGCGGCGACACCTTGCGCAGGCCCTGGGTCTCGAGCAGGTCGTCCTGCCCGAGCAGGGTCATCGCCCCGCCGATACCCGTCCCGATGATCACGGCCAGCCGCAGCGTGTCCACCACGTCCCCGCCGGCGAGCCCGGCGTGTGCCCAGGCCTCGCGGGCGGCGACGACCGCCACCTGCTCGGACCGGTCCAGCCGCCGCGCCTCGACCCGCTTGAGGACCTCGGTGGGCTCCACCGCCAGCTGCGCAGCGATCTTCACGGGCAGGTCGAACCGGTCGACCCACTCGGCGTCCAGCCGGGACACCCCCGACCGCCCGGCGAGCAGGGCGTCCCAGGTCGACGCGGCGTCCCCGCCGAGCGGGGTCGTCGCGCCGTAGCCGGTGACGACGACGTCAGGAGAACTCACCGGGTCTGAGGCGATCACTGGTTCTTCGCGATGTAATCCACGGCGTCGCTCACGGTCTTCAGCAGCGCGAGCTGGTCGTCCGGGATCTTGACGCCGAACCGGTCCTCGGCCTGCACGGCGATCTCGACCATCGACAGCGAGTCGATGTCGAGGTCGTCGACGAAGGACTTCTCGGGCGTCACCTCGGCCGCGTCGATGCCGGCGACCTCCTCGACGATCTCCGCCAGGCCGGTCTGGATCTCGGCGATGTCGGCCATGCTGTTCTCCTCATGTGGGGGACTGGGACGTCGGATCGGGGCTGGGCTCGATTGCGTGGGCATCAGGGACAGACGACGACCTGCGCCGCGTACGACAGCCCCGCGCCGAAGCCTACGAGCAGCACCGTCTCGCCGGACCGCAGGCGGCCCTGTGCCCGCATGTGGTCCAGTGCCAGCGGGATCGACGCCGACGAGGTGTTGCCCGAATGCACGATGTCGTCGGCGACGCGCAGGTCGGCGCGTGCGCCCTTGCTGCGCAGCCGCTTGGCGATCGCCTCGACGATGCGCAGGTTCGCCTGGTGGGGGACGAGCACGTCGATGTCGGCGAGGCTCAGCCCGGCCAGCGCGACGGCCCGCAGCGCGACCGGCGCGATCCGCGTGGTGGCCCAGCGGAACACCGCCTGGCCCTCCTGGTGCATGGCGCGGGTGTCGGGGTTGATCCGGATCGTCTGCGCCATGTCACCCGCGCTGCCCCAGGCCACCGGCCCGACGCCCACCGACTCCTCGTCCGGAGCGGCGCCGACGACCACCGCTCCGGCGCCGTCCGCGAAGATGATGCAGGTCGAGCGGTCGTCCCAGTCCATCCAGTCGGACAGCTTCTCGGCGCCGATCACGAGGACGTGCCGCACGGTGCCCGCCCGGACGAGGTCCGCCGCGATGCCGACCCCGTAGCTGAAGCCCGAGCACGCGGTGTTGATGTCGAATGCGGCCGGGGCCACGATCCCGATCCGGTGCGCGACCTGAGCCGCGGTGTTCGGGATGTTGTCGAGCATCGTGCAGGTGGCGACGATGACCGCACCGATCTCCGCCGGCTCGAGCCCGGAGTCCTTCAGCGCGCGGGCACCCGCATCGGTGGCCATGTCGACGAGGTGCGTGTCCTTGTCCGCGATGCGCCGGTTCTCGATGCCGACCCGCGACCGGATCCACTCGTCGGTCGTCTCGACGCGGGCGGCGAGCTCGTCGTTGGTGACGACCCGCTCCGGCTGGAAGCTGCCCAGCCCGAGCAGGCGGGCACCGGGCACGCTCTGGGTGAGCCGCAGCCGAGGCGTCACCGAGAGCTCGCGGCGAAGTCCGCGGACACCAGCTCCGTCGCGGCATCCAGGTCGTCGGGTGTCTTGAGCGCCAGCGCCCGCACCCCCTTCAGCTCGCGGCGGGCCAGTCCGACGAGCGTTCCCGCCGGCGGCAGCTCGATCAAGGCTGTGATACCGATGTCACGCAGGGTCGCCTGGCACGCGTCCCAGCGGACGGGCCGTGTGACCTGGGCGACGAGCCGGCGCAGCGCGTCCGCGCCGTCGCTCACCGCGACGCCGTCGGCGTTGGACAGCAGCGTGGTGGCCGGATCCGCGGGTGTCACGGAGGCGGCGTGCTCGCCGAGTGCCTGCTCCGCAGGCGCCATGAACCGCGTGTGGAACGCCCCGGCGACGGCCAGTTGCATCACACGCGCCCGGGCAGGCGGGTTCTCGGCGAGCCGGGCCAGCGCGTCGTGAGGTCCGGCGGCGACGATCTGGCCCGCGCCGTTGCGGTTGGCGGGATCCAGCCCGAGCTCCTCGAGGCGGGCGAGCACCTCGTCCGGGTTTCCGCCGAGGACCGCGCTCATGCCGGTGGGTTCGAGCGCGCACGCCGCGGCCATCTCGCGGCCGCGCACGGCGGCCAGCGCCACGGCGGCGTCCGGGGTCAGCACGCCGGCGACCGCGGCCGCGGCCAGCTCGCCGACGGAGTGCCCGGCGGTGACCAGCGACACGGGCAGCTCGACGCGCACGGCGAGCAGGCTGTGGGCGAGCAGCGCGGTGGCGACCACGAGGGGCTGGGTCACCGCGGTGTCCTTGATCTCCTCGGCGTCCGCGGTGGTGCCCAGGCGCTCCAGGTCCAAGCCGGTGCTGGCAGACCAGCGGGCGAGCGTGGCGCGCGTGGCGTCGTCGACGAGCCACGGAGCGAGCATGCCGGGGGTCTGCGCGCCCTGACCGGGCGCGAGCAGGGCGATCACGGAGCAAGCTTCACCGGCACCACGGCCGGACGGCATGTCGGTTCTTACCAAACTCAGCCCTGTGAACTTGGAGGTTTGCTCCAGGTCTGCAGGCGGAAGACGACGAGAGCGGTGCGCAGCACGAAGGAGTCACGCGGATCGGTGGGGGAGTGGCCGGTGACCTCGCCGATCCGCCGCAGCCGGTACCGCACGGTGTTGGGGTGGACGTAGAGGGCCCGCGCACAGGCCTCGAGAGCACCGCCGCCCTCGAGGTAGACGGCCAGCGTGTGCAGCAGTTCACCGCCTGCCGCGGCGAGCGGCGCGATGACGGAGTCGGTCAACCGCCGGTGCGCGGCCGGGTCGCCGCCCAGGGCGCGCTCCGGCAGCAGGTCGTCCGCGGCGACAGGGCGGGGGGCGTCCGGTCGGCCCCCGGCGGCCCGCAGCCCGGCGAGCGCCTCCCGCGCGCTCGCGTGCGCACCGTTCAGGTCGGTGGCCCGCGGTCCGACGACGACCGGGCCCGGCCCGAAGGCCGCGACGATCCCCGCGTCGTCTCCCGCGTCGCGGTCGCCGCCTGCCTCGGCCCGGACGACGACCAGACGCGTGCCCTGCACCGCGACCAGCACCGGCGAGCGGGTCCGGACGCCGTGGCGGCGGAGCTCAGCGAGCCGCTCGGCCACCGTTCCCGGATCGGGGGCCGCACCGACGACGACCCGGGCCGGCAGCGCGGGATCCCAGCCCAATGCGGCCGCGCGGGAGACCAGCGCGTCGCCCGTCCGCCCGACGTCGCCGGGCAGCGGTCCGCGCACGACCGCGTCGACGACCAGCGCCTCCAGCCGCGCGTCCCAGGTCCCGCGGGCCTCCGCCGCCACCGCGTAGGCCGTCGCGGCGGCGAACGCGATGCCGCGCCCGAAGCGCAGCACGCCCTCGACCAGCACCCGCCGCTCGTCCTCGGTGGCGGCGAGCGGCGGTAGGCGCTGCTCGAAGACGTCCGTCGCGATGCGCACGAGCTCGACGGTCTGTCGCAGCGACAGGCGGCGGGCGAGATCACGTGGCGCGATGCGGAACGCCTCGGCCGTCAGCCGGATCGTCTCGGCCGGCTCGTCGAGCCAGGCCACGAAGTTGGCGACGCCGCGCTGGGTCACGAGCAGGACGGCGGCCCGCTGGTCCGCGGTGAGTCGGCCGAACCAGGGCTGGCTGTCCATCGCCGCAAGGCAGGCCGAAGCGAGGTCGCCCCCTGCGAGTTCGAGACGGCGCAGGGTGGCAGCGGAGACCGCCCGGCTGTGGTCGTCGGTGATCCGGGCAGTGTGGGTCACGGCACCGGGTGGAGCGTTCGGGGACGCGCCACCCGGTGCCGGAGAGGACATGTCGACACCCGGCCCGTGCGCCTACGCGCACGGAGGTGTGGAGATGTCCCCTGTGTAGGACCGCCTTCGGTGCGGGCGGTGTGGGTGGGGAGCGCCGTAATTCGCGTTGTCAGCCGAGCGGCGTGACCTTGGTGGCCTGCGGACCCTTCTGGCCCTGCTCGATGTCGAAAGACACGCGCTGGCCCTCGTCGAGGCTCTTGTATCCGTTGGTCTGGATCGCGGAGTAGTGCACGAACACGTCCGCGCCGCCACCGTCGGGAGCGAGGAAGCCGTAGCCCTTCTCGCTGTTGAACCACTTGACGGTGCCCTCTGCCATTCTTGCTCTCCTCGTACTGGGTGCCGAGGCACTGGCCCCCGGCATCGCGCCGCCTGGCCGCTACGGTCCGCGCCCGGGTCGGGACACCGATCGCAGGCACGCGGCCGGTGTCGGCGGGGAGCGTACCGTGCGTGAACGCTCTTGCCGAGGGGCAATGACCAGTGTTTTCGTGCTGTGACCCGGGTCCGGGGTCTCAGCCGTGGCCCCGGACCGCTGATCCTGGAGACACGCGGTGCGTGTGCGGTAGGCCGCTCAGGCGACCCCGGGGTCACTCGTCTGCGGACCGGCCGCCTCCGGATCGTGGATGCGGTACTTGGCGGCGGCGTCGACCGCCGCCGACCTGTCCAGCGCCCCCTCGGCCGCGAGCGTCAAGAGCGCCGCCACCGTGATCGACTCGGCGTCGACGGCGAAGTGGCGGCGGGTCGCGGGCCGGGTGTCGGACAGGCCGAACCCGTCGGTGCCCAGCGAGGTGAACCGGGCCGGCACCCACTGGCGGATCTGATCGGGCACGGCGCGCATCCAGTCCGACACCGCGACCACGGGTTGCTCGCCCTGGAGGACCTGGTGGACGTAGGGCACCTTCGGCTCCGCGTCGGGGTGCACGAGGTTGTGGTGCTCGGCGGCCACGCCGTCGCGCCGCAGCTCGTTCCACGAGGTCACCGACCACACCTCGGCGCCCACACCCCACTGCTCGGCGAGCATCTGCCGCGCCCGAACAGCCCAGGGCAGCGCGACGCCCGAGGCGAGCAGCCGGACCTGCGGCCCGTCGTCGCGTCCGGTGGCCCGGTAGCGGTAGATCCCGCGGAGCAGGCCGTCGACGTCCAGGTCGTCCGGCTCGGCCGGCTGCACGTAGGGCTCGTTGTAGACCGTCAGGTAGTAGATGACGTTCTCGCCCTCGAGCACGTCCGACCCGCCGCCGTACATCCGCCGCAGCCCGTCCCCGACGATGTGCGCGATCTCGTAGGAGAACCCGGGGTCGTAGGCCACGACCGCGGGGTTCGTCGCCGCGAGCAGCTGGCTGTGGCCGTCGTCGTGCTGCAGGCCCTCGCCCGTCAGCGTCGTCCGCCCGGCCGTCGCGCCGATGAGGAAGCCGCGGGCCATCTGGTCCGCCGCGGCCCAGATCGAGTCGCCGGTGCGCTGGAAGCCGAACATCGAGTAGAAGACGTACACGGGGATGATCGGCTCGCCGTGCGTGGCGTACGCGCTGCCCGCCGCGATGAACGAGCCCATCGACCCGGCCTCGTCGATCCCCTCGTGCAGCAGCTGCCCGGTCTCGCTCTCCCGGTAGGCGAGCATAAGGGCGGCGTCGACCGACGTGTAGAGCTGCCCGTGCGGGTTGTAGATCTTCTGCGTCGGGAACATCGAGTCCATCCCGAACGTCCGTGCCTCGTCCGGGATGATCGGCGCGAACCGCGCCCCCATCTCCTTGTCCTTCACCAGCTCCCGCAGCAGCCGGACGAAGGCCATGGTGGTGGCCACCTCCTGCTTGCCCGAGCCCCTGCGGGTCGCCTCGTAGACCTTGTCGCCGGGCAGCACCAGCGGCTTCGCGGTCACGCGCCGCTCCGGCAGCGCCCCGCCCAGGCGGGCCCGGCGCTCGTGCATGTACCGGATCTCGGGGGCGTGCTCGCCGGGGTGGTAGTACGGCGGCAGGTAGGGGTTCTCCTCGAGCTGCTTGTCGCTGATCGGGATGCGCTGGGAGTCGCGGAACGCCTTGAGGTCGGCCAGGCTCAGCTTCTTCATCTGGTGCGTCGCGTTGCGGCCCGCGAAGTGCGCGCCCAGCCCGTATCCCTTGATCGTCTTGGCCAGGATGAGGGTCGGCTGGCCGTGGTGCTGAAGGGCCGCCGAATAGGCCGCGTAGACCTTGCGGTAGTCGTGGCCGCCCCGCTTGAGGTTCCAGATCTCGGCGTCGCTCATGGGCTCGACCAGCGCCTTGGTCCGGGGGTCGCGGCCGAAGAAGTGCTCGCGGACGAACGCGCCGTCGTTCGCCTTGTAGGTCTGGTAGTCGCCGTCCGGCGTGGTGTTCATGAGGTTGACCAGCGCGCCGTCGCGGTCGGCATGCAGCAGCGCGTCCCACTCGCGGCCCCAGATGACCTTGATGACGTTCCAGCCCGCGCCGCGGAAGAACGACTCCAGCTCCTGGATGATCTTCCCGTTGCCGCGCACCGGGCCGTCGAGCCGTTGCAGGTTGCAGTTGACGACGAAGGTGAGGTTGTCCAGGCCCTCGCCGGCGGCGATGTGGATCAGCCCGCGGGACTCCGGCTCGTCCATCTCGCCGTCGCCGAGGAACGCCCACACGTGCTGGTCACTCGTGTCGGTGAAGCCGCGCGCGCCCAGGTACCGGTTGAACCGGGCCTGCATGATGGCGTTCATCGGGCCCAGGCCCATGGAGACGGTGGGGAACTCCCAGAAGTCGGGCATCAGCCGCGGGTGCGGGTAGGAGGGCAGCCCGTGGCCGGGCCCGCCGTGCGACAGCTCCTGGCGGAAGCCGTCGAGGCGGTCTTCGGAGAGACGCCCCTCGAGATACGCGCGGGCGTAGATGCCGGGGGAGGCATGGCCCTGGACGAACACCTGGTCGCCGCCACCCGGGTGATCCTTGCCGCGGAAGAAGTGGTTGAAGCCGACCTCGTAGAGGGTCGCGGACGAGGCGTAGGAGGAGATGTGCCCGCCCACGCCGATCCCCGGCCGCTGCGCGCGGTGCACGGTGATCGCGGCGTTCCACCGGATCCAGCGGCGGTAGGCGCGCTCGGCCTCCTCGTCGCCCGGGAACCACGGCTCGCGGTCCGTCGGGATCGTGTTGACGTAGTCCGTGCTGGTCAGCGACGGCACGCCGACGTGGCGCTCGCGGGCCCGCTGCAGCATCCGCAGCATCAGGTAGCGCGCGCGTTGCTGCCCGGCGGTGTCGAGAACAGCGTCGAACGACTCCAGCCATTCGGTGGTCTCGGCGGGGTCGGTGTCAGGCAGGTGGGTGGCCAGCCCGTCCCGGATGATCGGGATGCGGACCCGCTCGCCGTCGCTGCCGAGGTCGATTCCCTGCCCGCTTCCCGCACTCACTCGCTTCGCCCGGTCGGCGCTTCGCGCGGGCGCTGTGTCCATTGGTCCCTCGCTGCGCTCGCTCACGGAATCTCCCTGGATCGTGCCGACTGGGGATCGTGCTCGCCCGCGGGTCGGGCACCGAGTGATGTCGGGTGTTCCGGCGCCGCGTAGCTGCCCCTATCGTGCCCCTCGGCGTGTGATCGGCGGAACGGCGGTTGCGCGCCGACGAGTCGTCATGTTCGGATGCCGCATCCGGGACGGCCCTGACGGGGCCGGAACCGGTCGGAGATGAGGAAAAGGGGTGCAGGCGTGGCTGCCGCGGAAGATGCCGGACGGGGGTCCGACATCGCGGGCAAGCTCGGCGTAGAGCCGGGAACGGTCGTCCAGGAGCTCGGCTGGGACGACGATGTCGACGAGGCGGTGCGCGACGCCGTCGAGGAGCGGTGCGGCGACGAACTGCTCGACGAGGACGCGGATGAGGTCGTCGACCTGGTCCTGCTCTGGTGGCGGGAGGGCGACGGCGACCTCGCGGACTTCCTGATCGGCGCGATCGGGCCGCTCGCGGAGAACGGTGTGATCTGGGTGTTGACCCCGAAGACGGGGCGCGGTGGGCACGTCGAGCCCAGCGAGATCGCCGAGGCCGCAGTCACCGCAGGCCTGTCGCAGACGTCGAACGTCAGCGTGGGCGACACCTGGGCAGGCGCGCGGCTGGTGTCGGGACGGGTGGCACGGTCACGGCGCTGACGCATGTCCTGCGGACCACCGCCGCAGCGGAGCCAGGCGGAGGTCCACAGGTGGGATGACAGCGCTCACCACCGGTTCCGGAACCGGTCGCGGACCGACCGGCCGTCCGGGTCGTACACGAGCCGGTAGGCCGGCAACGCCCACACCCACGTCCAGGGCCGCAGCTGCTCGGGCCGGTGGGGGCGGAGCCCGCCGGGTGGCCGCGGGCCGACCCGGCCGCCGGTGTGCCAGGCGTCGAGCGCGGCCGCGGCGGCGGTCACCGCCCGGACGGTGTCGTCCGGGCCGAGCAGGTCCGCATCGTCGCCGTCGGCCCGGTCGAGGTGCTCGCGCAGCAGCGTCAGCCGCAGGTTGCGGGCGAAGCGGCGGGCGCCGTCGCCGAGCCCGGACGGGTCGCGCGGCTCCCGGTCGTCCCGCGTGTCGTCCAGGACCGCGCACGACAGCTCCCCGTCGTGGCTCCAGGAGCGGCGGTTGAGGTTGGCGCTGCCCGCGCACGCCCACACGTCGTCGACGACGCAGACCTTCGCGTGCACGTAGATCGGTGTGCCCGCGGCGTTCTCCAGGTCGAACACGTGCACGCGGTCCGGTGCGACCTTCTCCACGACGCGGATCGCCTCCAGCCGCCCGACCTCGTTCGGTGGAAGCGCGAACCGGCCGTCGACGTCGGCGTGCCGGGGCACGATGACGATGACGTGCAGCTCCGGGTGCCTCGTCAGCGCATCGGCGAGCAGCCGGGCGATGTGCGGAGACCACATGTACTGGTCTTCGATGTACATCAGCCGGCGCGCCCGGTGGAACGCCTTGCGGTAGCCGCGGGCCACCGACCGCTCGCCGTGCGGGGCATAGGGCGTCCTGGGCCGGATCGCGGGGTAGGTGCGCAGCACCTGGACGGCGCAGGTGCCCGCCTCCGGCGGATCGGGCGGCCGGGTGGGCAGCGGGTCCGGGGTGAGGTCGACGCGACGCAGCCGGTCCTTCACCCACGAGAGCGGGTTGTCGGTGTCGAGCGAGCGCGGATCGTCCCAGCGCTCGCGGAACACGCCGTCGAGCAGCCCGACGACCGGGCCGCGCAGCTCGAGCTGGAGGTCGTGCCACGGTGGGCGCCCGCCGTACTCCTTCGCCATCGGCACGGCCTGCGGGTCGCCGTGGTGGGAGGCGTCGTCGCGGCGGGTGTGGCACAGGTCGATGCCCCCGGCGAACGCCACGTCCCGCCCCGACGCCCGCACGACGACCGTCTTCTGGTGGTGCGATCCGGCACGGCGGACCCGCTGGTCGAGCAGCACCTCGCCGCCCGCGTCGTTCACCTCGTCGCTGAGGTGACGGTTCTGCTCCTCGCTGTACGACATCCTGTCGTGGTGGCTGCGCCAGACCAGACCCTTGACGACCACGCCGCGCTCGGCCGCGTCGCCCAGCAGCGTGCCGATCGTCGGGCCCCCGGTACGCATCCGCTCGTCGGCGTCACCGCGCCAGTCGGTGAAGAAGAGGTGGTCGTCCGGGGCGAGCGCGGACACCACGTCCACCAGGCGGGCGAAGTACGCCGACCCGTGCACGTGGGGCACGACGGCGTTGCCGACCGACCAGTCGGGCAGCCTGTAGGCCGGATTGCCGCGCTCCGCGAAAGCCAGGAACCAGTCCGCGATCCGCACGGCGCCTCCTCGTCCCGGTCACCCTAGCCTTGTCGCGGCGTTGACCATCAGGGCACGCGTTAGGCTCTACGACGTCGCCGAGCAGTGGAGGACCGCATGGCCCCCGAGGTGGGTACCGAGGCCCCCGACTTCACCGTCAAGGACCAGAACAACCAGGATGTGACACTCTCGTCGTTCCGCGGGCGGCAGGCCGTGCTGCTGGTGTTCTACCCGTTCGCCTTCTCCGGAATCTGCACCGGTGAGCTGTGCGCCGTGCGCGACGACCTCGCCGACTTCCAGAACGACGACGTCCAGATCCTCGCGATCTCCACGGACCACCCGTTCGCGCTCAAGGCCTGGTCCGAGTCGCAGGGCTTCGCCTTCCCTCTGCTGTCGGACTTCTGGCCACACGGCGAGGTGGCCAAGGCGTACGGGGTGTTCTTCGAGAAGCGCGGCATGGCCGTGCGCGGGACGTTCCTCGTCGACAAGGCGGGGATCGTACGGTTCGCCGAGGTCAACGGGCCGGGCGAGGCGCGGGACCAGAGCAGTTGGCGCAAGGCGGTGGCAGCCCTGGCTGCCTGAGGTACCCCGGGCCGAGGCCCGGGCACGGGCGCGTAGCTCAGCGGGAGAGCACTCGGCTTACACCCGAGCGGTCGCAGGTTCGAACCCTGCCGCGCCCACAGTGTCTGACCTGCGGGTTTCAGGAACAGCAGGATCGCCATAGGCCTGGCGTGACACGAGGTATGCCACAAGCTGGTTGCCCGGTCGCTTAGCGGTTGCCGGTCAGGTCATGGTGCCAGTCGGCGAAGGTGTCCCGTAACCGCGGGACGTGGTGGAGGTCGATCCCGTCTTCGGTCCAGTGGGCGTCGGTGAGTCGGTTGATGGCGCCCAGGGCGTCGAGGAAGGTCGCCGTGGTGAATCCGGCGTCCTTCGCGGCGGCGAGGTGGAGCAGCTATTCGCGGGTGAAGTGCCGCATCAAGGCGTGCACGTCGTAGAAGTCGCGAGGTCTGGCGCGGCCCCACAGGGCGAGCATCTTGTCGGCGGCGAGGTCGTCGGGGTGCAGGACAGGGCCGAGTTCGAGGGCGATGCGGGGCCGGAGTCGGC
>JAEUJO010000031.1 GCA_016794615.1 Pseudonocardia sp. | reverse complement strand
GACGTCCGATGCTCAGCTCTCGGCACCCGTCACCGGGACGAGCCCGGCCGCCTCGATACCCGCCACCGCGGCCGCCTCGTCGTTGAGCGACGCGTCACCCGTGACGCCCACCGCGCCGAGCAGCGTACCGGCGGCGTCGCGGACGAACACCCCGCCGGGCACCGAGAGGATCTTCCCGCCGGCCAGGGTCGCGACCGAGGTGAAGAACTCCGGGGAGTCGGCGGCGCGGGCGGCGATCGCGCGGTTGGTCATGCCCAGCGCGAGCACGCCGTACGCCTTGGCGACGGCGAGGTCCGGGCGCAGGTTGCCCGAACCGTCCTGGCGGGCCAGCGCGACGACGGCGCCCCCGGGGTCGAGCACGGCGACGGTCAGCGGGTTGAAGCCCTGTTCGGTGCCGTGGGCCAGCGCGGCGGCGACGACGGTCTGGGCCTGATCGAGCGAGATGGTCATGGCGGGAGCCTGGCAGACCGCCCGGCGCCCGTGCACACCCCAGGCGCCCGTGCACACGCCGGCGAACCAGGCCGCCCGTGCACACCCCAGGCGCCCGTGCACACCGCAGATCGTGTGCACGGGCCTGCCAGGCTGTGCACGACACCCACGAGCGGCCTCGTCCGGCAGCGCGCACGAGCAGATGTGTCAGGTCGTCGGCTTGCCGTACATCTCGCCGAGCGGGTCGTGCAGGAACTCGATGCGCGCGCCGTCCGGGTCCGTCGTGTAGATCGACGAGCCGGAGTGGATCGCGTACGGGATCTTCCGGTCGTCCAGGCGTCCCCGGATCTCGTGCCACCGCTGCTCGGGCACCGAGATCGCGAGGTGGTGCAGCCCACCCAGCACCTCGGCGTACGGTCCGGGGTCCACGCCGGGCAGGTCGAAGAAGGCCAGGCAGTTGCCGTTGCCGACATCGAAGAAGAAGTGCGTCGACCCGGCGAGGTCGCGGTTCTCGAACAGGACCGTCACCGGGAACCCGGCGACGTTCTGGTACCACTCGACCGTCGTCTCGACATCCTTCGAGATGAGGGCGACGTGGTGGATGCCGCGGCCGGTGGTCGGCGGCCTGTGCTCCCGGGAGAACAGGTACTCCGCCCGGATGCGGTCGCGGACGGCCGTGTAGGCCTGTCGCTGCTCCTCGGTGATCAGGGACGCCTTGTCCGCGCGGGTATCGGCATCGTCCTCGGTGGTCATCGTCGACGCTCCTTCCTCACGCGACCGCGAGGGTCGCGTGCATCTCCCACACCAGGATCTCGGCCGACGCCGTCGCCATGACGGTCTGGCCGCCGGTCGCGGTGAACCGCACGGCGTCGCCCGCCGCCAGCGCACCCGCACCTTCCAGCGTCACCTCGCCCCGGGCGACGAACAGGTGCAGGTAGGGCGCATCGGGCAACGTCACCGCCTGCCCGGGCGCGAGCCGTGCCGCGTGCAGCGTGGCGTGGCGGTTCGCGATGCGGATCGCGCTGTCGCCGTTCTGCGGCATCCCCGAGGCGACCGGCACGAGCGCACCGGACAGGAGCTCGGCGTCGATCTCGCGCTGGGCGTACCCGGGCTCGATGCCAGCCGCGTCCGGCACCACCCACATCTGCACGAAGTGCACGGGATCGGTGTGCCGCTCGCCCTGGAGCCGCCACGCATCGTTCTTCTCGGAGTGCAGGATCCCGGTGCCGGCGCTCATCCGCTGGGCCAGACCCGGGTAGATCACGCCCGCGTTCCCGGTGGAGTCCTGGTGCACCAGCGAGCCGCGCAACACCCAGGTGACGATCTCCATGTCGCGGTGCGGGTGCGTCTCGAACCCGGTGCCCGGTGCGACGATGTCGTCGTTGTTCACCAGCAGCAGCCCGTGGTGGGTGTCGGCGGGGTCGTAGTGACCGCCGAACGAGAACGAGTGGTGCGAGTCCAGCCACGGGATGCGCGTGGCGAAGCGGTCGGCCGCGCGGCGGACGTCGATCGTGGGTGTCGTCATGCCTCCACCTTCCCCATCGTGGTTGCACGTTCAACGATCTGTTCGGCCCGATATTCCGGCCGCGTCCGCTGCAACCGGGATGATCGCCGCTTCGGTGACATGAGCTGCACCCATGCACCTCATGTCACCCATCCGACGATCATGCCCCGGATCCGGGCGGGCTCAGGGCACGAGGACGATCCGGTCGCCCGGGCGGTCCCACACACCGGTGACGTCGACCAGCGGGACGGGCTCGTGGGCGACGGTGAGCCGGCCGGTGAGCACCTCGGCGACGACGTGCGCGAGCGCGCCGCCGCGCTGCGCGGGGGTCAGCTCGTTGTTGGTGTAGCCGAGCACGCGAAGCGAGCGGCTGCGCAGGGTGGACGAGTCGATCGGCGCCGTCTCCGCCGCCGAGCTGCCCAGGTTCACCAGGCGCCCGTGCGGGCGCAGCACGCGCAGTGCTGCGGCGGCCGGGGCGCCGAACAGCGGGTCCACGACCAGGTCGACCGGGCCGTCGACGCCCATCCGGTCGGCCAGCCGGGCCACGTCGTCGGTGTCGTCGAGCGGCACCGCGACGTCCGCACCCAGCGCGAGGGCCCGCTCCCGGGACCGCTCCCCGCGGGCCGCGGCGACGATCCGCCCGGCGCCCGCGGACCGGGCGAGCTGGACGGCGGCCTGCCCGACCACTCCCCCGGCGCCCAGCACCAGCACCCGCTCGCCCGCCGCAAGACCACCACGGAAGGTCAGCGCCATCCAGGCCGCCACCGCCGAGAGCCCGAGCGCCGCGACCAGGACCGGGTCCGCGCCCGGCGCGAGGGCGACGACGTCGTGCTCCGGGACCGCGGCGACGGCACGCATGCTGCCGTCACCCGGCTGCATGCCCGCGCTGGTCGCGAACCAGACCGGGGTGCCCTTCGCCAGGCCGGCCGATCCCTCCAGCACGAGCCCGACCCCCTGCACCCCGGGCACGTACGGCGTCGCCGGAACCCCGAAGTAGGAGGTGCCCGAGGCGCACAGGCGGTCGAGCGGCACGATCGGCGCCGCGGACACCGCGACCAGCACCTCCCCCTCGCCGCGGGTCGGCTCGGGGCGGTCGCCGGCCACCGCGGGCGAGCCCGGGGCCTCGATCAAGGCAGCACGCATCAGGCCTCCGGGATCCAGGGGTCGGGGGGTACGGAGCGATTGTGCAGGTCCACCGACAGGAAGATCTCGTTCGCGACGGGGTGGCGCAGTTCCTCGGCGAGCTGCCCGATCAGCCCGGCCGTCCGGGCGAGCAGCGCGAACCCGCGCAGCAGCGGCAACGGCAGGCCGAGGTCGGCCAGCGCCGCCCCGCACACGCCCGCCCCGTTCAGCGGCAGCGTCTTCCCGAGCACCTGCGGGTGCACCCGCCCGATCGCGGCGAACAGCTGCAGGTGCGGCCCGAACAGCCCCTCCTCGCGGGCGATCTGCATCAGCCGGGGCGTGCGCGGGTCGCCGTCCTTGTGCACGTGGTGGCCCAGGCCGGGGACGAACCGGCCGTCCGCCCGCTGTGCCGTGACGGTGCGCAGCGCGAGCGCGTCCCAGCCGGCGTCGTCCATCGGGAGCCGGCCGCCCGCGAGCACGTCGTGCAGGAACCGGCCGGTGTCCTCGGTGACCCCCAGGAACCGCGAGCCCGTGCCGAGCAGCCCGGCGGCCAGCGCGCCCTGGACCGAGTCCGGCGCGGACAGGTAGGTCAGCCGCGTGACCATCGCGGTCGGGGTGAAGCCGTGGTCGGCGAGCGCGGCGAGCACCGCCTCGAACACCCGCACCTCGCCGGGCTCCGGACGGCGCTGGGTGGCCAGCCAGAACGCCAGCTCGCCGAACCCGACCTCGCCCATGACGTCGCGCGCGAGGTCGTGGCCGAGCAGGGTGATGGCGTCGCGGGACGAGGCGCCCAGGGCCGTCGGGTACTCGTTCACGACGACAGCCACGTGCGTACTTCGGCGCCGTGCTCGTCCAGCTCCGGTGGCGGCAGCGCGTACCGCGCAGGCGTCGCGGAGAACGTGATCGGGTGCCGCGCCGTCGGCACCGCCCGCTCGCCCTCCCCCACCGTGACCACCGGGTCCAGCGCGAACTGCGCGGCCATGGCGAACCCGCCGTCGATCGTGTTGATCGGCCCGCACGGCACCCCGGCGGCGACCAGCAGGTCGAACCACTCGTCTGCACCGCGGGTCGCGAGCCGCTCGACCAGGATCGGCGTCAGCTCGGCCCGGTTCACGGTGCGGTCGCGGTTGCGGGCGAACCGCGGGTCGTCGGCGACCTCCGGGACCTCGAGGACCTCGCACAGCGTGCGGAACAGGCGGTCGTTCGCCGCGGCGATGATCAGGTCCCGGTCCGCGGTCGGGAGCGGGTCGTAGGGGAAGATGCTCGGGTGCGCGTTGCCCATCCGGTAGGGAACCACGCCGCCCGCGAGGTAGGACGAGCTGTGGTTGACCAGGCCGGACAGCGCCGACGACAGCAGGTTGACCTCCACGTGCTGGCCCTGCCCCGTCGCCTCGCGGTGCCGCAGCGCGGCCAGGATGCCGATGACGGCGTGGTTGCCCGCTATGACGTCGAACACCGAGATGCCGGCCCGGTAGGGCGGCCCGCCCGGGTCGCCGGTCAGGCTCATCAGGCCGGACACCGCCTGCACCATGAGGTCGTAGCCGGGCACCCGCGCACCCGGCCCGGTGCCGAACCCGCTGATCGAGGCGTAGACGACCCCCGGGTTCGTGGCGCTGACCGTCGCGTGGTCCAGCCCGAACCGGACGAGACCGCCGGGGCGGAAGTTCTGGATCAGCACGTCCGCCCGGCGGGCCAGCTCGCGGGCGAGCTCGAGGTCGGCGTCGTCGCGCAGGTCCAGCGCCACCGACCGCTTGCCGCGGTTGATCCCCAGGTAGTAGGTGGAGACGTCGCCGCGCACGGGCGGGGCCCAGGTGCGCGTCTCGTCACCGGCGGGCGACTCGACCTTGACGACGTCCGCACCCAGATCGGCGAGCAGCATCGTCGCGTACGGGCCGGCGAGCACGCGGGAGAAGTCGGCGACCAGCAGCCCGGACAAGGGCCCGCGCGGAGTGTCTGTCACCGTATTCCTTCCGGCATGCGGACGACCGTCCGGAATCGTGCCACAGCGCGGAGAGGCGCACGCGCGGGGCAACCCGGTCACCGACCACGCCCTGCCCGCCGACCAGGTCGTCGGGTGGCCACGACCACGGCGGGGCGATGCCGGGGCGGTGAGGCCGGCCCTCGTTGCAGGACAGCCACCTTCATGCAGCGACGGTGGCTGCCCAGAGCCCCCGGAGCCCCCAGTGCGCCTCATGCGGCGAGCGTGGCGTAGCGGCCGTCGCGCGCGACCAGGGTGTCGTGCGTGCCGGACTCGACGATCCGGCCGTGGTCCAGCACCGCGATCCGGTCGGCGTTGCGGACGGTCGAGAGCCGGTGCGCGATGGTGATCGTCGTCCGACCGCGGCCGAGCTCGTCGAACGCGCACTGGACGGCCCGCTCCGTCGCGGTGTCCAGGGCGCTGGTGGCCTCGTCGAGCACCAGCACCCGCGGGTCACGCAGGAGCGTGCGGGCGATCGCGATGCGCTGACGTTCGCCGCCGGAGAAGCGGTGGCCGTGCGAGCCGACCAGGGTGTCGTAGCCCTCCGGGAGGCTCTCGATCAGGTTGTGGATCTGCGCGGCGCGCGCGGCGTCCTCGATCTCGGCGTCGGTGGCCTCGGGGCGGACGTGGCGCAGGTTCTCCCGGACGCTGGCGTGCAGCAGGTAGGTCTCCTGGCTGACGACGCCGACGATCCGTGCGAGGTCGGCCAGGCGAAGGTCGCGCAGGTCGATCCCGTCGATCGTGATCCGGCCGGCGTCGGGGTCGTGCAGCCGGGTGACGAGCGCGGCGAGCGTGCTCTTGCCCGACCCCGTCTCCCCCACCAGAGCCAGCGTCGAGCCCGCGGGGACGTCCAGGCTGACACCCGCGACCGCCGCGACATCGCTGCCCGGGTAGGCGAACGTGACGTCCTCGATCCGCACGTCGCCGCGGATCCGGGTGTGGTCGACGTCGACGGGGTGCGCGGGGTCGTCGACCTCCACGGGCAGGTCGAGGTACTCGAAGATCCGCGCGAACAGCGCGAGCGAGCTGACCAGCGAGACGCCGACGTTGAGCAGCCCGGTGATCGGCCGGAACAGCCCGGCCTGCAACGCGGTGAACGCGACCAGCGTGCCGATCGTCATCCCGGCCGGGAACAGGCCCGCTCCGAGGTAGATGACCGCGGGGATGGCGGCGAACACGATGGTCGTGGCGGCCATCCGCCAGCGCCCGGCGAGCTGCGCCCGCAGCTCCAGGTCGGCCAGCCGGGCCGACGACGCGGTGAAGCGCTCGACCAGCGCGGGGCCGGTGCCCGTGGTGCGCGACAGCAGCACCCCGCCGATCGAGAGGGACTCCTCGACGGTGACGTTGAGGTCGGCCAGCTCGCGCTGCTGGGCGGCGGTGATCGCCCGGCGCATGCGCGCGACCCGGCGCGTCAGCCAGATCGACGGCGGCAGCACGAGCAGGGACACCAGGGTGAGCTGCCAGCTCAGCGCGAGCATCGCGACGAACGTCGCGACGGCGGTGGTCAGGTTCGAGGCGGCCGAGGTCGCGGTCGACGTGACGACGGACTGCATGCCGCCGATGTCGTTGGTGATCCGCGACTGCACCTCGCCGGTGCGGGTGCGGGTGAAGAAGGCGACCGACTGGCGCTGCAGGTGCGCGAACACATCGGTGCGCAGCCCGTGCATGACCCGCTGGCCGACCGTCGTCGAGATCCAGGTCTGGACGACGCCCAGCGCGGAGGTCACCCCGGCGACGGCGACCATGCCGATCACCAACCAGGCGAGCAGGGAGAGGTTCCGCTGTGGCAGGGCGTCGTCGATGACGGCGCGCAGCAGGAAGGGTGAGGCCATCGCCACCACCGACGACACGATGATCAACGCGGTGACGACGGCGACGGACCAGCGGTGCGGGGCGAACAGGCGCGCGATACGCCGCAGCGAGACCTCGCGGGCCTGCGCCTTCTCCGCTGCGGTGGCGGTGGACCGTCGGGACGGTCGCGTGGGGTCGCTCGCCAAGGAGCACTCCTGTCTGTCGAATTACTGAGGTTACCTCATCATGAGGCATCAACACTGCTCCTTGCTAGGGTGTTCCCGTGCCCCCGCAGGAGCCCGCGACGCCGGCGGCACCGCGGCCCGCGCCGGACGAGCTCGCCGACACGTTCCGCGCGGTGTCACGCCGCCTGCGCGCCCAGGCCGCGGCGGCCCTCGCCCCGTGGGACGTCACGCCGGCGCAGGCGCGCGCGCTCGGGACGCTCGTCCGCTACGGCCCCGTCCGGCTCGGCACCCTGTCCGAGCACCTGCGCATCGCGCCACGGTCGGCGACGGAGGTCGTCGACGCCCTGGAGGCCCGCGACCTCGTCGAGCGCCACCCCGACCCCGCCGACCGACGAGCCACTCTGGTCGCCCCGACCCCACGCGGCGAGGACGTCGCCGGGGCCATCCGGTCGGCCCGCGCCGCGGAGGCCGAGGAGTTCTTCGCCCGCCTCGCACCC
>JAEUJO010000020.1 GCA_016794615.1 Pseudonocardia sp. | reverse complement strand
GCCGTGCCGGGCCTGCCGGAGCGCTGCAGCTGCGCGCACGACGGCGACGCCGCGTAGGCCGCCTTGAGCGTCGGGTCGCGGTTGACCGTCCCGGCGACCTCGGCACCGTTGAGCAGCGCGCTCACCACCTGGGTCACGCCGACGAGCGCACGGCCGAACGCGACGGCACTGCCCGTGTCGGTCCGCTGCACCTGGTCGCGGGCCTCGGCGAGGTCCGCACGCAGGTCGGCGACGTGTCCGCGGACCTGCTCGGCGATCACGTCGCCGCCGGGGACGGGAGCGGGCCCGGCCGCTGCGATCTCGGTGCGGGCCCGGTCGGTCGCGGCGAGGCCCTCGTCGAGGTAGGTCAGGTACGCCTGCCGGGTGGCGTCCGGCGCTCCGAGGTCCAACCCGGGGGCGGCGGTGAGCCGCGCGACGACGGGGACGAGCGCCCCGCACACCGTGCCCGTCCACGCCTGCGGCGTCGCCGCCTCCACCGGGGCGGCCACCCTGCTCGCGGGCCCCGGCGGAGGCTCGGCGCCGCAGCCCGCGAGCAGGGCGGCCGCGACGAGCACGAACAGCACCCGAACGGGCCCCACCGGACCGTTCCTCATCGTTGCCCCCCGTCGGCGCACGCCGTATGCGCTCTGCCACGCAGCGTGTCGCGTCGGGTGCGACGTGGCAAGTGACGTCCGGGCCGCGGTCCGGGTCGGCGCGCCGGGCCCGGGTGCGCAACGATGGCTCGATGACCCCAGCGGAACACGCGGGTGCCGGCGCACCGCAGGAGAACGTACTGGTCGTCACCCTCGACGACCCGCACGAGGCGATCGACCCGGTGCTCGACGCCGTCACCGAACCCGGCGACGGGTTCACGCTGCGCTCCGCGGCGATCGTGCGCCGCGCCGCCGACGGCGCCGTGACGATCGGCGAGCACGCCGGTGACCTCGGCACCACCGGCACGCTCGCCGAGCGCCATCCGCGCCTGGCCGGGCTGCTCACGGCGCTGCTCGCACCCGTCGACACGCTCCTGCTGGGCAACTCCCTCGTGGCGCTCACCGGAGCCCTGGCCGAGCCGTCGCCCGACGAGCGCGTGCTGCTCCAGCTGGCTCGGGCGATCCCGCCGAGCGGTACCGCCGTGATCGCCGACGTCGTCGAGGCCGCGCCGCAGGCCCTCGATCACCGCCTTGCCGGGCACGCCGTGACCCTCACCCGCCGTCCGCTGGCCGACGTCGAGGCCGACCTCGCCACCGCCCGGGAGCCCTGACCCGGCGAGCGGCACTCCCGTGGGGATTCGTCCCACGGAAGTGCCGCTCGTCAGGGACGGACGTCTACAGGTGCGCCCGCAGCACGCGGACGACGTCGTTCGCCGCCTCCATGTGCACCATGTGCCCGGCGTCCACCCGTTCCCCGATGTCGTCGGGCGGGGGCAGGATCCGGTCCGCCGTGCCCCAGACCACGGTCACCGGCACGTCGACGCCCGCCAGCAGCCCGCGGGTGTCGATCGCCTGGCGGTCGCCGTCGAGCAGCGTGCCGAGCAGCACGGACAGGGCCTTGTCGACCCCGTCGAGCCGCTTGTAGCGCAGCAGGTCGTCGACCAGCTGGCGGGTGACCAGCGCGGGGTCCGCGAACAGCCGCCCGACCAGCGGCTTGAGCTCCCGCCGGGTGGCGGCCGCCGCGAAGCCCCGCAGGTACTCCGCGTCGGCGTCGGCCGAGTAGCCGGCCGGGGCGAGCAGCGTCAGCGAGGCCACCCTGCCCGGCGTGGAGCGGGCCACCGCCGCCACGACGGCACCGCCGAGCGAGTGCCCCACGAGGTGCGCACGGGAGATCCCGAGCGCGTCGAGGAACCCGACGACGGTGTCGGCCAGGGAGGTCAACGACCCGTCGCCCACCTCCTTGTCCGACGCACCGTGCCCGGGCAGGTCGAGCGCGTGCACCACGTGGTGCTCGGCGAGCGGCTGCTGCACGAACAGCCACGAGTTCTTGTCGCCGCCGAAGCCGTGCACGAGCACGACCGGGTCACCGCCCGGCTCCTCCGCGGTCAGCGTGAAGTAGGAGATCGTCCGGCCGCCGATCTCGACGAGCTGCGGCTGCGGCTCGTCCGGCACCTCCAGCGCCCCGGACGCCGCCGCCTCCTTCGCCTCGGCGACGACCGCGTCGATCTCGCCGTCCGGGACCTCCGCGGGCGCGACGACCGCCAGCACCGCGCCGACCGGCAGCTCGTCGCCGACCTCGGCGACCAGCCTGCGGACCGGTCCGGCGACCGGCGACTCCAGCGTCCCGGCGATCTTGTCGGTGTCGATGTCGAGGACGTCGTCACCCTTGGCGATCGTGTCGCCCTCGGCGACGTGGATCTCGACGATCCTGCCGGTGGTCATCGAGAGGCCCCACTTGGGCATCGTCACCGTCAGGATGCGCTCGTCGTGGTCACCCGACATGGTCCACCACCGTCTTCACGGCCGCGGCGACGCGCGTGGTGTCCGGGATGAACAGGTCCTCCAGCGAGTCGGCGAACGGCACCGGCGTGTGCGGGCCGGTGACCTGCTGGATCGGCGCCCGCAGCGACCCGAACACCTCCTGCGCGGCGAGCGCGGCGATGTCGGTGGCCAGCGAGCAGCGCGGGTTCGACTCGTCGACCACGACGAGCCGCCCGGTGTTCTCCACCGACTCGAGGATCGTGTCGGTGTCGAGCGGGCTGGTGGTGCGCGGGTCGATGATCTCGACCTGGATCCCCGACGAGGCCAGCTCGTCCGCCGCCTCCAGCGCGGTGTTCACCATGCGCCCGATCGCGACGATCGTGACGTCTGCGTGCCCGTTGGAGCCCTCACGGACGATGTTCGCCTCGCCGAACGGGATCGCGTAGCTCTCCTCCGGGACATCGCCGGAGACGTCGTAGAGCATCTTGTGCTCGGCGAAGATCACCGGGTCGTCGTCGCGGATGGCCTGGATGAGCAGACCCTTCGCGTCGTACGGGTTGGACGGCGCCACGACCTTGAGCCCGGGGATGTGGGTGACCACCGACAGCAGGCTCTGGCTGTGCTGGGCCGCGGCGCGCAGGCCCGCGCCCCACATCGTCCGCACGACAACCGGGGTGACGGCCTTGCCGCCGAACATGTACCGGAACTTCGCGGCCTGGTTGAAGATCTGGTCGAAGCAGACACCCAGGAAGTCGATGAACATGAGCTCGACGACCGGCCGCAGGCCACCGGTCGCCGCACCCACGGCCGCACCGACGAACGCCGACTCCGAGATCGGGGTGTCGAGCACCCGACCCGGGAACTTCCCGTACAGGCCCTTCGTGACCCCGAGGACGCCGCCCCAGGCGTCGTCCTCGCCCGGCGAGCCGGCACCGCCGGCGTTGTCCTCGCCCATGACGATCACGCGCTCGTCGCGGGCCATCTCTTGGGCGATCGCCTCGTTGATCGCCTCGCGGTAGGTGATGGAGCGTGCCATGTCGCAATCCCTCCCTCTACTGGTAGGAGACGTAGACGTCGGTCAGCAGGTCGTCGGCGCCCGGCTTCGGGGCGGCCTTGGCGGCGACCACCGACGCGGCGATCGCCGTCGCCACCTCCTGGTCGACCTGGTCGAGCTGGTCGTCGGTGAGCTGGCCCGACCCGGTGACCCGGGCGCGGAAGACCTTGAGGCAGTCGAGGTTCTCGCGGGCGTTGCGCACCTCGTCGGCCCGGTAGAGCTGCTGGTCGCCCTCGAAATGGCCGAAGTACCGGGTGAACTTGACCTCGATCAGCGTGGGACCTCCGCCTTCGCGGGCCCGGGCCACGGCCTCGCCGGCAGCCTCGTGCACCGCGAAGAAGTCGAACCCGTCGACGATCACCCCGGGCATCCCGAACGCCGCGGCCCGGTCGGCGATGTCGTCGGTGGCCACCGACCAGGTCGACGACGTGGCCTCGGCGTAGCCGTTGTTCTCCGCGACGAAGATCGCGGGCAGGTTCCAGATCGAGGCCAGGTTGAGCGACTCCAACGTGGTGCCCTGGTTCGACGCGCCGTCGCCGAAGAACGCGACCGCGACGCCGCCGTCGCCCTTGAGCTTGGACGCGAGCGCGCGCCCGCAGATCAGCGGCGGACCGCCGCCGACGATCCCGTTCGCGCCGAGCATGCCCTTCGACAGGTCGGCGATGTGCATCGAGCCGCCCTTGCCCCGGCACGAGCCGGTCAGCTTGCCGAAGATCTCCGCCATCATCCCCATCACATCGACGCCCTTGGCGATGCAGTGCCCGTGCCCGCGGTGGGTCGAGGCGATCGCGTCGCGCAGGTCGAGGTGGCTGCACACGCCGGTGGCCGAGGCCTCCTCGCCTGCGTAGAGGTGGACGAAGCCGGGGATGTCGCCGGTGGCGAACTCCTCGTGGACCCGCTCCTCGAAATCGCGGATCGTCCGCATCGTGCGGTAGGCGTCGAGCAGGGCGTCCGGCGTCAGCTCGGCGGCCGGTGCCTGGGTCAGGGTGCCGGTCATGAGTACACCATCCCTCCGTCGATGATGATCGACTGTCCGGTCATGTAGTCCGAGTCGGGGCCCGCGAGGTAGGAGACGAGCCCGGCGACGTCGGCGGGTGTCTGCAGGCGGCCGAGCGCGATACCGGCGCCGAACTGGGCCTTCGCCTCGCCCTTGCCGGTGCCGAGGTAGGGGCCCATCTGCTCGTCGATCAGCTCCCACATGTCGGTGTCGACGACGCCGGGACAGTAGGCGTTGACCGTGATCTTGTGCTTCGCCAGCTCCTTCGCGGCGGCCTGGGTGAGCGCCCGGACCCCGAACTTGGTGGCGCAGTAGGGGCCGAGCAGGTCGAACCCACCGTGGGCGGCGATCGAGGCGGCACTGATGATCTTGCCGCCGTGCCCCTGGGCGATCATCTTCCCGGCCGCGGCCTGGATGGAGTAGACGACGCCGAAGACGTTGACGTCGAAGATCTTGCGCAGGTCGTCGGGCGTCACGTCCAGGAGCGCCCTGACCTGGGCGATACCCGCGTTGGCGACCATGACGTCGACGCTGCCCAGTTCGTCGGCGACCTGGTCGACGAGCGCGAACACGGCGTCGCGGTCGGTGACGTCGGTCGATACGGCAATCGCCCGGCCGCCCGCCGTGGTGATCTCGCCGGCGACCGCCTCGGCGCCCGCCTTGTTCACGTCGCTGACGGCGACGGCGTGCCCGTCACTCGCCAGCCGGAGTGCGATGCCGCGGCCGATACCCCGCCCGGCTCCCGTGACGATCACATTGCTCATCGCGCTCCCTCGCTTCGCTCGGTCGGGTTCGTCGCCACTCCCTGTGACGGTGACTCGCTCGCACGCCCGCTCATAGGAGGTCCTTCGGGGTCACGAGGATCTTCACGTTCTCCTCCTTGTTGTCGATCAGCTCGCGGAACCCCCTGGCGACGAGGTCGTCGAGCCCGATCCGGCCGGTGATGAACTGCGTGGCGTCGACCTTCTTGTCGCGGAGCAGGCCGATGGTCGCCGGGTGGTCCTCGCAGTACGCGAGCGTGCCGATGAGGTTGATCTCGGAGAACACGAGCTCGTTCACCGCGACGTTGGCCGAGTGGCCCCAGATCGCCACGTTGACGACCGTGCCGCCGGGGCGCACCGAGCCGACAGCACTCGCGAGCACGGCGTCCACGCCCGCGCACTCGAAGGCCACGTCCGCGCCGGCGCCGCCGGTCAGGTCGCGGATCGCGTCGGGAACGTTCACCTCGGTCGGGTCGAGTACCACGTCCGCACCCGCGCCGGGTGCCTTGGCCTTGCGAACGGCGGCCGGCTCGACGACGACCACCTTCTCCGCCCCCGCCGCCTTCAGCGCAGCCGCGGTCACCAGCCCGATCGGACCCGACCCGAAGACCGCTGCGGTGCCGCCCGGCTTGAGGCCCGAGAGGCGTACGGCGTGGTAGGCGACGGCGAGCGGCTCGACGAGCGCGCCGAGGTCGGTCGGGATGCCACCGAGCGGGTGCGCCCACCGGGAGTCGACGACGCACCTCTCGGCGAACCCGCCCTGCTGGCCGTCGAGGCCGACGAACCCCAGCTTGCGGCAGATGTTGTAGCGGCCGATCGCGCAGGCCGAGCACTCGCCACAGACGTCGTAGGGCTCGACGGCGACCCGGTCGCCCTCCGTGACGTTGGTGACGCCCGCCCCGACCTCGGAGACGACGCCGGCGAACTCGTGGCCCATCACCACCGGCATCTCCTGGCCGGTCAGCGGGTGCGGGGAGCCCCTCGGCGGGATGAAGATCGGCCCGTCGAGGTACTCGTGCAGGTCGGTCCCGCAGATGCCGCACCACTCGACGTCGACCTTCACCTGCCCGGGGCCGACCTTCGGCTCGGGTATGTCGTCGATGCGGATGTCGCCGGGGCCGTGAAACCGTGCTGCCTTCATCTGTTCTCCTTGCTACGGGGCCGACTGGAGGGTGGGGACGCGCTGGTGGACGAGGAGCCGGCGCGCGGCGGCGGCGGCGAGGGTGGCGCGCACGTCGAGCACGCGTGGTCCGGCTCGCGCGAGGGTGACGGTGACGGGGGTGCCGGGGCCGAACTCGAGCTCGCGCTCGCCGTCGACCGCGACGGTGCCGCGCTCCACGGCGGCCCGGCGCGGGACACCGGCGGGCAGGTCCCGGGCGTCCCGGATGCCGATCGGGGCGACCACGCCCGGCGCGATCGGGGCGAAGACCGTCCGGTCCGCGGTGGCGGGATCGGCGAGGGTGACGACGACACCGTGGGGATCGGTCCGCGCGGCGGGGTGCAGCAGGCCGGCGATGCTGGACAGGCCGATCGCGTGCGGCTCGGCGAACGCGCAGTAGAGCTCCCGCAGGGTCGCGGGCTGCCACAGTGCCTTGGAGCCGACGTGGGTGACCGTGGAGACGCACACGTCCACCAGCGCGACCTCGCGCGTCGGTCCGCACACGACGTGCAGCACCTTCGAGCGGTGCGTCACGGCGTCGGCGGCGACGCGGTCCGTGGCGAGCAGGCCGGCCGCCGTGCCGGCCACGGTGGCCTCCCACATCTCGGGGAAGGCGTTGTTGGTGCCTGTGGACAGGGGAAGCAGCGCGACGTCCCCGCAGGTCGCCGCGGCCGCGCGGACGGTGCCGTCACCGCCGAGCGTGACGATCACGCCGGCGCCGCGGGCGCGCATCGCCACGACGAGCGCCCGGGTGTCGTCGGCGGTGCCGGTGAGCGCGTCCAGCTCGACGAACTCGAGGTGCGGCAGGCGGCCCGCGCTCGCCCGGCGCTTCGCCAGTGCCCGCACGACGCCGCCCGCGACACCCATGCCGTCGGTCGAGACCAGGGCCCGCTCGACCCCGGCGGCCCCGGCGGCGGCGAGCAGCCGCACCACCATGTTGGTCTTCTCGGCGTTCGGGAACACCGATGCCTGCGCGACGAGGCGCCGGATGTCCCGGCCCGACATCGGGTTGGCGACGATCCCGACCGTCGAGCCCGGTACCACGGCGAGCTCTCCGCTCGTGACCGCGCTCACAGGCGCAGTCCATCGCGCGGCGGTGCCCGCGGCGAGGGTTGCAGCGGTGTTGCAGTGGCGGGTCAGCGCCCGGCGAGCGCCCGCACCGCCGGGGCCGACGACCCGGCCACGAACGAGTTCGTCGCGAGGTCCGGCAGCACGACCTCGACCTCCGGCGCCAGCCGGTACGGCCGGGCCAGGACGATCCCGCCGATCACCTTCCGCAAGCGGGAGACCTCGGCGCGGATCGTCACGAGGCTGCCCACCTGACCGTAGAGCGCCGCGCTCAGTGCGGCGGCGTCCATGCCGGTGCGCCCGGCGCGGGCAAGCAGCAGGAGTACCTCGGCGTGCCGGGTCGACAGCGGGTGGATCCAGACGTTCGTACCGGCGACGATGGCGCGCGGTGGGCGGTGGTCGAGCTCGAGGGTCAGCCGCAACGCGCGGTCGGCCCCGCCCGGGCGCAGCAGCCAGCCACCCGGAACCGGCTCGGGAACGCACAGCCCCAGCCCGTGCACGGCCACCGGACCGTCCGCGCTGGGCGCTGCGACCCGGTCCACGTGCGGCATGCCGTGCACGGCCGCGACCCACCCGTGGTCGTCGACGACGAGGCCGGGACCGGTGCCGGACGCCAGCACCGGCACGGCGACGGAGCGCAGCGCGTCGAGCCGGTGCTCGTGGTAGTGCCACAGGCCCGCCTCGGCGAGCTTCACGGCCGTGCCGACGAGCGCGACCGTCGTCGGGTGCACGGTCTCCGCGGGCCCGCTGACATCGACGACGCCCAGCAGCTCGCCGCTGCGCGGGTCGTGCACGGGGCAGGCCGTGCAGGTCCAGCCGTGGTGGGAGCGGACGAAGTGCTCGGCGGAGAAGATCTGCACCGGTGCGTCCTCGGCCAGCGCGGTGCCGATCGCGTTGGTGCCGACGGCGCCCTCGGTCCAGCGGGCACCCTCGGTGAAGCCCAGCGCGTCGGCCCGGTGCCGCACGCGGGTCGATCCCTCCCGCCACAGCAGCACGCCGCCGGCGTCGGTGACGACCATGACGTGCCGCGCGTCCTCGGCGACGGCGGTCAGCGCGGCCCGCAGCGCGGGGAGCACATGGAGCAGCGGCGAGCGGGCGCGGCGCTGCTCGACCTGCGACGCGTCGAGCGGCCCGGGCGGGTCACGCCGGTCGGGGTCGACGCCCTGCGCCTGCACCCGGAGCCACGAGCGCGCCACGAGCCGCCGCGGGTCGACCGGCGGGCGGCCGCCGGAGAGCAGGGCGTCGTGCGTGCGGGCGAGCAGCCGGGCGTACCGGCCCACATCGGTTCCGGGTCGGATCGCGCAGACACCTTCGTCCACGGACACACCTCCGTGGCGAGGGTGACACACCAAGGCCACCACAACACCAGCCTTTCAGGCAGTTGCGCGAAGTGCTTCGTCCGTGCGGGTGAACGCTGTGCGTACCGTCCGTGGCGTTCCGAGCAGCACCCGCCGACGATCACGACCGCCGCCACCAGCTCGACGGCGCTCGGGCGCTCCCCGAGGACGAGCGCCGCGAGCCCCATGCCGACCACCGGGACGAGCAGCGACCAGGGCGCCACGACCCCGGCCGGGTGCCGGCGCATCAGCGCCGTCCAGATCCCGCCGCCCAGCACCGTCGCCGGCACGGCGATGTAGGCGACCGCGAGCAGCCCCGGGACGCTCATCGCGACGTCGCCCATCGCGACGAGCGGACGGCCGCAGCCCCCGGAGTCCCGGTTCACCGTGGCGCCCCTGCTGCGCGAGCAGCACGGCACAGCGTCCCGCGGTGGCCGCGGTCCTGGGCACGCTGCGCGCCGAGGCCCGCTCCGTCATCCGGGCGCGGGCCTGATCACCCCGTGACGGCGACCGGCGCGCGGTCCCGGCGCGTCATGGTGAGCCGCACCGCTACGAGCGCGAGGATCCCGACGATCACGTAGGTCGCCCCCACCACCTGCTGCGTGGCGGTCCAGCTCAGCTCCTGGTCCTGCTCGTGCGGCAGGAAGCGGAACGGGGCGAGGTAGAAGGTCACGACCAGCACCGCGGCGGCGGCCGCCCAACCACGCGAGCGCCGCCGGACCGCCTCCACGACGACCACGAGCAGCGCCGGTGCGATCCACACCCAGTGGTGCGACCACGACGTCGGGCTCACCAGCAGCGCGAACCCGGCGACGGTCACCAACGCCAGGGCCGGCTCGGCGCGGCGCACCACCGGCACGATCAGCGCGAGCAGCGCGACTGTCGCCACGAGCCACACCGCCTTCGCGGCCAGGGCCGGCACCTCGGCGCGCGCGAGCACGGCCTGGATCGTCTGGTTCGTGTAGAACACCGAGCCGCTGACACCGGATGCCGGGCCGCCGAACCAGTAGCGGGCGGACGAGGCCGCGTCGACGACGAACCCGATCCCGGTGGCCACGGCGGCCGTGACGACCGTGACGACGGCCGCTCGGACGTCCCGGCGGAGCAGGAAGAACAGGACGAACGCCGCGGGCGTCAGCTTGATCGCCGCGGCGACGCCGACCAGCAGGCCGCGCGGCCAGCGGGTGCGCGGCGCCAGGCAGTCCACCGCGACCAGCCCCATGAGGATGAGGTTGACCTGCCCGAACTCGAAGGTTTCCAGGACCGGCTCGATCCACAGCAGCAGCGGCAGCGCCAGCGCGGCGACCGACAGCGCTCCCCCGGGCCCACCGTCCGGCCATGCCTGCCGGGCCGCCACGTACAGCGTCGCCGCGAGGGAGCCCAGCGAGAGCGCGAACAGCAGCACCCAGGCGGCCGTCCACGGCAGGAACGTGAAGGGCACGAGCAGCATCGCCGCGAAGGGCGGGTAGATGAACGGTAGCGCCATCCCGCTGATGGTGGGTGGCAGCGGGCCGTACATGTCGCCGCCCGCGAGCCAGGTCCGGACGCCGATCCGGTAGACCTCGAGGTCGATGTGGTAGCCGTGGGTGTGCCAGACCAGGATCGCCACGGAGACCGCCAGCAGCGGCAGCGCCACGGCGGCGATCGTCCGCCGTCCGGGCAGCGCGGCGCGGCGCCGCGGTGGAGCCGGTGGCGTGCTGGGGGTCAAGCGGGTCCTCCGGCCGTGTCCTCGAGCATGCGTCCCTCACGTGCCCTGCGCCGTGCCGCACAGGGCCGCCACACACGGTAGCTGCGCTGCGGGTCCGCGTGCGCACCGCCCGGCCCGCCGGCGGCCGGTGTCACACCGGCTCGCCCCGCCCCCGTCGTCAGCGGATCCCTGCGGCGTCCATCCCGCGCAGCTCCTTCTTCAGGTCTGCGATCTCGTCACGCAGCCGGGCCGCGAGCTCGAACTGCAGGTCCCGCGCGGCGGCCAGCATCTGCTCCGACAGCTGCTGCACCAGGTCCGCCAGCTCGGCCCGGGGCATGTTCGCGGTGTCCCGACCGGCGACGATCCCGGAGCCGGCGGCCGCCCGCCCCGGCTCGCCCGCAGCCCGCTTGCCCCGCGACGCGTTGCGTCCCGACCCGCCGACGGGCACGTCGTCGGCCTCGCGGTACACCTGATCCAGGATGTCCGCGATCTTCTTCCGGAGCGGCTGGGGATCGATCCCGTTCGCCTCGTTGTAGGCGACCTGCTTCGCGCGCCGGCGCTCGGTCTCCTCGATCGCGAACCGCATCGAGTCCGTCACCCGGTCCGCGTACATGTGCACCTCGCCGGACACGTTGCGGGCCGCGCGGCCGATCGTCTGGATCAGCGAGGTGCCCGAGCGCAGGAACCCCTCCTTGTCGGCGTCCAGGATCGCCACCAGCGACACCTCGGGCAGGTCCAGCCCCTCGCGGAGCAGGTTGATACCCACCAGCACGTCGAACTCGCCGAGCCGGAGCTGGCGGAGCAGCTCGACCCGGCGCAGCGTGTCGACCTCGGAGTGCAGGTAGCGCACCCGGACGCCCAGCTCCAGCAGGTAGTCCGTGAGGTCTTCGGCCATCTTCTTCGTCAGCGTCGTGACCAGCACCCGCTCGGCGCGCTCGGTGCGGACGCGGATCTCGTGCACGAGGTCGTCGATCTGGCCCTTGGTGGGCTTGACGACGACGTGCGGGTCCACCAGGCCCGTCGGCCGGATGACCTGCTCGACGAACTCCCCGCCCGTGCGGTTCAGCTCGTAGGGCCCGGGGGTCGCCGACAGGTACACCGTCTGACCGATCCGGTCCGCGAACTCCTCCCACGTCAGCGGCCGGTTGTCGACCGCGGACGGCAGCCGGAACCCGAACTCGACCAGGTTGCGCTTGCGTGACATGTCGCCCTCGTACATCCCGCCGATCTGCGGCACCGTGACGTGGGACTCGTCGATGACCAGCAGGAAGTCGTCCGGGAAGTAGTCGAGCAGCGTCGCGGGAGCGGTGCCGGGGCCGCGGCCGTCGATGTGGCGCGAGTAGTTCTCGATGCCCGAGCAGAACCCGACCTGCCGGATCATCTCCATGTCGTACTGGGTACGCATGCGCAGCCGCTGGGCCTCCAGCAGCTTGCCCTGACGTTCCAGCTCGGCCAGCCGCTCCTCCAGCTCCTTCTCGATGTCGCGGACCGCGCGCTCCATCCGCTCCGGGCCCGCGACGTAGTGCGTCGCGGGGAAGATCCGCAGGGAGTCGACCTGGCGGACGACGTCGCCGGTCAGCGGGTGGAGGTAGTAGAGCGCCTCGACCTCGTCTCCGAAGAACTCGATGCGGATCGCCAGCTCCTCGTACGCCGGGATGATCTCCACGGTGTCGCCGCGCACCCGGAACGTGCCGCGGTTGAACGCGAGGTCGTTGCGGACGTACTGGACGTCGACCAGCGCGCGCAGCAGCGCGTCCCGCTCCACCTCGTCGCCGACGCCGAGCTCCACCGACCGGTCGAGGTAGCTCTGCGGTGTGCCCAGGCCGTAGATGCACGACACGGACGCGACCACGACGACGTCGCGCCGCGACAGCAGGTTGTGCGTGGCGGAGTGGCGCAGCCGCTCGACGTCCTCGTTGATCGAGGAGTCCTTCTCGATGTAGGTGTCGGTCTGCGCGATGTACGCCTCGGGCTGGTAGTAGTCGTAGTACGAGACGAAGTACTCGACGGCGTTGTGCGGCAGCATCTCGCGGAGCTCGTTCGCCAGCTGCGCCGCGAGCGTCTTGTTCGGCGCCATCACCAGCGTCGGCCGCTGGAGCTGCTCGATGAGCCAGGCCGTCGTGGCCGACTTCCCGGTGCCGGTGGCGCCCAGTAGCACCACGTCCTGCTCGCCCCCCCGTAGCCGCCGTTCCAGCTCGGCGATCGCCGCCGGCTGGTCACCCGCGGGCCGGTGCGGGCTGATCACCTCGAACCGCCCGCCGGTGCGCGGGATCTCGCCCACGGGCCGGTGCTCGGAATGGGCCAGCGGGAACACGCGGTCGACGTCGGCGTGCCCGGCGTCGTGGTGCACGTCGGCCTGCCCATGCACGTCGGCCTGCCCATGCACGTCGGCCTGCCCATGCACGTCGGCCGCACTGCCCGGGATCTCGGTCGCGAATGCCACCCGTCCAGGGTACGAGCGCCCACCGACAGTTTCTGTGACCGATCCGGGCTCTGCCAGGATCGGTCCCGATGCATCCGCCGAAGATCGTGACCTTCGACGTCCCCGCCGGCGTCAGCGTCGACAACAAGGGCTTCACCCGGACCGTGACGCACTACCGGACCACCCCGTTCGGGCTCTACATGAGCCGGCCGATGGTGGGACGCACCAGCGCCCACTGGATGCGCTCCTGGCTGTTGCCCGCGCTGGGCCTGGCCGTCACGGACTTCTCGTGGAACCCGGGGTACGAGCGCGACCAGGACTTCTACCTCGATATCTGCGAGATCGAGTGCGACGACGGGCCGGACGGGGGCCGGTGGCGGCTCACCGATCTCTACCTCGACATCGTGCTGCGCACCGGGCGCGGGGCCGCGGTGGTCGACGTCGACGAGTTCGTGGCGGCCGTCGGCGCGGGCCTGGTCGACGCGCGCCAGGCCGAGCACGCGCTGCACAGCTCGTACGCCGCCGTCGACGGGCTCGCCGCCCACGGGCACGATCTCGACGCCTGGCTGGCGCACCTCGGCATCGCCCTGACCTGGGAGGCCGGACCGGGCTGACGGTGACCGATCCGGCCACGACGCGTCCACCCCGCACTCCGTGCGGGGCGGCCGCCCCGCGCCAGATCCGGCCGGCCGGGCACCGGCCTCCGGTCAGTCGTCCTTGCTCGCCGACTTCTTGTTGGTGGACTTCGTCGACGAGTCGGACCCCGGGACGAGTGCCGCCTGACCGGCCTGAGCGTTGCCCGCCTCGTCGTCCGGGGACTTCTTGGTGCTCGACGTCGGCGGCGTGGGACTGGTCGTCACGGCCGCAGGCGGGGCGACCCGCTTGCGCGGCGGGGCCGTCGTCGCCGGTGCGACGGCCCGGGCGCGGGTCCGGCGGGCCGATGCGGACGTGCTCGGCTCCGGGGTGGACGCGGCGGTGGTCGTCTCGGTCGGGGTCGTCTCGGTCGGGGTGGTGGTCGTCGTCGGAAGCACGGCGGCGGGGACCGCGACGGGGGCCACGTCCGCGACCGGTGCGGGCTCACCGACGTGCATGACCGCCGTGACGCCGCCCAGGGTACCGACGGTGAGGACGGCGGCAGCGGCCGCGGTGCTCGCGCGGGCCGTCCGGCCCGCCTGGCGGATCACCGAGTCGACCGGTGGCAGCTCCACGGCCTCGGCCAGCTCGTCGTCCAGGGCGCGCAGCTCACGGCTCACCCAGCGCACATCGACACTCACCAGTGACCACCGTGTCCGTAGGGGCTGATCGAGACCGGCGTGGCGGGGACGACGTCGGTCAGGGCGTCGCCCACGACCCGACGGGCCCGGGACAGCCGTGCGGCGACGGTCCCCGGCGGCACCTGCTCCAGCGCCGCGACCTCGACGACGGGCACGCCCGCCATGTCGACGAGCACGACGGCGCGGCGCTCGGCGTCGGGGAGCCGCCCGAGCGCGGCGAGCGCGGCCCGGGTCCGCGGCTCACCGCCGTCGACGAGGGCACCGCGGCGGCGACCGGGCGCGAGGCGGGCGATCGTGCGGCGCCAGCTGCGCATCGTGGAGCGGACAGCGACCCGTCGCACCCATCCGGTGGGGTCGGCCGACGCCCCGACCTCGGCCCAGCGCCGCCAGGCGCGCGAGTACGCCTCCCGGACGACGTCGTGCGCCTCCGCCGGGTTGAGCGTGATCGCGTAGAGCTGGGCGACGAGCCGCTGGTAGTGGGCTTCGAAGTGGGCACCGAAGTCGGCACGCAGCTGATCGGGCCGGAGCGCACCGCCGGGGAGCCCGGCCGGGCCGGGATCGACATCGGAAGCCGGGGCGATCCGCGTCGCCCCGTCGAGAACGGGGTCGATCGCGGTGGCCGCCACGTCGTCGTCGGCTCGGACGGACGGTGCGGCGGGGGCATCGTCGCCGGGGTCGGCCCGGTGGTCGGCCAGCACGCTCACCTCTTCGTCCTCCCGATCGTCGTTCGACCCTACTCCTGCACCATCGCACCCACGGCCGATCACACAGGGTCACCGAGGCCCAGGAAATCGAGGCCCGGTGACCGTCGACCGGGATCGAAGGGAGCAGCGGGCCGCGTCGCCCACTCCATCGAGTGACGAGACCCTCGTGTTACCTGACGGGAGTCCGCTCCGTGAGGCGGGGACCGTCGTGGCCGCTCACGATCCCGGCAGCTCCGCCAACGACGGCGTCCACCCCGACGATGCGGCCCACTGCTCCGCTCGGGTGATGGCACACTCGTCCGCACGCGGCTCGGCCGACGGGCCCCGGTACCCCGACCGGGCCGCGCCGTCCGCCCGCAGCCAGTCACGCCACAGCAGGTCCGCCCGCCATCCCGGCGACCCGGCCGGACGCAGCACCAGCCGCACCGGCCGGCCCGGGTCGGCACCCGCGTGCCGCCACTCCCCCGCGGGGGCGACCGCGATCCGGGGAAAGCCCGCGGCGTCGAGACCGGCCCGGACCGCCTCGACCGCGCCGGGGTCGTCGACGGCGCCGGAGGCGAGGGCGACCTGGAGGTCCACGACGTCGACCGCGGACAACCCGGGCACGGCGGTCGGCCCGACGTGCGCGACGTCCCGAACACCCGGACCGGCCGCCCGCGCGGCCCGGGCCGCGAGCCGGGCGCCGTCGGCCGCCCACCGCGGCTCCGGCTCGACCGGGTCCGGCGCGGGTGGCACCGGTCGCCGGTGCCGCAGGTTGTCCTCGAAAGGCACGAGGCGGTGGTGCCACAGCGCGTCGACAGCCGTCCGCAGGTCGTCGGGCGAGCCCCCGTTGTCGAGCACGACGTCCGCCGCGGCGCGGCGCGCCTCGTCGGAGGCCTGCGCGCCGATCCGCGCCCAGGCGTCCGCCTCCGCCATGCCCCGCAACCGCACAAGCCGCCGCACCCGCTCCTCCGCGTCGGCGTGCACCACCACGACCAGTGCGAACGCCGCCGGAGAGGCGGTCTCGACGAGCAGCGGGACGTCCTGCACCACGACGGCGTCACCGGGCGCGCGGGCGATCAGCTCCGCGGTGCGGTCGCGCACGCGCGGGTGCACGATCGCGTTGAGGCGGGCGCGCGCCTGCGGATCACCGAACACGAACGCCGCCAGTGCGGGCCGATCGAGTCCACCGTCGCGGCCGAGCACGCCTGCGCCGAACGCCGCGACGATCTCGGCGAGGCCCTCGGTACCCGGGGCGACGACCTCGCGGGCCAGCACGTCGGAGTCGACGAGCACGGCCCCGAGCTCCGCCAACCGGCGCGCCGCGGTCGACTTGCCGGACCCGATCCCCCCGGTGAGCCCGACCCGCAGCATCCGACAACCCTATCGGGGCCGTCCCCGGGGGGCCGGCACTCAGCGCGCGGCCGGGGGGGCCGCGGCGCCGCCCGCCACCGCCGGCAGCACGCGCAGAGCGAGGTCGACCAGCGTGTCGGCGGCCGAGAGGTCACGGATCCGCACCGGCTGGGGCAGCACGAAGGTCAGCGTCTCTGCACCGTTCGCGACCAGCAGCACCGCGTCCGTCGGGCGCTCGACGAGCACACCGTGGGCGTTGCCGAGTGCGACCTCGCGGTGCGGACCGTCCTCGACGGCCGCGTTGGTCCGCCACTGCTTGGTGGCGGAGTCCGCGTCGGTGTAGGCGCTGACGTTGACGTCGAGCAGGTCGTCCTTCGCCCCGCCGGTGCGCGCGTACGAGCAGGTCAGTCGCTCGGTGCGCCCCACGGCGGGAGCCGGGGTGCCGATCGTGGTGCGCACGGCCACCGAATCGAGTGGCAGCCCGAACAGGGCGCCCAGGTCGTTGCCGCCGAGCAGCCGCGTGCAGTCGCCGGGCAGCCGGCCCCCGTTCACCGCGCCGGCCGGGCCGACGGACGCCGCGGCCGTCGGGGTGGCGGGGAAGGTCGGCACGGGCAAGGCACCCGGGTCTCCCGACGCGCTCCCGCACGAGGTCAGCGCGAGCACGGCCGCGGCGGCCCCCAGCCGACTCCAGATCCCCCCACGCATAGCGCCTGCCAGGATCTCACTGCCGCCGATCACGGTGTCGCCTGCCCCACCCTTGTCGATCGTCCTGCCCCGGGCGCTGCACCACCCTGCCCGCCCGGGCACGACACCCAGCCCTGCACGCCACCGAAGGTAGGTCGGTCGCATGATCGATTCTGCCGACGTGCCGATTCCGTGACCGACCGCAGCCCAACCGTGACCGCCCGGACACCCGCTCCACGGGGGGCACTCCGGACGCGGAACGGCCCCGGCGACCCCACACGTGTGCGAGGGGTCGTCGGGGCCGCCCCGGGAGTCGTCCAGTGCCCCGACCAACGTCACTGGACGGGGCACCAGCGGATCAGGCGCCGCCCGACAGCTTCTCGCGCAGCGCGGCGAGCTGCTCGTCGCTGGCCAGCGAGCCACCGCTCTCGGCAGGTGCGGCTCCGCCCTGCGTGGAGTAGTTGGTGGCGGCGGTGCCGTCGCCCCCATCCGCGTCTGCCTCGGCGGCCTTGCGGATCTGCGCGATGTGCTGCTCGTAGCGCTGGTGGGCCTCGGCGTACTCCTTCTCCCACGCCTCGCGCTGAGACTCGAAGCCTTCCTTCCACTCGCCGGAGTCGACGTCGAAGCCCTCGGGGTAGATGTAGTTCCCCTGGTCGTCGTACTCCGCCGCCATGCCGTAGCGGGTGGGGTCGAACTCGGTGTCGACCGTCATGCCCTCGTTGGCCTGCTTGAGCGACAGCGAGATGCGGCGCCGGTCGAGATCGATGTCGATGACCTTGACCATCGCGTCGTCGCCGACCTGCACGACCTGCTCCGGGATCTCCACGTGGCGCTCGGCCAGCTCGGAGATGTGGACCAGGCCCTCGATGCCCTCCTCGACGCGGACGAACGCACCGAACGGCACCAGCTTGGTGACCTTGCCCGGCACGATCTGGCCGATCGCGTGCGTGCGGGCGTAGAGCCGCCACGGGTCCTCCTGCGTCGCCTTCAGCGACAGGGAGACACGCTCGCGGTCCAGGTCGACGTCGAGAACCTCGACGGTGACCTCCTGGCCCACCTCGACGACCTCGCTCGGGTGGTCGATGTGCTTCCAGGACAGCTCGGAGACGTGCACCAGCCCGTCCACGCCGCCGAGGTCGACGAACGCACCGAAGTTGACGACCGAGGAGACGACACCCTTGCGGACCTGGCCGCGGGCGAGCTGGTTGAGGAACTCGCTGCGGACCTCGGACTGGGTCTGCTCCAGCCAGGCACGGCGGGACAGGACCACGTTGTTGCGGTTCTTGTCCAGCTCGATGATCTTGGCTTCGATCTTGCGGCCGACGTAGGGCTGCAGGTCGCGCACCCGGCGCATCTCGACCAGCGACGCGGGCAGGAAGCCGCGCAGGCCGATGTCGAGGATGAGGCCGCCCTTGACGACCTCGATGACGGTGCCCTCGACGGGCTCGTCCGCCTCTTTGAGCGCCTCGATCGTGCCCCACGCGCGCTCGTACTGCGCGCGCTTCTTGGAGAGGATCAGCCGGCCCTCCTTGTCCTCCTTCTGGAGGACGAGAGCCTCGACGTACTCACCGACCGACACGACCTCTGCGGGGTCGACATCGTGCTTGATGGAGAGTTCGCGGGAGGGGATGACCCCCTCCGTCTTGTAGCCGATGTCGAGCAGGACCTCGTCGCGGTCGACCTTGACGATCGTGCCCTCGACGATGTCGCCATCGTTGAAGTACTTGATCGTCTTGTCGATGGCGGCGAGGAAGTCCTCCTCCGACCCGATGTCGTTGATGGCGACCTGGGGTGTGGTCGAGGCGGTGGAGGAGAAGGTGGTGTCGGTGGACATGTAGTGGGGTGCTCCGGTAGTGGATGTTCGGCTGGTGCGGTTCTGGTGTAGGACTGGCTGTGACGTGGTGCTGTCACCCTTGGTTCTCGAGAAACATGCGAAAGCACGCGTGATCTTCCGATGGGTCGTGGCGCACGGCAGGACGACCGTCTGCGAGCAGGCGTCACGTTGACCACAGTGCATGGACGATGCTACGCGGCCTGGTGTGGCCGAGGCAACGCGCCCCGCCTCCGAGCAGGCCGGACGGGCGAATGTCGCCTCCGCACCCCGGTCCCCGGTGTCGGCCCGAGGTGATGCGGGCACGATAGCCCGGTGAACGCGGGCAGCACGAGCGCCGAGCAGCGGCTCGGTACGGCGGCGGTCGCGCGTCGTGCCGTCGGCTCCGCCGAGTCGCAGCGGGCGAACCGGGCCTGGTGGGACGCCGACGCCGACGACTACCTCGCCGAGTACGGCGCGGACATCGGCGACGTCGACTTCGTCTGGTGTCCCGAGGGCCTGCGCGAAGCCGACGCGCGCCTGCTCGGCGACCTCGCCGGACGCCGGGTGCTGGAGGTCGGCTGCGGCTCGGCTCCGTGCGCACGCTGGCTCGCGACCCGGGGCGCCTGGCCGGTCGGGGTCGATCTCTCGGGTGGGATGCTGCGACACGCCGCCTCGTTCAACACCACGACGGGTGTCACCGTTCCCCTCGTGCAGGCCGGGGCTGAGCGGCTGCCCTTCGCCGACCGCACCTTCGACCTGGCCTGCTCGGCGTTCGGCGCGGTGCCCTTCGTGGCGGAACCGGAGCGGGTGATGCGCGAGGTCGCCCGCGTCCTGCGGCCGGGCGGCCGGTGGGTGTTCGCCGTGAACCACCCGATGCGCTGGATGTTCTCCGACGACCCGGGCGAGGGTGGCCTGACCGTCGACCAGTCCTACTTCGACCGGACGCCCTACGTCGAGGTGGACGCCGCAGGCGAGCCGACCTACGTCGAGCACCATCGCACGCTGGGAGACCGGATCCGCGATGTCGTCGCCGCCGGGCTGGTGCTCGACGACCTCGTGGAGCCCGAGTGGCCGGAGGGCCGCGAGACCGTGTGGGGGCAGTGGTCACCACTGCGCGGCGCGCTGTTCCCCGGCACGGCAGTCTTCGTCTGCCACCGCCCGTGACCACGCCGCCGTCGCCGCCCGGGGACTCACGTCCGGGCCCGACCGCGCCCCCGGAGGCGCCGGGCACCGGGCGCGACGGCGAGACCGGCACGCAGGAGGCGCACAACGGGGGGCCGGCTCCGGCGCGAACGGCGGGCACGACGTGGGGTGACGTCGTCCAGTTCCTCGTTGCGCTGCTCGGTGTGCTGCTCGTCGGGATCACCCCGAACCCGCCGGTCACGTTCCGGGACTGGTTCCAGATCCTCGCCGGCGCCGCGCTGACGGCCGCGATGACCACCGCGGCCGTCCGGGACTGGGTGCGGCGCTCCGCGAGCCGGGCGCTCGGCAGGCAGGCCGGCCGGCTCCGCGACTGGCGACTGTGGGCGTGGGTGCTCGCGACGGTGCCGGTCGCGGTCGTCGTCGCGGTCACCGTGCCCTGGCTGGTCGACGGCGCTCGCGGGCTGTCCTACCGCGTCCTCGGCTGCCCGCCCGCCGTCCAGCTGCGGGTGCTCGCCGAGCCGGAGACGGTCGCTACCGCGCGGGAGCTCGCCGACGCCTACGAGCGCTGGACCGCCGACGGCGACCACGGCTGCCCCACCGCGCAGGCATACGTCTTCGCCGCCGAGCCCGCCACGATCGCCGACAAGGTCGCGACGACGGACGGATGGTCGGACGCCGAGGACTCGCTGCGGTTGGTCGGCCCGCGGCCCGACCTGTGGCTGGCGTCCAGCCGCCTCGAGGTCGGCGCGGCGACCACCGCGGGGGGCGCCGTCACGGAGTCGCTGCCGGTCGCGCACTCGCCCCTGGTGCTCGCGATGCCGACGGGTGCGCAGCCGCGGGGCACCTGGCCGCAGGTGTTCCGGCAGCTCGAGCAGGAGCACGTTGCGGTGCTGCGCCCCGACCCGCGCAGCACCCAGGTCGGGCGGCTCGCCACGGTGCTGCTCTACGGCCGCGGCACCGTCCACCCCGACGCGGCGGGATCGGTCGCGATCGAGCGGCGCCTGGACGCCGCCCGGGGCACGCGCCCGATCGGCGGCGCTGCCGACCTGCTCTGCCGCCTGCGGGCCAGGAGAGCCGGCACCACGACCGGCACCGACCCGACCGCCGTCATCGCCACCGAGCAGGACGTCGCACGCTACAACCAGGGCGCGGCGCTCGGCGCGGCGTGCGGTCCGATCCCGGGCCAACCGGGAGCGGACCAGCGGCTCGAGGCCGTCTACCCGGTCGATACCGCCGACCAGGACCTGCAGCTCGTCCGGCTCCGCTGGACCGATCCGGTACCGGTGCAGGAACGGGCGGCCGAGGCGTTCGAGCGCTGGCTGCGCAGCGACACCGGCCGCAGCGCCCTCGTGGCCACCGGGCTGCGCCCCACCGGGGCACTTCCGACGCCCGCGGCACCGCTGACCGGCGACTACGGCGTCGACACCGCACTGGCCACGTCCCCGGAACCGGTCTCGGCCGAGCAGTGGACGGACGCCTACGCCGCGCACGAGGCGGCCCAGCTGCCCAGCCGGCTGCTCGTCCTCGTCGACACGTCCAGCTCGATGGGCAGGGTGGTGCCGGCCGGCACCGGGGCGCCACCGGACCGCACCCGGGCCGCCCTGGTGGCCGACGCCGTGGGCGCCGGACTGGCGGGCCTGCAGCGGGGCGACGAGTTCGGGCTCTGGCTCTTCCCGGGTGGCACGCCGGACGCGTACGTCGAGGCCGTGCCGGTGGGGCTCCGCGACAAGGGGCTCGCCACCGCGCGGGACGCGCTCACCCGCGTACAGCCGGGCGGCGGCACGCCACTGTTCCGCGCAGTGACCGACGGGGTGACCGCCCTGTCCGCGAGCGACCGGGCTGCGTCCGGCGAGCGCATCGGCACCCGTGCTCTCCTCGTGCTGACCGACAGCCGGGACAGCGCGAGCGGTACCGCCCTCAACGATGTCCGGGACCGGGTCAAGGGCCTCGGGGTCCGCATCGTCGCGGTGGCCCTCGGTGGGGTCCGCTGCGCCGAGGCCGGCCTCGCCACCTTGGCCGACGAGACGGGCGGGGAGTGCGTCGAGTCCGATCCCTCCGATGTGCCCGGGCGGGTGCAGGAGTTCGTCACCCAACTGCGGGGAGGTCATCGTGAATGAGCCGGACGAGGCCGGGCCGGCCGGGGAGGCGGCCGCGCCGCAGCCGACCCGCCGCCGCATCGTCGAGTGGCTGCGCGGGCTGTGGAACCGGCCGGTGGGCGACGCCAGGATGGGGCGCCTCACGGCCGCGCAGCGGCTCCTCGAGGGCGTCGCGATCGGGCTGGTGGTCGCGCTCCTGGCCATCACCCTCCCGGCCGCGCTCGACGACCCGGACGACCTGGAGAAGGGCACCGTCGTCGTCCTGAGCGGGCACGACGACAGCATCGACGGGCAGCGCGGGAAGCTGATCGAGCAGTGGAACGCGCTGCACCCGGACACCACGGCGCAGATCGTCGAGCTGCCCGCGATCGCCGACGCGCAGCACAGCGAGATGCTGGCCCGCGCGCAGGCGGGTGGCGGCGGGGTGGACGTCTACAACCTCGACGTGACCTGGACCGCCGAGTTCGCCGCCGCGGGCTACCTGCAGAGCCTGGACGAGTCGCGCGTGCGCACCGGCGACTTCCTCCCGCGCCCGCTGTCCACGTGCCGCTACGACGACCGGCTGTGGGCGCTGCCGTTCAACACCGACGTCGGCCTGCTCTACTACAACACCGAGCTGCTCGCCGAGGTGAAGCGCACCGAGCCGCCCGCCGACTGGGGCCGGCTCGTCGACGACGCCGTGGTGATCGCGGGCATCTCCAACCACACGACCGCGGGTTTCGTCGGCCAGTTCGCCGACTACGAGGGGCTGACGGTCACGGCGCTGGAGATGGTCTGGGGCGCGGAGGGGGTCGTGGTCGACGACGAGGGCACCGTGCTGCCCGACCCGCGGGACGTGGCCGCCGTCCGGACCGCGTTCGGCCGCCTCAAGACCGTCACCGACAGGGTGCCCCTGACGAACGAGGCGACGAGCATCGAGGAGTTCCGCAACGGGCGGGCGCTGTACATGCGCAACTGGCCCGTCGCGGACCGGACGCTGCGCGACGCCGAGCTGGGACCGGTGATCCCGTTCGGCGTCGCGACGCTGCCCGGCGGGTCGGCGGCGCTCGGTGGCCAGAACCTCGCGGTGTCCGCGACCACGGACATGCCGAAGGCGTCCCGCGCCCTCGTCGAGTTCCTCACCGACGCGCGCAGCCAGCAGCAGCTGTTCCAGCGGGGCGGACTGCCCGCGACCCGCAAGATCGTCTACACGGACCCCGCGGTCCAGTCGGACTTCACCACCACGCTGGTCGCCGCCCTCGACGGCGCGCGCACCCGCCCGGTCGTCCCGCACTACACGTCGTTCAGCCGCGCGTTCCGGGCCGAGGTCGACGCGTACGTGCGCAGAAACCAAGGTCTGGGCGATGAGGACATCCGCGCCCGGCTGAAGGCCGCGGTGCAGGGCCGCGAACCGCCGCAGTCGGGTTGAGAGCGCTCTAGGCTGCCTGGATGTCGATCGATCCCGCCGCCACCGCCGGTCCCGCGGACGGCCCCTTCGTCGTCCCGGAGCACCTGCGCGGGGACCAGCTGCAGGACCGCATGGGCATCGAGTTCGTCACCTGGACCCGCGACGAGGTCGTCGGCCGCATGCCGGTGGCGGGCAACCGGCAGCCCTACGGCCTGCTGCACGGCGGCGCGAGCGCGGTGCTCGCCGAGACCCTGGGCTCGGTGCTCGCAGCGCTGAACGTCATGCCGGACCTGTCGCCGGTGGGACTGGAGCTCAGCTGCACCCACCACCGCGCCGCCGTCGACGGCTGGGTGACCGGTACGGCGCGGCTGGTGCACCTGGGCCGCAGCACCTCGACCAGCGAGATCGTGCTCGTCGACGACCGGGGTCGGCGGACCTGCACGGCGCGCCTGACGTGCGTGCACCGGGACATGCCGACGCCGGTGTCCCCGTCCTGACGACCGGCGCGGCGGGCACCATCAGGTGCCGACGCCCTCGCCGAGGTATGCCTCCTGCACCCGGGAGTCCGCCAGCAGCTCATGGCCCGTGCCCGACAGCGTCGTGCGCCCCAGGTCGATGACGTAGCCCCGGTCCGACAGCGCCAGCGCCGAGAGCGCGTTCTGCTCGACGAGCAGGACCGTGGTGCCCTCGGACCGGAGCTCCTTGATCGTCGAGAAGATCTTCTGCGTCATGATCGGCGAGAGGCCCATCGACGGCTCGTCCAGCATCAGCACCGACGGCCGCGACATCAGCGCCCGGCCGATCGCCAGCATCTGCTGCTCCCCGCCGGAGAACAGGCCCGCCTTGTTCGTCCGCCGCTCCCCCAGCACCGGGAAGAGCGAGTAGACGTGGTCCATATCCTCGCGGATCCCGGCCTCGTCGCTGCGGGTGTAGGCGCCCAACCGCAGGTTCTCCTCCACGGTCATCCGGGAGAACAGCTTGCGGCCCTCCGGGCTGTGGGCCACCCCCTTCATGACGATCTTGTGAGCCGGAAGGCGGTGGATCGGCTCGCCGTCGAGCAGCACCTCGCCGGACACCGACCGCAACAACCCCGAGATCGTGCGCAGCGTGGTGGTCTTGCCCGCCCCGTTGCTGCCGATCAGGCTGACGATCTGGCCCTTCTCGACGTCGAACGAGACGCCGCGCACGGCCTGGATCGCACCGTAGGCGACGACGAGGTCGCGGACCTGCAGGAAACTCATCGCGATCCCTCGGTTCGCTCGGTCGGCGCTTCGCGCAGGCGCTGTGACACCGGCTCGCTCACCGCACTCCCTCGCTGCGCTCGGTCGCTCGCTTCGCGAAGCGCTGTGACACCGGTTCGCTCGCTGCGCTCGCTCACGGGCCGTCCTCCTTCCGGTGCGCGCCCCCGGGCGACTCGTCGACCGCGGCGGACGAGTACAGCCGCGCCTCGACCTCCTCCGGCGGGGCGCCGAGGTAGGCCTCGACCACGCGGGGGTCGCCGCGCACCTCGTCCGGGCCCCCCTCCACCAGCAGCTCCCCCTGCACCAGCACGAGCACCCGGTCGCAGAGGGTGAAGATGAACTTCGTGTCGTGCTCGATGACGACCACCGAGATCCCCAGGTCACGGATGGCGAAGATCAGCTGCCGGGTGGCCTCCGTCTCCTGGGCGTTCATCCCGGCGGTCGGCTCGTCGAGCAGCAGCACCGACGGGTCCGTCGCCAGGGCGCGGGCGATCTCCAGGCGCCGCTGGTCGCCGTAGGGCAGGTTGCGCGCCAGCTCGTCGGAGAACCGGCCGAGCCCGACGAAGTTGAGCAGCTCCCCGCTGCGCACGCGCGCCGCGGCCTCGCTGCGCTTGAACTTCGGCCCGTGCAGCAGCGACGACAGCGGGCTCTGCTTCATCCGGACGTGCCGCCCGACCAGGACGTTCTCCTCGGCGGTCATCGAGGGGAACAGCCGGATGTTCTGGAAGGTCCGGGCGATGCCCTTCTCGGTCACCAGCGCCGGGTCCTGGGGCAGCCGCTCGCCGCGCAGCGACACCGAGCCGGACGTCGGTGCGTACAGGCCGGTCAGGCAGTTGAACAGCGTGGTCTTGCCGGCCCCGTTCGGCCCGATCAGGCCGATGATCTGGCCCTCCATCAGGTCGAACGACACGTCGCCGAGCGCACGCAGCCCACCGAACTGCATCGTCACGCCGGCGGCGGCGAGGATCGGACCGCCACCGGTGCGTCCCGCCTCGGGGGCTGCTGACGGAGCACTCATGCGGCCACCTCCGCCCGGCTCCCGGCGGTCGACCCGCCGGGTGGAGGCTCGTCCGCGGGGTCACGGGCCAGCTCGGCCCGCCGGTGCCGGTCGGGCACGAGGCCCTGCGGTCGGAACCGCATGATCAGGATGAGGGCGAGGCCGAAGAGGAGCAGCCGGTAGTCGGCGAACTCGCGCAGCTTCTCGGGCAGGACGAACAGCAACGACGCACCCAGTACCGCGCCGGGCACCGTCCCCATCCCGCCGAGGATGACCGCCGCGATCAACGTCACCGACTCCGTGAACCGGAAGCTCTCGTACGACACCGTGCCGGTCTTGTGCGCGAAGAACGCGCCCGCGAACCCGGCGAGCGTGGCACCGCAGAGGAACGCCATGATCTTGATCGGGCCGGTGCGGATGCCCATGGCCCGCGCGGCGTCCTCGTCCTCGCGGATCGCGATCCACGCCCGTCCGAGCCGGGACTCCTTGAGATGGCTGAAGACGAGCATGACGATCGCCACGAGGAACACGATCAGCAAGTAGTACAGGACGCCCGCGGGGAGCTGGATCCCGGCGACCGCGATCCGGTCGGAGAAGCGGGTACCGAACAGCTCGACCTGCGGGATACCGGGGATGGCATTGGAGCCACCGGTGAGTCCGAAGATGTTGTTCTGCGCGGTGCGCACGAAGATCTCGCCGAAGGCGAGCGTGACGATCGCGAGGTAGTCGCCGCGCACCCGCAGCGTCGGTGAGCCGACCACGGCGCCGAACATTCCGGCGATGACCGCGGAGATCACCATGACCAGGGCGAACGGCAGGTGCACGTCGAACTTCGCCGCAGCCGCGCCGGACAGGTTCGCCGCGACGAAGGCGCCGATGCCGAGGAAGGCGACGTAACCCAGGTCGAGCAGGCCGGCCAGACCGACGACGATGTTGAGCCCGATCGCGGTGGCGGCGTAGACGCCGATGTTCGCCGCAACGGTCATCCAGTACTCGTTGCCGGCCGCGGTCAGCGGCAGCGCCAGCGCCATCGCCAGCAGGACCAGGACGCTGAACACCCGGTGCCGCTCGGCGACGGTCGCCACCCAGGTCATCAGGCCGGAGGCGTGCAGGGCCGCGAAGGCGCCGCCCAGTGCCGCGAGGAAGGACAGGAAGACCGCACCCGAGTACCGGTTCGCCGCACCTCCGGTGCCGCCGCTGGTGAGCGTCGCGGCCACCACGAACAGCATCAGCACGTACACCACGACCAGCACGGCCCGCTCGACCCACGGGCCGAACCGCCACGTCCAGACCGGCCGCGGTTCGATCCCGCCCGCCCGCGCACCGAGCTCGACCAGCACGCCGGCCAGCAGCGTGACAACGGCTCCGCAGGCCACCGACCCGTCCGTGACGGTGATCGCACCCAGGCCGCCGCCTTCGACGGTGATGAAAAGACCGTTGACCACCGCGATCCCGATGATGCCCCAGGCGAGTCCGCGCAGGAGCCGGCCGCGGGCGGGCACCGGCGCGAGGGCCAGCACGAGCGCGGCGATGCCGAACAGAAGCAGTTGCCAGCGGAAACCGGTGACCCCGAAGGGAGCGACGAAGTACTGCAACGTCGCCTTGTCCGGGTAGGGGCCCTTGTTGAGCACGAACGTCGCCCACGGCAGCAGCGCACCGATCAGGGTCAGGAGGCCGCCCGCGCCCCGCAGCACAGTGGCGTGCGGGCCGAGAGCCGCGATGAGGCGGGCCGTTCGGCCCGGCGGCGGCCCGGCGGGGCGCGGGGCGGGAGGCGCACCCGCCGGGCTGGTGGTGGTCATGCCCGTACCCTCTCCGACTCGCCGAAGAAGCCCTGCGGTCGGAACACCAGCACCGCGATGAGCACGACGAAGATCCAGACGTAGTCATAGGCGGTGCCGCCGGGCAGGTACTGCCCGCCGAGGGCCTTCACGAGCCCGATCACGATACCGCCGACCACCGCGCCCCTGAGGTTGCCGATTCCCCCCAGGACCGCCGCGGTGAACGCGAAGATGCCGTTCTGGAAGCCCATGTCGATGTTGACGAACCCGAGGTCCGTCCCGTACATGATCCCGCCGACCCCGGCGAGCGCCGCGCCGAGCGCGAAGGTCAGTACGATCACGCGGTCGGTGTCGACGCCCATCAGCCGGGCGGTGTCGGAGTCCTGCGACACGGCACGCATCGCCCTGCCCATCCGCGTGCCGTTGACGTACGCCGTCAACACGGCGGCCAGGACGAGCGACAGCACGATGATCAGCAGCCCGGTCCAGCGGAGCGGCACCGTCCCGCCGGGGACCGGGATCTCCCAGGTGCCCTGCACGAACACCCGGGGGAAGGGCAGCGCGGCCGTCGCGCCCGGATAGAAGTTGCGGACCAGCTCCTGCAGTGCCACCGACACACCCAGCGCCGTGATCAGCGGAGCGAGCCGGGGTGCGCCGCGCAACGGGCGGTAGGCGAAGCGCTCCATGAGCACCGCGACCACCGTGGAGACAGCTGCTCCCCCCACGAGCAGCAGCGGGAGCGCGAGGTACCACTGCCGCTGGATGAAGGTCGGAAGCAGGTAGGTGAACATGAACAGGCCGCCGTAGGCGCCGACCATGAACACCTCACCGTGCGCGAAGTTGATCAGCTGGATGATCCCGTAGACCATCGTGTAGCCCAACGCGATCAGCCCGATCAACGAGCCGAGGATGAGCCCGTTGACGATCTGAGAGAGGAACGTGGCCAGCACAGTGGGCCCCTTTTGTTACAGACCGGGCGGGGGCGGGCGATGCCCGCCCCCGCCGGAGTGCCTGCGGTGGTGCTCGCGAACCGCGAGGTCAGCCCTGGAAGCTGCCCGTCGAGCCCTCGATCGGGGCGAAGTTGTCGCCCTTCACCGTGTAGACGGTGAGCACCTTGTTCGTGGTGTCGCCGAACTCGTCGAAAGCGACCGGGCCACCCGCACCCTGCATGTTCGTCGACTGGACGTTCGACACCACGGCCTTGCGGGTGTCCTCGCTCCACGTCCCGCCCTGCACGGCCTTGGCCAGCGCCTCGATGATCACGTTGGTGGCGTCGTAGCTGAACGCGCCGTACGCACCGAACGGCTCGGCGTAGTTCGCCGCCTGGTAGTCGGCGATGAACTGCTTGGCGCTGGGCAGCGACTCGGCCGGCGCGCCGACGTTGGTCGCGAGGTCACCCGCGCGGCCACCGAGCGCGACGAACTGCGGGTCCACGATGCCGTCGCCGCCCATCAGCGGGACGTTCAGGCCGGCGCCGGCCAGCTGCGCCGAGAGCGGGCCCGCCGCGGGGTACTCCCCGCCGTAGTAGACCGCGTCCGGGCTCGACGGCCGGACCTTGGCGATCACGCCCGAGAAGTCCGTGTCCTTCTCGCCGACCTTCTCCCGCGCGACGACCGTCGCACCGAGCTTCTGGGCCTCCTTGGCGAACTGATCGGCCAGACCGGCGCCGTAGGTCTTGCCGTCGTCGATCACGGCGATGTTCTTCTTGCCGGCCTTCTGCACCAGGTACTGGGCGCCGAACGGGCCCTGGATCAGGTCCGTCGTGGCCACCCGGAAGTAGCTCGGGAACGGCCGCTTCGGCGCCGTCGTGGCCTGCTCACCCAGCGTCAGCGTCGGGTTGGTGTTCGCAGGCGAGACCTGGACGATGCTGCGGTCCGCCAGGATCGGCTGCACCGTCTGCGCCGTCGACGAGTTCAGCGTGCCGACCACCCCGACGACGTTCGGGTCCGACGCGAGCTTCGTCGCCGCCTGGCCCGCGACCTGCGGGGTCGCCTGGTCGTCCTCGGCCTGGAACGCGAGCGCGTAGCCCGGCACCGTGCACTTCTGGTTCGCCTGGTCCACCGCGAGGTCCGCCGAGTGGCTCATGCCCAGCCCGAGGGCCGACAGGCCGCCGGAGAGCGGCGCCACCATCCCGATGACCAGCGTGCCCTTGCTGGTGTCGCAGGAGCTGGCACCGCCGGCGCCGCCGCTGGTGCTCTCCTGCCGGTTCGTGCCGCACGCCGTGAGCCCGAGAGCCCCGGCGAGGATCGCGGCGGTGACGATCGTCCGCCTCCGAGTCATGTGCCGAACGTCCTTCCGTGGCGTGTGTACCGCATCGACGGTGCCCGACCACCGCCCGAGACGCTCTCGCCTACCGAGAGCGTGGCGGACGTTAGGCGACGCCCCGAAACCACGCACCACCGCCCCAGCCTGTTTACCGGACCGCAATCCGATTGTTGCGGATAGTGAGCAGGGCGGGACCAAGAGTGACGATCGGCAGCGCAGCGTGACCTTCCGGCCCCGCTGGGACGTCTCACGCCCGCGGTGTCGCCAACCCCTCGACGACCGCCTCGGCCACGGCCTTCATCGTCGTCCGCCGGTCCATCGCCGTGCGCTGGATCCAGCGGAACGCCTCCGGCTCGGTCATCTGCTGGTGGGTCATCAGCAGGCCCTTGGCCCGGTCCACGACCTTGCGGGTCTCCAGCCGCTCGCTCAGCGTGGCGACCTCGTCCTCCAGAGCGCGCTTCTCGGCGAACCGCGACACCGCCAGCTCGATCGCCGGTACCAGCTCGTGGCGGGCGAACGGCTTCACGAGATAGGCCATGGCACCCGCATCGCGCGCCTGCTCGATGAGCTCGCGCTGGCTGAACGCGGTGAGCATCACCACGGGGGCGATCCGCTCCTCAACGATGCTGGTCGCCGCGGTGATGCCGTCCACCTTCGGCATCTTGATGTCCATGATGACCAGGTCGGGGTGCAGCCGGCGGGCCAGCTCGACGGCCTGCTCGCCGTCCGCCGCCTCACCGGCCACGACGTAGCCCTCCTCGGTGAGCATCTCAGCCAGGTCGAGCCGGATCAGGGCCTCGTCCTCCACCACGAGGACCTTCAGTGCGGGGGCCGCGACCGCCGTCGCCGTACCGCCGTCGTCGTCGGGAACCTGCTGGGCCACCGGGCAATCTCCTCTGTGGAACGGGTCGAACCGGGAGACCCCAGGGTACCGGGCTATGCTGGAAGCACTGTGTGACCGGTCCTTCACCGGACCGGACGAATGAAGCCCCCGTAGACCAACCGGCAGAGTCAATGGATTCAAAATCCATACAGTGTGGGTTCGAATCCCACCGGGGGCACTTTCGACGGATTCTTGTCGGCGGCCTGCGCGACCATGGGACACGTCACTCGACATTCTCGCCCTGTGCCGCGCCGCGCTGGACCGCCTCCGCAGCACGGGCCACACCCGGATCCAGCGCCCGGGCCGCAGCTGGGGCACGGTGAACGGGCGTGGCACTGTGAACAACATGACCGACAAGCGCGACCGGGACGCCGCGGGCCGCGCCCGCAACGCGCGCCCCCGGGACGCCGCCGGACGCCCGCTGCCGCGCGGAGCCGTCGGGGTCGAGCGCGTGCCGGACGACCTGGTGCTCGGCCCGAAGGAGAGCGTGGACGAGGCCCAGCGACTGCTGGACGAGGGAATGCCGTTCCACGCCCACGAGGTGCTGGAGGCCGCGTGGAAGGCCGCCGAGCCCGCGCAGCGGGAGCTGTGGCGGGGGCTGGCGCAGCTCGCGGTCGGGTTGACGCACCTGCAGCGGGGCAACGCCCGGGGCGCGGTGGCGCTGCTGCGGCGCGGAGCGGCGCACGTCGCCCACTGGCGGGTGGGATGGACCGGCCCACCGCCTGCGGACCTCGCCCTCGACGACCTGGTCCGCCACGTCGAGGCACTGGCCGACCGCGTTGAACGCGACGGTCCGGCCGTCGCCACCGGCGCCGACCTGCACCCCCGCCTGCGCCGCCCCCGCCCCTGACCGCGCGCGAGCGGGATCGGCGAGCGGGACACCGGTCGGGGCCGGCCGCCGTGCGACAGCGGGTGGGCGCCCGCCCCCCCGACATCTCACCGCGGCATCTCACCGCGGGAGACGCCGCCACACCGCCCGTGGCAGGTGCCGCATCACCGCGAACACAGGACGGAGGACCGGTGGCACCCACACCTCGCCGGACCGGCCGTGCAGCGCACGGACCGTCGCGTCCGCCACCGCGTCCGGCCCGCGCGAGCGAGAACGGCGCCGGGCTCATGCCCGCCGTCATCCGCCCGATCACGAATCCCGGCCGGACCAGCACCAACCGCACCCCGCTGCCGTGCAGCGCATCGGCCAGACCGGACGCGAAGCCGTCGAGGCCCGCCTTGGCCGAGCCGTAGACGTAGTTCGCCCGACGGACGCGGACCCCGGCGACCGAGGAGAACACCACGACCGTCCCGCTCCCCTGGGCACGCAGGAGCTGGGCGAGGTGCGTGAGCACGGCGACGTGCGCGACGTAGTCGGTGTGCACCACGGCGAGGGCGTGGTCGACGTCGCGCTCGGCACGGGCCTGGTCGCCGAGGACACCGAACGCGACGACGACGACGTCCAGCGGCCCGAAACGGGCGACGACGTCGTCGAGCACCGCGCGCTGCCGACCCACGTCGTCGGCGTCGAACTCCACACGGTGCACGGCGGCCGCGCCGGCGTCGCGCAGGCGGCGCTCCGGCTCGTCGAGGTCGTCGGCGCGACGGGCCGCGAGCACCACCCGGGCACCGCCGGCGAGCCGGCACGCCACCGCCAGCCCGATCTCGCTCCGCCCGCCGAGCACCAGGATCGTTCCGCTCACACCGCGCAGTCTGCCCGCGAGCGCCGTCCGCGCGGGTCGCACCCCGTGGCGGCCGGCGCACGGCCCGCAGCGCTGTCACACCCCGCCCGACAGGTGCGGCAGGCCAGGAAGGTGTGTGATCCCCAGCAGCCCGTACGCCTCCGCGGCGCGACGACGGCCCAGCCGCAGCAGGTTCACGACGACGGGGCGCCGGCACCGCGCACATGCGTGGAGACGGCGTAGTCGCCGCCCGTGTACGGCGCACGGTCCCACGTCGCCCATCGGTCGGCGAGGGTGAGCCCGGCGGAGGTGCACCAGCCGTCGTAGTCGGCGAGCCGCGGCCACCCGGGACGCAGCGCGAACCCCGCGACGAGCACTCCGGTCGGCGCGAGGTGCCGGGCACCCGCGGCGACGGCTTCGGCCCGCCGGTCGGCGGCGACGTAGGGCACGACATTGCCGGCCAGCACGACGACGTCGAACCGGTCGGGCAGGGCGAGGTCGGCGAGATCCGCGACGATCCAGCGCACGTCCGGCGCCTTGCCCCGGGCTACGGAGATCATGTCGGGGTCGCTGTCCACCCCGACGGCCGCGACACCGCGTCGGGCCAGCTCGGCGGCGACGCGTCCGGTGCCGCACCCGGCATCGAGGACCGAACGGGGCGCGTAGGTCTGCACCAGCGTGACCTCGCCGTGCGGGTCGACGCCCGCCGCCGCGAGCCGCTGCCAGCGGCGCTCGTAGGCGTCGAGATCGATGCGGCGTCGCCAGGCGGCCCAGTCGGCGGGCAGGGGTTCCACGGTTCTCAGTCGCAGACCGCGCCCCGGGCGGCCGTCCCGACCAGCTTCGCGTACTTCGCCAGCACCCCGCGCGTGTGCTTGGGCGCCGGCACCGACCAGTCCGCACGGCGGCCGTCCAGCTCGTCGGAGGCGACCCGCAGGTCGAGGGTGCGGGCCGCCATGTCGAGCACGATCTCGTCGCCGTCGCGGACCAGGGCGATCGGGCCGCCGTCCGTCGCCTCGGGAGCGACGTGGCCGATGCAGAGGCCCGTCGTCGCACCGGAGAACCGGCCGTCGGTCACCAGCAGCACGTCCTTGCCCAGTCCGGCGCCCTTGATCGCGCCGGTGACGGCCAGCATCTCGCGCATCCCCGGGCCGCCGCGTGGGCCCTCGTAGCGGATCACCACGACATCACCGGCCTGCAGCGTGCCGTCCTCGACGGCGCGCATGGCGCCCGATTCCCCGTCGAACACGCGTGCCCGCCCGACGAACCGCGCGGAGTCGAGCCCGGCGCTCTTCACCACCGCGCCATCGGGTGCGAGCGAGCCCCGCAGGATCGTGATGCCGCCGGTGGGGTGGATGGGGTCGTCGAGCCGGCGCAGGATCTCCCCGTCCAGGCCGGGCGGGCCGAGCGACGCGAGGTTCTCGGCGACGGTCGCGCCGGTCACGGTCAGCGCGTCGCCGTGCAGCAGCCCGGCGTCGAGCAGTGCCCGCATGACCACCGGGACGCCGCCGACCCGGTCCACGGTGCTCATCACGTGCGCCCCGAAGGGCTTGACGTCCGCGAGGTGCGGGACGCGGTCGCCGACGCGGGTGAAGTCGTCGAGCTCGAGCGGGACACCTGCCTCGTGCGCGATCGCGAGCAGGTGCAGCACGGCGTTCGTCGACCCGCCGAAGGCCATGACGACGGCGATCGCGTTCTCGAACGCCTCCCGGGTCATGATCTGCCGGGCGGTGATGCCCTTGTCCAGCATCGCCACCACCGCCTCGCCGGAGGCGCGGGCGATCCCGTCACGGCGGCGGTCGACCGCGGGTGGGCTGGCGGAGCCGGGCAGGGCCATGCCGAGGGCCTCGGCCGCGCACGCCATCGTGTTGGCGGTGAACATGCCGCCGCAGGCCCCCTCACCGGGGCAGATGGCCCGCTCGATCGCGTCGACCTCGGCGCGGGAGATGAGCCCGCGGGCACAGGCGCCGACGGCTTCGAACGCGTCGCCGATGGTCACCTGCCGGTCGCCCACGTAGCCCGGCAGGATCGACCCGGCGTAGACGAACACGGCCGCGAGGTCGAGCCGCGCGGCGGCCATGAGCATGCCGGGCAGGCTCTTGTCGCAGCCGGCGAGCAGGACGGTGCCGTCGAGGCGTTCCGCCTGGACGACCGTCTCCACCGAGTCCGCGATGATCTCGCGGCTGACCAGTGAGAAGTGCATCCCGACGTGCCCCATCGAGATGCCGTCGGAGACCGAGATCGTGCCGAACTCCATCGGGTAGCCGCCCGCCCGGTGCACGCCCTCCTTGGCCGCTTGGGCGAGCCGCTGCAGCGACAGGTTGCAGGGAGTGATCTCGTTCCACGACGACGCGATGCCGATCTGCGGCTTGGTGAAGTCTTCGTCGCGCATGCCGACGGCGCGCAGCATCCCGCGTGCCGGGGCCCGCTCGAGGCCGTCGGTGACCTCGCGGGAGCGGGGTTTGAGGTCGGACCGGGTCTGCTGGGTCTGCGTCATCGAGGGCCTCCTGGCGTGCGCGTCGGCGCACAGTCTGCCGTTGCGGGCGCGGGTGCGCTCCGACGGCCGCCGTGGAACGAGGCCGTGGAACGAGGAGGCCCCGCGGGCACCGGCGGCGCGGGCACCGGCGACTCGCGGGAACCGCGGACACGCCGAGGGCCCGCACCACCCGGTGCGGGCCCTCGATCGCCTTTCGGCCCCTCGGCATCGCCTTCGGCCCCCCGGTTCGCCCCGGGACCGAGGTGGGGGTCAGCCGCGACGGCCGCCGCGGCGTGGGGCGCCGGACGGGGCGAAACCGCGGTCGCGGCGGATGTTCGCCTTGCGGCCCTTGAGCGTGGTCGCCCCGCGCAGCGAGCGCAGGACGTCGTCCGCGGCGTGCTCGGGGACCTCCACCAGCGAGTGCCGCTCGTGGATCTGGATCGCGCCGATGTCCCGGCCGGTCAGGCCCGACTCGTTGGCCAGCGCACCCACGATGTCCTGCGGACGCACACCGCTCGCGCGGCCGGCGTTGACGAACAGGCGCGTCGCACCCGCCCGCGGCGGACGGGTGCCTGCCGCGGCGCCGCCACGCCCGCGCGGGCCGGCGTCGCGGTCCCGGGCGCCACCTCGGGCGCTGACCACCGGGATGTCGTCGGCGTCGTCCGGCGCGCCGGCGACCTCCTGGGCGAGCCCGACCGCGGCCGCGGCGATGTCCACCGGGTCGAAGTCCGCCGCAAGCTCGACGATCATCGCGCGGACGGCGTCGAGCTGCGCCCCGCCGAGAGCGCCGTCGACCTCGCCGAGGAGGCGGGCCGCCAAGGCGTCGCGGGTCCGGGCCAGCCGGGCGGCCCGCAGGTCCGCGGCCGTCGGGACCGGGGCGATCTCGATGGGCTGGCGGGTCAGCCGCTCGATCTGGCGCAGCATGTAGGTCTTCGACGGCGGCACCAGAGTGATCGCCACGCCCTCGCGCCCGGCCCGGCCGACGCGGCCGATGCGGTGCACGTAGGTCTCGGGTGACTGCGGCACGTCGTGGTTGACGACGTGCGTGAGCAGGTCGATGTCCAGCCCGCGGGCCGCGACGTCGGTCGCCACCAGCAGCTCGGTACGGCCGCTGCGGAGGCGGTCGACGACCCGGGAGCGGTGCTCCTGGTCCATACCGCCGTGCAGCGCCTCGGCGCGTAGGCCACGGGCCGTCAGGTTCTCGGTGACGGCGTCGACGTCGAGCCGGGTGCGACAGAAGACGATCGCCGCCTTCGGGCGCTCGGCCTCCAGCACCCGGCCCAGCGCCGCAGTGGTGTGCGTGCGCGGCACGAGGAACGCCGTCTGGCGGACCAGCGGAGCCGCGCCATCGGGCACGACCTCGCGGCCCATCCGGACCGTGACCGACTCGCGCAGGTAGTTGCGCGCCAGGTCCTCGATGCGCCGTGGCATCGTCGCGGAGAAGAGCACGCCCTGGCGGGTGTCCGGGGTGGCGTCGAGCAGGGTCTCGATGTCTTCGACGAAGCCCATGTCGAGCATCTCGTCGGCCTCGTCGAGGACGACGACCTCGAGCTCGTCCAGCCGCAGGGCGCCGCGGTTCATCAGGTCGATCGCCCGGCCGGGAGTGGCGACGACGACATCGACGCCCTCGGACAGGCCGCGCAGCTGCGGGCCGACGGGGGCGCCGCCGTAGACGGTGAGCACGCGGGCGCGCATGCCCCGGCCGTAGCCGGTGATGGCCTCGGCGACCTGGAGCGCGAGCTCGCGGGTCGGGGTGAGGACGAGGCCGAACGGGGCGGTGCGGCCGGTGCGGCTCGGGCGCTGCTCGCCCAGGCGCTCCAACATCGGCAGCGCGAAGGCGGCGGTCTTGCCGGTGCCGGTCGCGGCCTGACCGATCAGGTCGCGGCCCTCGGCCAGCGGCCCGATCGCCTCGGCCTGGATCGGGGTGGGGGTGGTGTAGCCGAGCGCGGCGACGGTCCGCTGCAGCTCGGGGCCCAGCGGGAGGTCGGCGAAGCTCGGGCCCTGCGCGCTGCCGGTCTCAGCGGTCTCAGCGGTCACAGCGGTCACAGCGGTCTCGGCGGTCTCGGCGGTCTCGGCGGTCTCGGGCAGGGCAGGGTCAACGACAACGTCGTTCAGTGTCACGTCTGTCTCTCGTCGAACGGAACGGGAGCACGGACGGTGCACCCGCGGGGCCAAGCCCGCGGACGTGATGGCACACAGCCGGACAGCGGGCTTTCTCGATCCACAACATCGAACCGACAGGAAATCATCCCATGGGGCGTCTACCGACCGCGAGCCGGGGTAGCACCGGTTGCAGGAAGGCCACCTTCATGCCGTCCGGCTGCACGAAGGTGGCCTGCCTGCGGGTCCGCGGTGCGCAACGGGTCCGCGGTGCGCACGAGGTCCGCGGAGCGGTCAGGCGCCGCCGGCCTTCAGCGTCACGGTCTCCGGGGCGAAGCCCGCCCCCACGACGTCGACGCCCTCGGCCTTCAGCACGTCCAGCGCCGCACCGACGTACTGGTTGGTGAACGCCTGGGCGTCGGGCTGCCTGGTCAGCACCGTCGCCCCGTCGGCGTTCTTGGCCTGCAGCGCGACCTGCACCGTCCGGTCCCACGCCGCCTGGTCGATCGTGCCGACCCCGGCCGCGGGCGACGGCCAGATCAGCTTGTTGATCTCGTTGACCTGCCACAGCTGGTGGCTCGCCCCCAGCTTCGAGCCGGCCTTCACCACGATGTCGCGGCATGACTCGGGGTTGTCGCGGCAGTACACCCAGCCCTCCAGGGACGCGGCGATGAACCTCGTCGTCGTGTCCTGGTAGGCCGGGTCCGACAGCTTCTCGGTGTTGGCCCAGATGGCGTCCTGGAGCATCGCGGTACCCACGTCGTTCCAGTTGATGACGTTGAAGTCGGACGGCTGGTAGAGCTGGCCGGTCGCCGGGTTCGTCGCCTCCAGCACCTGCGCGTACTCGTTGTACGACATGGCCTGGGCGGCGTCGATCTCGCCGTTGAGCAGCGCCTGCATGTCGAACTGCTGCTGGACGAGCGTGACGTCGGACGGCGCGATCCCCGCCTTCGTCATACCGGCGAACAGCTCGAACTCGTTGCCGAAGCCCCAGTTGCCGACCTTCTTGCCGCGCAGGGCGTCGGGCGCCGTGATCCCCTTGTTCGCGAACGACACCTGGTAGGTGCCCGAACGCTGGAAGACCTGCGCGACGTCGGTGATGCCCGCGCCCTGCTCGCGCGAGGCGAGCGCCTTGGGCACCCAGGCGATCGCGAAATCGGACTGGCCCTGCGCGAGCACCGTCTGCGGGACGATGTCGACGCCGCCCTCGAGGATCTGCACGTCCAGCCCGCGCTTCCGGTAGAAGCCCTGGTCGACGGCGGCGAAGTAGCCGGCGAACTGGCCCTGGGTCACCCACTGCAGCTGCAACTTGACGGGCGTCAACACGCCCGCGGCCGAGCCGGAGGCGGCACCCCCGCCCGATGGGGCCTGGGGCGTGGTCGAGCAGGCCGCGAGGCCCAGGGCCAGCACCGCCGCCGCGGCGGCGAGGCCCGCGTGGATCCCCCGTCTCGATCGTGTCAGTCTCATGGCTCTCTCCTGGTCGGGGTCCGGGTGACGATCCGCTCGGCGAGCAGGCCGGCGAGGTAGAACAGCAGGCCGAGGATGATCGACGCGACGACGAACGCCCAGGCCCGCGCGTAGGCGGTGTTGGCCGCGGCGGACGTGATCCGGCTGCCCAGCCCGTTCTGGAGGCCGCCGAAGTACTCCGCGACGATCGCGGCGATCACCGAGGCCGGGGCGGCCAGCCGCAGGCCCGTCATGATGTAGGGCACCGCACCGGGCAGGCGGACGAACCGCGCGAACTGCCCCGGGGTCGCCGCGAGCGCGGTCATCAGGTCGTGGTGGACCGGGGTCACCTGCGCGAGCCCGCGGGCCGTCGAGACGAACACCGGCACGACCACCACGACCGACACCACCAGCCGCCGCGGCACCTCCGTGGTCGAGCCGAACATCGTCGTGAACACCGGCGCCAGCGCCACGATCGGGACCGCAGCAGCCGCGCTGACCAGCGGTGTCGCCAACTCCGACACGATCCGGGACCGGGCCGCCAGCAGCGCGAGCCCGACCCCCATCACGAAGCCGACGACCAGGCCGACCAGGGCGTTCCCGCCGGTCACGGCGGCGGTCGCGAGGATGGTCGGGAAGGCGGCGACGACCTGCGCGGCGATCGCGCTCGGCGCGGGCAGCAGGAAGGCGGGGACGCCGGAGAACGTCACCACGAGCTCCCACAGGACCAGCGCGAGGATCCCGAACGCGACGGGCGGCCAGACCCGGTCGAGCGAGGGGCGGCGGCGCGGCCCCGCGACGGCGGTCGCGACGGTCGGGCGGGTCATGCGCTGCCCTTGCGCAGCGCCTCGCGGACCTCGGTGACGGCCGCGAAGAACTCGGCGGACTCGCGCACGCCGTCGACGTCCTCGTCCGCGAGTACCGAATCGGGCAGAGCGGAATCGGGCAGAGCGGAATCGGGCAGAGCGGAATCGGGCAGAGCGCCGTCGACCCCCCGACCGGCCGGTCCGGACCCGCTCCGCGGACGCCGCCCGTCGATCACGTCCGTGATCCGCCCCGGCCGCGGGGACATCACGACGACCCGGTCGGACAGCACGACCGCCTCGGGGATCGAGTGCGTGACGAACAGCACCGCCGCGCCCGTCTCGTCCGCGATGCGCAGCAGCTCGGCCTGCATCCGCTCGCGGGTCATCTCGTCCAGCGCGCCGAAGGGTTCGTCCATGAGCAGCAGCTTCGGCCGGGTGGCGAGCGATCGGGCGATCGCCACCCGTTGCTGCATGCCGCCCGAGAGCTGGCTGGGGCGCAGCGCGGCGAACTCGGCGAGGCCGACGAGTGCGAGCAGCTCCGCCGCCCGGGCGCGGCGCTCGGCCTTCGCGACCCCGTGCACGTGCAGGGGCAGCTCGACGTTCGCCACGACCGTCCGCCACTCCAGCAGGCCGGCCTGCTGGAACGCGATGCCGTAGTCCTGGTCCAGCCGGGCCTGCCGGGCGGACTTGCCCCCGACCACCACCGACCCGCAGCTCGGCTGCTCCAGGTCCGCGACCACCCGCAGCAGCGTCGACTTCCCGCATCCCGACGGGCCGATCAGCGACACGAACTCGCCGGGCTCGACCCGCAGCTCGATGCCCGACAGGGCGTGCACCGGCCCCCGGGCCCCGGTGTCGAAGGTCTTGCCGACGCCGGTCAGCTCGACGGCGTTCATCGGGCGACCCCCTGGTAGCGCCGCAGCGCGAGGTCGAGCAGCCCGACCGCCCACGCCGCGACGAGACCCAGCACCGCCGCGCCGAGGATCGCGGTGTACACGCGTGCCGGATCACCCGTCGCCGCCTGGGCGTACTCGATGATCAGCCGGCCGATCCCACCACGGGTACCCGTGGAGATCTCGGCGACGATCGCGCCGATCACCGCGGCGGCGGCGGCGAGCCGGGCCGACGGGATCAGGTACGGCACCGACGCGGGAAGCCGCAGCCGCACCAGCGTCGTCCACCACCCGCAGGCCAGCGCGCCGAACAGTTCGACGTCCGCGGTCCGCGGCGAGGTGAGCCCACGCAGCATGCCGACGGCGATCGGGAAGAACGCCAGGTAGGCGGCGATCACCATGACGCTCGCCCACGGTTGCCACGGCTGCCCGAACACCGCGATCTTGCCGCCCCAGCCGGCGACGAGCGGGGCGATCGCGATCAGCGGCACGGTCTGCGACGCGACGACGTAGGGCAGCAGCGCGCGCTCGAGCAGGCCCGACCGCTGCATCACCACCGCCAGCAGCACGCCCAGCACACCGCCCAGCAGGAGTCCGCCGAGGGACAGGCGCAACGTGAACAGCGCCCCGGAGAGGACGGCGGCCCCGATCGACCGCTGCTGCGCCGCCCCCGCGACCTCGGGGTCGGACAGCCTGCCGAGGACGGTCCAGACGTGCGGCATCGCCGCGTCCGAGGTCCGTGGCAGGACCCGCGTGCCTGCGATGCTCACCCCGTCGTCCGGCACGACGAGCTTCACCAGCTCCCACACGACCACGAGCAGCACGAACGCCGCGACGGCCGTCATCGCGGGCCGCCAGCGGGAGCGGGCGGCCCGCGTCCCCCGGCCGGTCGTGCGCACGCCACCTCCAGGCTCGTCGACGAGCATGATCGTCCGCGGGTGGGGTTACCGCGGGATCGCGGACGGCTTCCGCCTGCGTTACGTCACAGACCGCCCCGCACTCTGCGCCGGACGGCCCGGCTACGCAAGATCGGGCGGAAGCGGGCGCCGACCCGGCTCCCGGGTGATCGGCATTGCGCGCGTCCGCTGCCGGTGATCCCGGATGGCGCGTGCCTGCTGCTGTGTGCACAGCAGGCAGGCACGCGGGAACGGCGATCGTGCACCACGGGCGCGCAGGCGGCGATCACCCCGTGGCCGCGGGCGGCGTCAGCGCTTCTTGTCGCTGCCGCCGGTGTCGAACCCGGCTCGGCGCAGGGCGTCCGCCATCGCGTTGTTCGCCGCCGGTGCGGGAGCGCGACCGCGGTCGCCCCCGCGGCCCTGCTGTCCGGGCTTGCCGCCGCGCCGGTCCTGTCCCCCGCGGCCGCCCTGATCGCCCCGGCCCTTGCCGCCGCGGCCCTGGGCGCCGCGGCCCTGG
>JAEUJO010000008.1 GCA_016794615.1 Pseudonocardia sp. | reverse complement strand
GAGGTGATGGCCTGGTCGATCACGCTGCTCAGGGTCTGGTCCAGGCCCGCGGGCAGTGCCTTGCCGATCTGGGTCTTCAGCTCGGCGAGCAGGTCCGGGCTCGATTGCAGCACCAGCGCGAGCGATGCGAACGCGACCATCAGCAGCGGGACCAGCGCAAGAATGGTGAAATAGGTGATCGCCGCGGCGTAGTGGTTCCCGTGCGTCTCGGTGAAACGCTCCCCTGCGCGGGCCAGATGGTCGACCCGTGGGTGCCGCAAGCGGAAACGGGCGAGCGCGGAAACACAGTTCGGTTGCTCACTCACGCGACCTCCCGGCCTTCGGTGCCCTTGCGGCGTACCGCCCGGGGGCCCTCAGCGTCCGCGTGTGCCGCTGATCGGTCCAGCGTGCCGCCCTCGCCGCCGAGCGGTGTCGTCCGGGACGTGATCCGGCCCGCGCCGGCAGCCGGGTTGTCGAAACGGGTCGCGTCGGGCTGTTGACTGCACCTGTGATCGACGACCTGGTCGCGCTCGTCCGCTCCCGACCGGCCGTCGGTGCGACCCGGCTGGTGACGCTCGACGGCCACTCCGGAGCGGGCAAGACGCGGCTGGCCGGCACCCTGGCCCGCGCGTTGGGCCGCGTCCCGGTCGTGCACCTCGACGTCATCTACCCCGGCTGGGACGGGCTGGCCGCGGGGGTGGAGCTGGCGGTGGACTGGGTGGCACGACCGCTGGTGGCCGGCAGGCGGGCCCGCTGGCGGCGCTACGACTGGACCGCCGACCGGTTCGCGGAGTGGCACGGGACGCCCTGCGCGCCGATCGTCGTCCTGGAGGGGTGCGGCGCGGGGTCGGCTGCACTGCGCCCGTTCGCATCGACAGCGGTCTGGGTGGACAGCCCGGCGCGGGTGCGGAGCGAGCGGCTGCAGGCCAGGGGCGACTGGCCGGGGTACGCCCCGCACCGCGCCCGGTGGGCAGAACAAGAGGAAGCGCTGTTCGCCGTCGAACGGCCGTGGGAGCACGCGGACGCGATCATCGACAACGGGCCGTCGCCGAACTGTCGGTGGCCCGGTGCAGGATGAACGCCATGGGACAGGTGGCCAGATGGGGCAGATAACAGCAACCACCGAGCGGGTCATCGACGCTCCGGTCGCCGCCGTGCGGGCGGCACTGGCGGACTACGAGCAGGTCAGGCCGCAGATCCTCACCGACCGGTTCAGCGACTACCGCGTCGAGTCCGGGGGCCACGGGGCGGGCACGCGCGCACACTGGAGGCTGGCCGCCACGAAGAATCGCTCGCGCGACTGTCTGGTGGACGTCGTCGAGTCGGTCGACGGGTCGCTGGTCGAGCGGGATGCGAACTCGAGCATGGTCACCACCTGGCTGGTGGAGCCGGTCGAGGCCGGGCGCAGCAGAGTCCGGGCCATCACGACGTGGAACGGTGCGAGCGGGATCGGCGGCTTCTTCGAGCGGACGTTCGCGCCGAAGGGCCTCGCCCGGATCTACGACGACGTGCTGGCGAACCTCGAGCAGGTCGTGCGCGATTGACCAACCGGTCAGCGGTGGCGTGCACCACACCGCAGCGGCGACGATGGCAGACGCGCCGAGCACATCCGGCGGACGTCGGGCCGCCCGTCGAGAGGAGTCCACCATCAACACCTCGCACCGGACCGGTCAGCGGTGACCGCCCCCGAAGCAGCGACCCCCGGCGGGCTGGCCGCGGACGCGACGACGACCGGTGGCGCCACCGGCGTGATCGCCGTCGCGGGAGAAGCCCTCGTCGACCTGGTGCCCGCACCGGTCGGTGGCTATTTCGAGATCGCGCCCGGCGGCAGCCCGGCCAACGTCGCGCTCGGCCTCGCCCGCCTCGGCGTCCCCGCCCGCCTGCTGGCCCGTATCTCGGACGACCTGCTCGGCAGACGGATCCGCGCGCACCTCACCCACAACGGCGTCCAGCTCGACCACGCGGTGGCGGCGAAGGAACAGACGTCGCTCGCGATGGTGTCGCTGGACGAGAGCGGATCGCCGGCGTACGACTTCCGCATCTCCGGCACGGCGGACTGGCAGTGGACACCCGCCGAGGTCGCGCGCGCACTCGACGCGGGATCGTCCGGGCCGGTCGTGGCACTGCACTCCGGGTCGCTGGCACTGACCACCGCGCCGGGCGACGCGGTGCTGCGCGACCTGCTGATGCGGGCGTCGGACACGATCACGATCAGCTACGACCCCAACTGCCGTCCGATGCTGATGGGCAACCCCGTGGAGGTCCTGCGCGGCGTGCACGAGATGCTCGGGGCCGCGCACGTCGTCAAGGTCAGCTCGGAAGACCTCCGTTGGCTGGTCCCGGACATGACACCCGATCAGGTCGTCGACGACTGGCTGAGCCGAGGGCCGACGCTCGTCGCGGTCACACTCGGGCCGGACGGCGTGGTCGCCGGCACCTCCACCGGTCTGCGGGCCCGGCGCCCGGGCGTCGCGGTGAAGGTCATCGACACCGTCGGGGCAGGCGACACGTTCTCCGCCGCGCTTCTCGCGGGACTGTACGGGCACGGCCTGCTCGGCGGCGGGGGCCCGGCCCGGCTGCAGACGTTGGACTACAGCACCCTGGACGAACTGCTGCACGACGCGGTGCTCGCCGCGGCGATCGCGTGCTCGCGCCGCGGCGCCGACCCGCCCACCCGCGGTGACCTGCGACTGTCCCGGCTCACCTAGCGACCAAGGATCGCTAGCGGGGGTCGTGGGCGGCGGGTGACGGCCCCAGATCCTGTTCGTCACCCGCCGCCCACGAGTCAGGGAGCCGCCGGCAGCGGTCGCGGCCTGCGATCAGGGTAGAGGCGCGGTTGCCCGGTCGCCGGGTCTCCGGGCGCGAGCGACAGCGTGGCGGGCTCGCTCTCCGGGAGTGCCCACTGGTGGGCCCAGTCCATCTGCATGGCCGATCCGCGGTCTGCGGGGCCGCCGCTCTCCGGCGGGAACCAGTCGAGTTGCATCGTCATGTTCATGGGTCTCGGTGGGAAGAGGTCCGAACGGTCCGTCGAATACCACTCCTCGCCGTCCGCATAGGTCGTGATGTGGTCGGGCGTCCACTCGACGGCCCACGCGATCCACCGCGTGGCGTCGTGGACCACCGCGCCCCCGAAGCTGCGGTCCGGCGGACCGTGGTGGATGTTGACGGTGACCTCCTGGCGGTCGCCGCGGAAGACCTCCATCCAGTCGATCTCCCCACCGGCCGGGAAGTCCTCGGCCACCGGCCAGAGGATCAGGACGCCGTGCAAGGCGTCCGGCCCGGGGTCCATCCGCACGCAGGCCTCCCACTGCCCGTACCGCTGCCCGGGATGCCAGCTCATGGCACCGGTCGTGCCGTCGGCGGTCCCGGTGATCGTCGCGACGCCGGCGCTCACCGTGATCGCCGCAGGCGTACGTACGCCCTTCTTGTCGTGACCGACCTCCGGCCCGTAGGGATGCCAGTCCGGCGGCAGACCGGCGTCGAAGTCGGAGCTGCGGCCGGGGTCCCCCCAACCGAGCCTCTCGGCCGCGGTCCTCGAACAGCGCGGGTCGGCGGTCGGCTGCGGCGCGGGTCCGCCGTCGACCGCGGCGCAGCCGGCGAGCACCGCGCAGCCTCCGAGGAGCGCGACGAGGGGGCGCGCGGCGCTGCACCTCGACACACCGCGTCACCTCCTCCCGCTGGTCGTCTGCGACTCGGGGCCGTCCGACTCGCGGCTATTTCACCGGTACCGGCCACCCGGCGCGACTTCTGCCACCCGTTCGGATGGAGAGGAGGATCATCACGGTGACAGTCCCCACCCTCGCCGCCGCCCTCGACCTGGACCCCCACCCGGAGGGTGGCTGGTACCGCCGCACCTGGACCTCCGGTGTCACCGTCGAGACACCGCACGGTCCCCGCCCGAGCGCGACCGCGATCCTCTACCTGCTCGACGACGTGTCCCGCCCGCACCGCGTCCGCTCGGCCGAGCTGTGGTGCCGGCACGGCGGCTCGCCGGTGGCGCTGCACATCGGCGAGTCCCCCTCGGCCGGCGACGAGCACGTGCTGGACGCCGACCATCCGCAGGTCCTGGTTCCCGCCGGTGCATGGCAGACCGCCCGGCTCCTCGGCACCGAGCCCGTCCTGCTGACGTGCGTCGTCTCCCCCGGGTTCGACTTCGCCGACTTCGAACTGGCCGACCCCGACGGCCTCAGCGGGTACGGGCCAGCAGGCGCTCCACCGGCCAGGTGTTGAGGACGCGCTCGGTCGGGACGCCACACTCCACCGCCCGGGAGCACCCGACGTCGAGCCAGTCGAGCTGCCCGGGCGCGTGCGCGTCGGTGTCGATCGTGAACAGGCAGCCTGCCTCGACGGCCCGCCGCAGCAGCCGCTTCGGCGGGTCGAGCCGCTCCGGCCGAGAGTTGATCTCCACCGCGACCCCGTGCTCGGCACACGCCGCGAACACCGCGTCGGCGTCGAACTGCGACTCCGGCCGCTTGCGGTTGCCGGTCACCATGCGGCCGGTGCAGTGGCCGAGCACGTCGACGTGCGGGTTCGCCACGGCCGTCAGCATCCGCTCCGTCATCTCGGCCGCCGGCATCCGCAGCGTGCTGTGCACGCTCGCCACCACGAGGTCCAGCTCGGCGAGCAGGTCCGGTTCCTGGTCGAGCGCGCCGTCGTCGAGGATGTCGACCTCGATGCCGGTCAACACCCGGAACCCGGTGTCGACCAGCGACTCGTTGAGCTCGGCGATGGCGCGGAGCTGTGCGCGGAGCCGCTCCGGTGAGAGTCCGTTCGCGACGGTCAGCCGCGGGGAGTGGTCGGTGATCACCAGGTAGTCGTGGCCGAGCTCCCCGGCGGTCTCGACCATCTCCGCGAGCGGGGAGCCGCCGTCGGAGGCGTCGGTGTGGCTGTGGCAGTCACCGCGCAAGGCGGCACGCAGGTCGGCGGCGGCGTCGGCGAGCACCGTGGACTCGCCGGCCTGCAGCCTGCGCAGGTACTCCGGCTCCTCGCCCGCGAGCGACTCCACGACGCAGCGTGCGGTGACGTCACCGACCCCACGCAGGCGTCGGAGCTCGCCCGACGCCACGAGGGCCGCCAGTTCATCGGGGCCCCGGGCCCGGAGCGCGGCGGCGGCCCCCCGGAACGCCCGCACCCGGTAGGTCGACTCGTGGGCCCGCTCGAGCAGGAAGGCGATCCGGCGCAGGTCGGCGACGGGATCGCGGGGAGCGGCCACGTCGCGATGGTGCCACGGATGGGCGTGCACGTCCCCGTCAGCGCGGGAGGCGGGCCTTGACGACCTTGCCCATGTCGTTGCGGGGCAGCGCGTCGACGAACCGGACCTCCCGGGGCCGCTTGTGCGGCGAGAGGAGGCTCGCGACGTGGTCGGCGAGGGCAGCGCCGTCCGCCGCTCCCGCCGCGACGACGAAAGCGATCACCCGTTCGCCGAGGTCGTCGTCCGGCACGCCGACCACCGCCGCCTCCCGGACCGTCGGGTGCTCGAGCAGCGCGTTCTCGATCTCGCCCGCCCCGATCTTGAAGCCGCCGGACTTGATCAGGTCGGTGGCCCTGCGCCCGACGAGCGCGAGCGCTCCCGACGCCGTCCAGCGACCGATGTCGCCGGTCGGGAACCAGCCGTCGGGCGTCGCCGGCGGGTCCGTCCGGTTGAGATAGCCGCTGAACATCCCCGGACTGCGCACCTCGACGGCACCCAGGTCGTCGCCCGCGTCCTCCGCGACCAGGCGCAGCTCGACCCCGGCCAGCGGGCGCCCGACCGTGCCGGGCTCGACGGGTTCGTCGGCGCGGGCGGCGGTGAGGATGAGCGTCTCGGTCAGCCCGTACCGCTCGCGCACCGCCAACCCGGTCAGCCGCTGCAGCCGGGCATGGTCGACGGCGGTGAGCGCGGCGGAGCCGGAGACGAGCAGCCGCGCCCGGCCGACGAGCGCCGCCGCTGCCGGGTCCGTGGCCAGCTCGTCGGCGAGGCGGTGGTAGTGGGTGGGGACACCGAAGACGAGCGTCGCGCCGGCGTCGACCGTCGCGGCGAGCGCCGGCGCGGAGAACGCCCCGAGATGGCGCACCGCACCGCCGCGCCGCAGCGGGCCGAGCACGCCGAGCACCAGCCCGTGCACGTGGAACAACGGCAGGGCATGGGCGAGGACGTCGGCGTCCGACCAGTCCCAGGCGTCGGCGAGCGCGTCGAGGTTCGTCGCGATCGCCGCGCGGGACAGCACTGCTCCCTTCGGCGGCCCGGTGGTCCCCGAGGTGTAGATGACCAGCGCCGGAGCGGTTCCCGGTAGGTCGGAATCGACGTTTCGCAGTGCCGGACCTCCGGGGCGGTCCGGCTCGCGGGGGACCGGGATCCGGCGGACCTCGGCCAACGCGGCGGGAAGGTCGACGGTGGGGTCGGCGAGCACGGCGCCGGGCGCCGCATCCGCGACGACGTGCGCCAGCTCGCGCGGACCGCTGCGCGGGTTGACCGGCACCGCCGGCACCCCGGCGAGCAACGCCGCGACGATCCCGACGACGGTGGGCAGCGTCGGCGTCGCCCACACCGCGACGCGGTCCAGCCCGGCGATCTCGCGGGCGACGGCACCGGCGCGGGCGGCCAGTTCGGGGTAGGTGAGCGCACCGTCGGGGAAGGCCAGCGCGGGCCGGCCTGCGGGAGGGTCCAGAAGGGCGGGAAGCAGCGCGGCCACGGTCACCCCACCGCCTTGCCGGGGTTGAGGATGTCGTGCGGGTCGAGCGCCGCCTTCACCGCCCGCTGCATCGCGAGCACGGCCGGGCCGAGCTCGCGATGCATCCCGGCCCGCTTGAGCAGGCCCACCCCGTGCTCGCCCGTCACGGTGCCGCCCAGGTCGATCGCCGTGTTCACGATCTCCTCGAACGCCGCCTGCGCCCGCAGCCGGGCGGCGTCGTCGCCGTACTCGGTGATCAGCAGCGGGTGCAGGTTGCCGTCGCCGGCATGGGCGATGTTGGCGATGAGGACGTCGTGGCGCGTACCGATCTCGTCGACGAGGGCGAGCATCTCGGCCAGCCGCCCGCGCGGCAGGCAGACGTCCTCGGTCAGCACGGCGTCCCCGCGCTGCTCCAACGCCGGGTAGGCCAGCCGCCGGGCATCGAACAGCGCTTCGGCCTCCACCGCGTCGGTCGACACGACGGCCTCGCGCGCGCCGGCCGCCTCGAACTCCGCCAGGATCGCGTCGGCCTCCTGGCCGCCTGCCGGCTCCGGCAGGTCCGTGCGGGCCAGGAGCAGCGCCGCCGCGTCGTCCGGGAAGCCGGCGTGCTTCCACTCGTTCACCGCCCGCAGGCAGTGCCGGTCGATCAGCTCGAACTCCGCGGGCTGCAGACCCCGGGCCGTGACACCGGCGACGGCGGCGCCGCACGCGGCCAGGGTGTCGAAGAACCCGACGACGGTCCGGGACGCCGTGGGCCGCGCCGGGCGCAGCCGCACGGTGACCTCGGTGATCACCCCGAGCGTGCCCTCGGAGCCCACGATCAGCCCGACGAGGTCGTAGCCCGCCACTCCCTTGGCGGTGCGGCGACCCAGCCGCACGACCTGCCCGGAGGCGGTGACGACCTCGAGGGCGAGCACGTAGTCGCGGGTGACGCCGTACTTGACGCAGCACAGGCCGCCGGCATTCGTCGCGACGTTCCCGCCGATCGTCGACCACGGGGCGCTCGCCGGGTCCGGCGGGTACCAGAGCCCGTGCTCGGCGACGGCGGCACGCAGCACGTCGTTCACGACGCCCGGCTGCACCACCGCGAGCCGCTCGGCGGCATCGATCTCGACGATGCGGCGCATCCGCTCGGTCGTGAGGACGATCCCGCCCTCGACGGCGTTCGCCCCGCCGGACAGGCCCGTGCCCGCTCCGCGGGGTACCACCGGGACGCGGTGCCGAGCGCAGACCGCGACGGCCGCAGCCACCTCGGCGGTCTCGAGCGGGCGGACCACGGCCCGGGCCCGGCCGTACTCGGCCCACTCGGCCTCGTCGTGCAGGTACGAGGCCATGACGTCGGTGTCGGTCAGGATGCGGTCGGCGGGGAGTGCGTCACGCAGCTCGGCGAGAACCTGGTCCGCGGGTGCTGCCACGGGGAGAACGGTAGCCCGGGTTCGGGCGTCAGGAGGCGTCGCCGGTTCCGGTGTGGTACGTCCGGCCGAAGGACCGCGCCACCGCGTAGACCGTCGCCGTCGCGGTCCCCCGGGAGCCGATCCGAGATCGGCTCGGACGTGTCGCGATCGACCTCGCACTCATCCGGGGACGGGTCATCCCGTTCCTCAGAGTTGTCGTGACCGGTCGACCACTGCGCGGGCGAGATCGGTACCCGACCGCCAGGCCGTCTCGATCCGCGGGCTGCCCCAGCCGTCACCGGCCAGCCCGATGCCGTCGTCGCCCAGGTGGAAGGTGTCGTCCCGGTTCTGCGCGGGCGCGGCGAACCGCCAGCGGTGCGCGTGGGTCCAGAGCGGGCCGGAGCGCAGGCCCAGCAACCACCGGAGCGCGTCGAGCATCGGGACGACGGCGTCGTCCGGGGACGCGTCGTACCGGCGCGCGACGTCGGCCACGGAATGCGCGACCAGCACCGGGGCGCCGTCGCCCCGCCGGTCACCGTCGTCGGCGACCAGCGAGAGCACGGGGTGGTCGTTGACGAACGCGGCGGTCATCGGCGGCCACTCCCGGCGCGTCCAGCCGGCGGCCACGGCGATCACGGGGTGCCATTCGCGGCCCTCGAGCCGGGGGGCCGCAGGCGAGCCGTCGGGCAGGAGGCGGCGCGCCTGGGGGTCGGGCATCGCGAGGACCACGGCGTCGACGGTCTCGCCGTCGACCGTCGGGCCGGGGTCCACCCGTTCGACCGGCCGCCCGAGCTCGACCGGGAGCCCCTCGGCGAGGGCGGCGACCAGGCTGCGCAGGCCGCCGGACGCGGCCCAACGGACAGGCCCCGGAGCGCGGCTGCGCTCCCCGCCCCGCCCGAAGACGGCCAGCTCCGACGTCCACGGCCGGATCAGGCCCACCGCCCGCCACCGGGCGACGACCTGCGCGAACTCGGGGTCGCGGACGGTGAAGTAGGCGGCCCCGAGGTCGACGGGGCGGCCCTCGATCCGCCTGCTCGCCATCCGGCCGCCCACGGTGTGGGCCCGGTCGACGACGCGGACAGCGACACCCGCCGCCCTGAGCTCGACCGCGCACGCGATCCCGGCGATGCCCGCACCGACCACCACGACAGCCATCGCCCACGCACGCTAGTGCCCCGTCGTCGCGAGTCGGCACCCCCCGTCGCGCACCCCCACCCGCGCGGCGGTGTGGGCGGGACCGCGCCCTGGCGAGGGGCTCGACGAGCGGCGACGGCATCATGGGCGTGATGAGCACGACGGCACCACGGCTGCTGCAGGTGCGGCGCAGCACCCGGATCACCCCGCGGATGATCCGGGTCACGCTGGAGGGCGCCGAGCTCGCGGGGTTCGCCGGAGCCGGGCCGGACCGGCGGATCAAGATGTTCTTCCCCGTGGGGGGGCAGGACCGGCCCGCGGTGCCGCGAACGACGTCGGGTGGCCCGCTGTGGCCGACCGGCGAGCCGCGGCCGACGATCCGCACCTACACCGTGCGGCGCTTCGATCCGACGGCGGGCGAGCTGGACGTCGACTTCGTGCTGCACGAGGGGCACGGGCCGGCCGCGGCGTGGGCGCGCGAGGCGCAGGCCGGTGCGTGGGTGGGGGTCTCGGAGCCCGGCGGGCGCTACGTCGTCGACCCGGAGGCGGACTTCCATCTCGTGATCGGCGACGAGTCGGCGCTGCCCGCGGTCGCGACGGTGCTTGCGGCGCTGCCGGCCGGAGTGCCGGCCGTCGCGTACCTGGAGGTCGCCGACGTCGACGAGGAGCAGGAGTTGCCCGGCGGGACGGGTGTGCACTGGGTCCACCGCGACGACCGGTCCGCGGGTGAACCGCTGGCGGACGCCGTGCGCGCGGCGTCGTTGCCGGCGGGGCGGGGCCAGGCGTGGCTGGCCGGGGAGTCCGCGTGCGTTCGCGACCTGCGGCGGCATCTGCTCGACGACCGTGGGCTCGACCGGCGCGCGGTGTACGCGACGGGGTACTGGCGCGCCCGCTGACCCGTCGCCGCATGCGACCCGACCCACCCGGCCGCACCTGCGCTCAGATCGTCGGCGAGCGCAGACGACGATGGGCCCGGCGCCCCCGGCGCCGGGGGCGCCGGGCCCCTCCTCCCCCGAAGGCGCCGATCAGCTCACCGAGCTCGCCGTCGGCGCGGAGCCGTCGGGCGGGGTCGGGGCCAGGTCGGCGCAGGCCTTCTGGGCCGCGGCCCACGTGGTGGCGTCGACACCCGGAGGCGCCTGGCCGGGCTTCCCGCCGGGGCCGCCCTGCTCACCGCCCGCCGCAGGAGCACCCGACGGCGGGGTGCCGCCCTGCTCACCGCCCGCCGCAGGAGCACCCGACGGCGGGGTGCCGCCCTGCCGCGGTGCCCCGACGCCGCCGGACGGCGGCGCCGGCATCGTGACGCCGTTGTCCTCCAGGCAGCTCCGGTAGTCGGCCAGGTCGCTGTCTGCGTCGTCGCCGTCGGCGGTCGAGGGTTCGGCGGCCGCGCTGGACGACGTTGCAGCCGAGGTCGTGCTCGTGCCGGTGGCTGTACCGCACGCCGCCAGCCCGACGAGGGCCAGCGCGCCCACCGGCGCCGCGACGAGGCGGATCCAGCGACCGCGCCCACCGATCCGGGTGTCGATCATCCATTCTCCTCGGTCCGGCCGCGGACGGATGCCGCGGCTCATGGCGCACACGCTGTCGACGCCGGATGGGAATTCCCTGTGTGTCCGCCCATGATCGGCTGTGCCCCGGCCACCGGTGCCGTCCCGCGCGACGACCGGTGCCGTCACCCCACCTGTGGACCACCGCC
>JAEUJO010000365.1 GCA_016794615.1 Pseudonocardia sp. | reverse complement strand
TGGGAGGCCGGCAGGGGTGTCTGCCAGGACTACGTGCACCTCACGCTGCTTCTCCTGCGCGAGGTGGGCATCCCGGCCCGCTACGTCTCGGGCTACCTGCTGCCGAAGGCGAACGCCGAGGTCAAGCAGACCGTGACGGGCGAGAGCCACGCCTGGGTGGAGGCCTGGACCGGCGGGTGGTGGGGGTTCGACCCCACGAACCTCATCGAGATCGGCCAGCGGCACGTCTGGGTGGCCGGGGGCCGCGACTACCACGACGTCCCGCCGCTCAAGGGCGTCTACTCCGGCGGCACCGCGTCGGCGCTCGACGTCACCGTCGAGATGACCCGCCTCGCCTAGTAGGTCACCTACGGTGAAGCCATGACCGTCGTCCTGGTGCACGGCAACCCGGAGACCGACGCCGTGTGGGGGCCGCTCGTCCGCGAGCTGAGGCGCGACGACGTCGTCCTGCTCTCGCCGCCCGGATTCGGCGCGCCCGCGCCGCACGGGTGGGAGGCGACCGTCGAGGAGTACCGCCTCTGGCTCGTCGGAGAGCTCGAGGCGCTGGGCGGGCCGGTCGACCTGGTGGGCCACGACTGGGGTGGCGGGCACGTCGCGAACGTCGCGATGACGCGGCCGGACCTGCTGCGCAGCTGGTGCTCGGACATTCTCGGCGTCTTCGAGCCCGACTACGTCTGGCACGACCTCGCGCAGATCTGGCAGACACCCGGAGCGGGCGAGGAGGCCGCGGCGGCGATGGTCGCCGACCCGGCGGCGAGGGCTGCGGGCCTCGTCCCCCTGGGGGTGACCCCGGACGTCGCCGAGGAGATGGCGAAGAGCTGGACCGACGACATGGCCCGCTGCATGCTCGCGCTCTACCGCGACGCCGCGCAGCCCGCCATGGCGCGGCTCGGTGAGCGCCTGCCTGCCGCAGCCGCCCGCCCCGGCCTGGCGATCCAGGCCGCCGACGACCACTTCGTCGGCACGGACGACATGCGCTGGCGGGCGGCGGAGCGGGCCGGGGCGCAGGTCGCGGTGCTCGACCGGCTCGGGCACTGGTGGATGCTGCAGGACCCGGCACGGGGCGCGGCCGTGCTCACCGGGTTCTGGGCATCGCTGCGCTGACGAGGTCACCGACCCGGGCGTCCACCACACGGCTGCTCGCCGCGGCCCCCGGGCCGTAGCGTTGCCGCACGTGATCGACGCGCTCACCGCACCCCTGACGTGGCCGGGTTTCGGCGGGGTCAGCCCGCTCGCCCTGCTGGCACTGTGCGCCGCCTCGCTGCTTGCCGGTGCGGTCGACGCGATCGTCGGCGGGGGCGGGCTGGTGCAGCTCTCGGCGCTGCTGATCGTGCTGCCGGGCGGCGAGGCGATCTTCTCCGTGGCGACGAACAAGCTCGCCAGCGTCGTCGGGACGACGTCCGCGGCTGTCACGTTCGCCCGCCGCGTGCCGATCGACCGCAGCCACGCGGTGCCGATGGCGGTCGCGGCCTTCGTGGGGGCGATCGGGGGTGCGCAGCTCGCGGCCGCCCTGCCGTCGCGGGTGCTGACGGTGATCGTGCTGATCGCCCTGATCGGTGTCGGGCTCTACACCTGGCGACGTCCGGAGCTCGGGGCGGTGCACGCCCCGCGCTTCCCGCGGCGCACCCAGGGCGCGGTGATGATCGCCGGGGGAGCGGCGATCGGCTTCTACGACGGTCTCGCGGGCCCCGGTACCGGCTCGTTCCTCGTGTTCCTGCTGGTGGGGCTGGTCGGCTTCGCCTTCCTGCAGGCGTCGGCGACCGCGAAGGTCGTCAACATCGCGACCAACCTCGGCGCGCTGGTGTTCTTCTTGCCCGCAGGCGTGGTCCTGCTCGGTCTCGGGGCAGTGCTGGCGGCCGCGAACCTGACCGGCGCGGTGGTCGGTGCGCGGATGGCCGTCGAACGCGGGTCGGCGTTCGTCCGGCGGGTGTTCCTGGTGGTGGTGGCGGTGCTGGTGGTGACGCTGGCGGTCCGGCTCGCGGTGACCTGACGCCGCTGCGTCGGGTCAGGAAAGCCGCCTTCCTGCAACGACGGACCCCATCGGGCAGGATCAGTCGCCGTGGACACCGTGCGCTGGGGGATCGTCGGGCCGGGACGGATCGCGGACAAGGTGGTGCGCGACCTGCCGCTGCTCGACGGCGCCGTCGCCACGGCCGTCGCCTCCCGCTCTGCCGAGCGGGCCGCGGCCTTCGCCGCCCGCCACGAGATCCCCCGCACGCACGACTCCTACCGGGCGCTCCTCGACGACCCGGACGTCGACGTCGTCTACATCGCGACTCCGCACCCGCAGCACCGCGCCGTGGCGCTGGCCGCGCTGCGGGCAGGGAAGGCGGTGCTGGTCGAGAAGGCGTTCACGGTGACGCCCGAGGCCACCAGGGAGATCGCCGCGCTCGCCGCGCAGACCGGTGTGTTCGCGATGGAGGCGATGTGGACGCGGTTCCAGCCGGCCGTCGTGCGCATGTGTGAGCTGCTCGCCGACGGCGCCGTCGGCGAGGTGCGATCGGTGCAGGTGGACCTCGGTGTGCGCAACCCCCTCGACCCGAACGACCGGTTCGTCGCACCCGAGCTCGGCGGTGGCGCGCTGTTCGACCTGACGGTCTACCCGATCTCGTTC
>JAEUJO010000337.1 GCA_016794615.1 Pseudonocardia sp. | reverse complement strand
GCCCACGCCGAGCTGCCCGGCCGGTCAGCCCCAGCCCAGGCGGTGCAGGGTGGCCTCGTCGATGCCGAAGTGGTGGGCCACCTCGTGCACCACCGTCACCGCGACCTCGTCGACGACCTCGTCCTCGTCCACGCAGACGTCGAGGATCGCCTCCCGGTAGATCGTGATCCGGTCAGGGAGCACGCCGCCGTAGTCGCTCGTCCGCTCCGTCAGCGCGACGCCCTCGTACAGTCCCAGCAGCTCCGGGTCGTCCGCGTTCCGGTCGTCCACCAGCACGACGACGTTGTCCATCGCCCGGGTGAGCTCCGGCGGGATCGTGTCGAGCGCGTCGGCCACCAGCTCGTCGAACCGCCGACGGCTCATCCCGGAGGAGGGCTCCACCCGTCCAGTCTGCCCGTCAGTACCCGTTGCCGACGAGTGTCCTCAGCTCGGTCGCCGGTGCCGGCGTCCGAGCCGGCGACCGTGACGGCAACGTCGGTTCGGGCTGCTCCGGCGGGTCCGTAGGAGTCGGGCCGTCGGCAGGCGGCGGGTCGGGCGACGCGGTGTTGAGCGGCGGCGCGTCCGTGTGCGGCGGCGTGGGTGTCGGGCTGGGCCCGGTCGGGGGTGTCACCGGAGTCGGCGACGGCACGGCATCGACCGGCGGCACCTGCGCGGGCACCCCGGGCTCCGGGTTGTTCGTCGACGGCGGGGCGGGGGTGTCGCCCACCGTCACCGCGCCGCGCACCGTCCCCACGACCGGCGCGAAGCCGCTGCGGTCGGGCAGCAGCGCGGCGAGGTTGCAGTTCACCCGGCGGGTGCCTGCCTTCCAGGAGTCCTCGGTGAGGTTGTCCCAGTAGATCGTGAGCGACTTGGCGCCGATGACGTCGCCGCCGCCCGCGTACCCGGTGGCGATCTTCGTGCACTCGGTCTGGAGGAAGTCGTCCTGCGCGTCCACGGCAGGGAAGCCGTCGGTGAACTTCTTCCCGAGGTCCACGACCCCGACCGCCTCCACGGCGTGCGGGCCAGTGCAGTCGACCGGGTCGCCGATCGTGCGCCCGTCGATCCCGAGACAGGTGCCCGGCGTGTGCACCGCAGCCTGGTCCTGCTCGACGGCCTTGCCCGCCATCGGGTACAGCGCACCCGACCGCGACGCGCTCTGCAGCCCGCAGCGCAGCTCCCGGTCACCCTGCGCCCACTTCGTGGGCGACGGCTTCAGCGCCCCGATGCGGAATTGACCGTCCGGGTCGAACCGCCCGCTCAGGTACTGCTTGACGACCGGGTCGCAGCGCTCGTGGACGAGCTGGCGCCACCGGCCGTCGTCCGGCAGGTCCGTCTGGTCGGCCAGCAGGACCGTCCCGGCCTGCTCGAACAGGTGGGCCTGCGTGCAGTCGACGGCACGGGTGTCCGAGGCGTCCGCGCGCGTCCAGTCCAGGCAGGTACCGGGTGTGGCGGGCGGTGCCGCGACGTCCACGATCTCCTGCCCCACCGGTACCGGCAGTGCGGCGAACGACCCGAGGACCGGGACCTGCGTACCGGTGACGGTGTCGAGGAGCGCGACGACCAGCATCGTCAGCGCGCCGGTCAGCACGCCGGCGGCCAGCCGGTGCGGCGCGGCGAACTGCGACGAGGCCGAACGCGGCCGGGTACCGCGGGGCGGGCCGTCGAGGCGGGGAGCGACGACGGGCGACCCGGCGGACCGATGCTGGGGAGCAAGACGGCAGTCCATGTCGGCCGTCATCATGCCGTTACCTGTCGCGATCCCCTGCAAGGGCCCCGGCAGGTCGCGTCGACCGGTAACGGGGCTGCTGTGAGCGACCCCGTTTCCGCCGGTCGAGGCCGGGAAGTTAGGGTTTCCGACGCGCAGCGGCGGTACGGGTGGACGAACGGTCCGTGCTCACCGCAGCGGTGACGCAGCGTGATCTCGACCGATGTCGATCTGCGCCGGGTTGCGGTCCCGCTGCGCCGCGCGGCACTGTCGAGGGCGATCCCTGTTCACGGGGCGAGCCGACAGGGTTGCGGCCCGACCGGCGCGGGGGAGGCGGAATGACGGAACGCGACGAGAGCGAGACACCGGCGGATCCGGACCTGGAGACGGCGGAGACGACCCCGCGGCGCCGCGGCAGCATTCGTCAACAAGACGAGAACACGACGCCGCGCGAGCCGACCCTTGCCGAGCGCCGCGCCCGAGAGCGGGCCGAGCGTCGCCGGCGCGACGAGGAGGAGCAGCGCGCCGCCGACGAGGCGGCCGGTCGGAAGAAGCGCAAGCGCATCCTCGTCGGGGCCGGCGTCACGGTGGGAGTCGTCGCCCTGATCGCCGTCGGCTATGCGGCGGCGCAGCCCGAGGAAGAGATCGACGCGCACTGCGTCGACGACGCGGGTGTCATCGTCGACGACAGCAACTGCACCGTTCCCGTGGAGAACACCACCGCCAGCAGCGGGGGCGGTGGCTTCGCCTTCTTCCCGATCTTCCTCGGCGCCGGCGGGCGGCAGTACCACTACAACTACGGCGGCACCGGCACGATCGGCCAGCCGGTGAGCGGCGGGACCAATACGGTGCCGAAGGACGGCACGCCCGTGCGCACGTCGTCGGGTTCCTCGACGGTGAGTCGCGGTGGGCTGGGCGTGGGCCCGTCGAGCAGCTCGAACGGCACGTCGAGCGGCAGCAAGGCGGGCAGCAAGTCGAGCTCGGGCGGCTCCGGCGGCGGCAAGAGCAGCGGCAGCTGAGCTGGCCTGGAGAGAGTTCGACATGGAACGCCGGACGGGAGCCCCGCGCGCGGGCTGGCACAAGACGGTCACCGAGCAGGGTCTGGTCTACGACGCGCCCGGCCGCGGCCAGGGGGGCGTCGAGCGGCCCTACTGGGACGAGTCGGTGCACTACGTCTTCTCGATGGACGAGATCCTCGCCCTCGAGGCCGACGTCGAGCTGCTGCACTCGATGTGCCTGGAGGCCGTCGACCACGTCGTGACGACCGAGCGGTTCCGCGACTTCGCGCTGCCCGAGTGGAGCTGGGAGTCCGTCGCGGCGTCATGGCGGCGGCACGATCCCCACATCTACGGCCGCTTCGACCTGCGCTACGACGGCCGCGGGCCGTGCAAGATGCTGGAGTACAACGCGGACACCCCGACCACGCTGCTCGAGGCGTCGATCCTGCAGTGGTACTGGCTCAAGGATCTGCACCCCGATGACGACCAGTGGAACTCCCTGCACGAGAAGCTCGTCGAGCGCTGGGGCGCGATCGCCGAGGGGTTGCCGTCCGGTGAGGTGCACTTCACCTGGTCGTCCGGTGACGCGACGGGCGAGGACCACGTCACGGTCGGCTACCTGCAGGAGACAGCGGCCGAGGCCGGACTCGACACCGTCGGGCTGGCGATCGAGGACATCGGGTGGGACTCGGCGCTCGACCGTTTCGTCGACCTCGAGGAGGCCCCGATCAACGGGGTCTTCAAGCTCTACCCCTGGGAGTGGATGCTCGGCGACGACTTCGGCAAGCACGTCGTCCGCAGCCTGCCCGAGACCCTGTGGCTCGAGCCGCTGTGGAAGTCGCTGCTGAGCAACAAGGCGCTGCTGGCGGTGCTGTGGGAGCTCTACCCCGGCCACCCCAACCTGCTGCCCGCCTACCTGGACCAGCCCGGTCTGCTGACCGAGTACGTCCGCAAGCCCCGCCTCGGCCGGGAGGGCGCGAACATCACGATCGTCGCACCCGGCAGCGAGGTTGCGACCGGCGGCGTCTATGGCGAGGAAGGGTACGTCTACCAGCTGTTCGACCCGCTGCCCGAGTTCGACGGTTTCCGTCCCGCGCTGGGGGCGTGGATCGTCGGGGACGAGGCCGCGGGCCTGGGCATCCGCGAGACCGTCGGGCTGGTGACCGACGACGGCGCAGCCTTCGTTCCCCATCGGATACCTGCCGAGTAGCTCTCCAGGAGGCATTCCCATGACGACCGCGGCGGCCATCGGCCCCGGGTTCTTCCCCCTGATCGGCCGCGGCATCGGCGCGATCCTGCTCTACGCCGTGCTCGGCGTGCTGTTGATGCTGCTCGGCTTCTGGGCCATCGACATCACGACGCCGGGCAAGCTGAACCAGATGGTCCGCGACGGCCTGCCGGGCGCGGTGCTGGTCACCGGCGCGGGCATGGTCAGCATGGCGTTCATCGTGGTCACGGCGATCTGGAGCTCGTCGGGCACCCTCGTCGAGGGGCTGCTCGGCGCGCTGATCTTCGGGCTGGTCGGCATCGTGGCCCAGGTGGGTGGCGTGCGGCTGCTGGAGTGGGTGACGGGCATCCGGATCGGTGCGGTGCTGCGGTCGGAGGTGCTGGAGCCCGAGGCGTGGGTCGTGGCGGCGGCGCACGTGGCGCTGGGGCTGGTGGTGGCGGTGGCGATCACCTGACGAGGCCGGTCCGGCCACCGGCCATCCGGCCCGCCGAGCGGGACATCTGCCGGGTCGGTGTCGTCAGCGTAGGCGCGTGCCGATCGCGACACCCATGACGGCGCACACCGTGCTCGGCCCGACGACCTGTGCGGCGATCGCCGCCGTCGTCGGGTCGACGGGCGCCGCGAGCATCGCGGCGAAGGCCAGCACCCCGATGACCCACGCGGTCGTCGCCATCCGGTGTGCGCGCAGCGCGACGAGCGCGGGTTGCAGCACCTGCGCGGCCAGCATGGCGACCGTCCCGGCCCCGAGCAGGCCGGCCGCGGCGTGCGAGAGGTCGAGCGGCGCGCCGAAGAGCGTGCGCGCCGCCCACGGTCCGAGCGCCGCCGTCAGCAGCGCACCGGGCACGCCGACGGCGGCGACGGCGAGCAGGGCGACGCGGAGCCGGGACCGCAGGTGGCCGAGGTCCGCCCGCTCGGCGCCCGCCGTCAACGTCGGCAGCAGGAACGCCTGGACCGGCCCGAACAGGAACACCGGGATGCGGGCCAGCACGAACAGCGACACGAAGCTCGCTGCGACCTCCGGAGCAGCGGTGAGCCGGGCGGTCAGCACCAGCGGGGCCGTGTTGGCGACGACGTAGGTCAGCCCGGACGCGACGACCAGCAGGCCGGTGGCGCGGGCCATCGCGCGCACCTCCACCGGGTTCCCTGCACTCGGCGCCGGGGTGGACACCGTGCGGCCCGGCAGACACGCCAGCGCCGCGATCCCCGTACCGAGGGCGAAGGCCCAGCCGTACGCCAACGGGTCGGTCGCGCCAACGAGCGCCAGCACCGCACACGGGACGAGCCGCGCCGTGCCCTCCATCCCGAGGCTGGCCGCGTACCAGCCAAAGCGTCGCTCGCCGGCGAACAGCCCACGCAGCAGGTAGACCGCCGCCGCCCCGACGGTGGCGACGATCGCCGCCGCGAGCAGGCTCCAGTGGCCGCCGAGGACACGAGGCACGAGCCAGGGCGCGGCGGCCAGCAGCACGACCGCGACGGAGCCGGCGTACCCGGCGCCGACGATCAGCCCGCCCCGCGTGACGGCACCGGTCCCGACGCCGGCGGCGCGGCGGCTGCTCACCTCCCGGTTGACCTCCTGCTCCAGCGCGGTGAACACGCCAGGGCTGGTGATCGCGACGAGCAGGTACAGCGACGCGACGGCGGCGTAGTCGCGCGGCGCGAGCGTGTGCCCCGCGGTGCCGAGCACGACGTAGGCGGAGAACCCGAGCAGGAAGAGCCCG
>JAEUJO010000279.1 GCA_016794615.1 Pseudonocardia sp. | reverse complement strand
CGGCCCGGAGGCGGCCGTCTGCCGGGTCGAAGAGGTCCACCAGGCGGTGCGCCCGGTTCCAGCCGACTTCGGTCAACGAGCTGGGGTCCGGGTTGCCGCGTGCGTCGAACCCCGGAGTCGAGCCGCTGGGCTTCTCGGCGTAACGGATGATCATGACTACGTCGTCCGAGGTGCGCCCACCGGTGCCGCCGCCACTGGCCGTGGCCGTGGCCGTGGCCGTGGCCGTGGCTGTGGTACCGGTGCCACAGCCGGTCACGGCCAGCATCCCGCAGACGGCCAGCGCGAGTAGCAGGAACGCGCCGGACCGCGGTCGCTTCCCGCGGATACCGCATCCGACCTGCGTCGCAGGCTCGCCCTTCACACTCGGCAACCACATGGGTCGAACGGTAGGCAGAGCAGATGAGATTCCTCTGAGAAGCCGGATGGGGACCGGTCAGATGGCGGATCGTGGCGTCGGCGACGGCGCGAGTGCCCCGGTCTGGAGGTCACGAACGCCGCGGGCCACGATCGCGCATCCGACGCGCGGACCGGCGGCCGAAGCGGTCCGCGTACAGTCCCGTCAGGATGATCGCCGCGACCGAGCCGGTGGCCGCGACCGCCAGGAGGATGCCGATGCGCGCCGGTCGGTCGCCGTCCTCGACCCGGTGCCGGGCAGCGAAATCCGTGGCCCGCCGGCGACGTCGGAGGTCGTACCGCCGGCACCCACCTGAAGGAGAGCGCATGGACCGCCGGGCCGTGCTGCGGGCTGTCCTCCTCGGACCGCTGGCCGCCGCGGCGTGCTCGGCATCTCCGGCCGGCGAGCCCGTGGCCGCTCCGCCGCCCTCCGCCCCTGATGTCCGCGCACCGGCACCGGCACCGGTGTCGGCCCGCCCGCCCGGCGAGCTGGTACACGCCGGCACCGGTCGTCCGGAGGTGGCGCTGACGTTCCACGGTGCCGGGGACGAGGCGCTCGCCCGGCGGGTCCTCACCCTGCTGCACGATCGTGGCGCGGCGGGGACCGTCCTGGCCGTGGGGACGTGGCTCCAGCGCTACCCCGACGCCGGGCGGATGGTCGTCGACCTGGGCCACGAGCTGGGCAACCACACGTGGTCGCACCCGGACCTCGCCGCCCTCGACGAGGCCGGGGTGCGGGTGGAGGTCGAGCGCTGCCGGGACCTGATCGCGGCGGCGACCGGCGGCCCCGGGGCGTTCTTCCGGCCCTCCCAGGCGCAGCACGCGACGCCGGTCGTCCGCCGGGCGGCCGCCGCCGCGGGCTACCCGACGGTGCTGTCCTACGACGTCGACTCGCGGGATTTCACCGACCCCGGCGCGCCGGCGATCCGGCGTAACGTCGCCGACGTGCGCGCAGGGGGTGTGGTCAGCCTGCACCTGGGACACGCCGGGACGCTGGACGCCCTCCCGGCGGTGCTGGACGATCTCGCCGGCCGCGGCCTGCGGCCCGTCACCGCCTCGGTGCTGTTCTCGTGAAGGGACTGGACTTGTCGGCACGACCCGCGGCCGGAGGCCTCCTCGCCGCCGCTGCGCTGATCACACTGGCGATCCTGGCGGCATGCTCGGCACCCGCGCCGATCCCCACGGCGCAATCCGCACCTCAGGCGGTCGTCGGGCCCACGCCGGCTCCACCGCCCGGGACCGGGCTGCCCGGGATGCCCCCGGTGACCGACCCGCGCAACGTCTACGCCGCAGCCGGGGCGGGGATGTTGTCGCCGGCGGCCCGCGCGGCGAAGCCGCTGGTCTACGTCCCGCACACGAAGTCGCGGGATGTGTGGGTGATCGACCCGAGCACGTTCGCCGTGGTCGCCCGCTACCCGGTCGGGCGCGGCGAGCTGCAGCACGTGGTCCCGTCGTGGGACATGCGGACGCTCTACGCCAGCGACGACCGCGCCGACGAGCTGACCCCTTTCGATCCGGTCACCGGCGTTCCCGGCAAGCCGATCCCGGTGACGGACCCGTACAACCTGTACTTCACCCCGGACGGCCGTTCGGCCGTGTCGGTGGCGGAGGCGCGCCGCGAGCTGGTGTTCTACGACCCGCACACGTGGGCGGTGCAGGACACGCTGCCCACTCCGGACTGCGCGGGCATCGACCACGCCGACTTCACCCCCGACGGGCGGACGGCGGTGTTCACCTGCGAGTTCGCCGGCCGGGTCGCGGTGGTCGACGTCGCCGCGCACCGGCTGTTGCGGATGATCGACATGCCGCACCGGAACACGACGATGGGTCCGCAGGACATCAAGCTGGCGCCCGACGGCTCGGTGTTCTACATCGCCGACAGCGAGCAGAACGGTCTGTGGGTGCTCGACGGGGCCGCGACGAAGGTGGTCCGGGAGATTCCCACCGGTATGGGTGCGCACGGGCTCTACCTCTCGCGTGACGCGACGAAGCTCTACGTCACCAACCGGCACGAGGGCAGCGTGAGCGTGCTCGACTCCTACACCGGCGCGTCGCTGGCCACGTGGAAGATCCCCGGGGGCGGGAGCCCGGACATGGGCAACGTCACCGCGGACGGGACGCAGTTGTGGCTGTCCGGCCGTTACGACCGCAGCGTCTACGTGCTGTCGACGGCCGACGGGCACCTGATCCGCAAGATCGCCGTCGGCAACGGGCCGCACGGCCTGTGCGTGTGGCCCCAACCGGGCCGGTACTCGCTGGGCCACACCGGCATCACTCGATGACGCGTCCGTGGCCGGCAGCCGGTCCTCCCGCCCGCACGCCGTGATCGGCCAGCGGCCCGACCGCGAGACCGTGTGCTCGGCAGTGGTCCAGCACCCACGGCAGC
>JAEUJO010000277.1 GCA_016794615.1 Pseudonocardia sp. | reverse complement strand
GCAGATCGCCGTCAGGGCAGGCCCGCCAGCACCGTGCGCACGTTGCGGTGCATCCACACCGGGTTCGCCGCGTAGCGCATCGAGTGCGCCAGGTTGCCGCCCACGTGGCGCAGCCAGGTCAGCAACAGCATCGTGCGGACCTCGACCTTCTCCCCGGTCCCGGCGCGCTGCATGGCGTCCACCGGATCGGCCACCGGCGACGGGTCGGCCAGCCACTCCAGCACCACGGGCCCCATCTCGGTGCCGGCGAGGATCCGCTCGAACAGCAGCAGGGTGATCGCGTCCGCGCCGACCAGCCCGTCCGGCTCCGCCTCGGTCCAGTCGACGACCCCGCTCACCCGGCCGGCGTCGAGCAGGACGTTGGTCTGGTTGTAGTCGCCGTGCGCCCAGGCTCGGGTCACCGCGCGCCCGGACAGCGCGTCGACCAGCCGGGCCTGCAGCCGGTCGAGGGCGGCCCGGTGGGTGCCGCGGACGACGGCGCGCACGTGCGACGCGGGCTCGCGGACCCACCGGTCGATGGTGCCCGCGTCGACGGCGGCGACCGACCGGGTGCGGTCCTGCAGCTCGGTGATCGTCTGCAGGGCCATCGGGATCACCCGGGCCCGCTCCGCCTCGGGCAGCCGCCGGGAGTCGGCGCCGGGCAGCCGTGACTCGAGCACGAAGTACAGGCCCTCGACCTCGCCGACCCCCAGAGTGCGCGGCACCAGCCGGGCCCACGACCCGAGGCGTGGGTCATCGTGCAGCGCGGCGAGCACCCTGACCTGCTGCTCCAGCTGCAGCCGCCCCTGCCGGCCGCCGGTGGCCTTGAGCAGCGCCGGGCTGGCGTCGTCGGTGTGGACCGCGAAGACGTTGGTGTCGCCGTGCCCGTCGAACGGCTCGCCCAACCGCCATCCGGTCGTGCCCGGCCCACCGAGGCGGACCAGCGCGGTGGGGGCGATCCGCCGCGCCTGGGCTCGCGATCGACGCCCGGCCAGTGGACCGAACGTCGGCCGGGGCACCCTGCGCAGCATCCGCGCAGGATACGGGGCGATTCGTCGCTACCCCCGGAGCGGGCCGCACGGACGGCCTCCGCGAGGCGCCCGGCGCCGACCGCCGTCAAGGATCACCGCTCGTGCGGGAACGGGGAACGGGCGGGGCCGCGCACCCGCTTGACCGGGCTGCTCGGGGCCGGGTCCGCCGCCGAGAACCAGGGGTCGGACGACGCCGTCGCCCAGCGCGGCGATCCAGCGCGGCGATCCAGCGCGGCGATCCAGCGCGGCGATAAGGTGATACCGCGGTACCGAGGGTGGTGTCGCGCCGTCTCCGGGCATCAGCCCGGGATCTGGGCCGCCCGGGTGTCGTCCCCTCCGTACCCGGCCGGGACCAGGGCGATCCGGCCTCGTGCGAGCATCTGGTGCGTGGCCGGATCGCCACTCATCGTCGCGCGGGCAGCACGGTCACGCGCAGTGGCTCCGCCGAGAAGATCGGCCGGTGAGCTTTCCGGCCCATGTGGTGCCCGCGCGTCGAGCCCCGGTGACGATCCCTACGTCGGGATGCAGAACTCGCCGTCACGGGCGACGACCGGTACGTGCAGTCGGAACCACCGAGTTCCGTCCGACGCATCCTGGGTGCACTGGGACCGCTTTCCCGGTGGCCCGGGAACGGGAATCACCAGCAGGTCCTCCTCGGGGCCGACGGGCTGCAGGGCCGCCCCGGATTCGTGCACGATCGTCGGAGGACCGTCCGAGCAGTCCGCCCCGACCACCCGGACACGGACGTCAACGAGGTAGTAGCCGTCAGCGGTGAGGTCCGCGTCGCCGAGGATCACGAGGTCGGCGCGCTGACGCCCGTGCCCCGACCAGCCCCACAGGGGATCGGCAGGGGCGGCGATGTAGCCCGTCAGCGCCGTGCCGCGGTGGTGCGGCTGCGCCTCGTCCCAGGTCAGGTACTCGGCCGCGAACTTGGCTGCGAACGTCGCGGCGTGGTTGGGCACGACCGGTTGCCCGCCGGACGGCACGGAACCGGCCGCCGGGCGGCCGGCCACCCGGCCGAGCCGCGGCCGCACGACCAGCAGGTAGCTCACCAGCAGGCACAGGCCGAGGAAGTAGACGCCGAATCCGGCCGCAAGGAAGGTGAACGACCGGAAGGTGCCGAGGGTGATGAGCGCGTTCGTTGCTCCCGCGACCCAGATGCTGGGGCTGTCCGACGACGGGTCTCGGTATGCCTGACGCACGACGGGAATGGCGACGAGAGCATCGCAGAGAATGCTCAGGGCGACCGCGACGGTGCCGGACGCCGTGATCCGCCAAGCGACCAGGGCCAGGACGGCAAGTGCCCCGCACGTGACGTCGAGCCGGCTGACCGGACGGTAGGCGCCGTAACGGCGCCGGCTCACGATCGACGCGACGAAGATGAAGGTGGGGACGGCGGCGACGCACAACGTGAGCAGCGCTTCGTTCCTGACTCCCTCGGACACCTGGCCCGCGAAGGCCAACCAGCCCGAAAGGGACCAGATACCCCACGAGACCGGGTTCGGCTTGGGTTGCCCCGCGCCGGTGGGAGCTCTGACGGTGCTGTAGGTGTAGTGCAGCCCGGCTGCGAGGTTGATCACCGCACCGACCCACACCAGGACCCACGGCAGGCTCAGGGCCGCGTTCAAGCCGGGCGGGTCATCCACGGCCGGTGCTCTTGCGAGCTGAGCCGAGATGGGTGGCGGCACCTGGGCGCAGCGCCCGCGCCGTGTCCCGCATCTGCTCCCACAACGCGTCGAGGTCGTCCTCGCCCGTCGTGATTCCGCCGATGGCGATCCGGATCGCGTACCGGCCGTCCACGACGGTGTGGGTGAGGAACGCCCTGCCGGAGTCGTTGACCGCCTCGAGCAACTCCCGCGTGGCCCGGTCGTCGGCCTGCGGATCACCGGTGTCCAGCCGGAGGCAGACCAGCGCGAGCGACCGTGGGGCGGCCAGGACGAACCCGGGCTCGGCCGAGATGCGGTCGGCCAGTGCCCCGGCCAGCCGGACGTGGCGCCGCAGGTGCGCGCGCAGCCCGCTGAGCCCGTGGACGTGGAGCGCAGCCCAGAGCTTGAGCGCCCGGAAGCGGCGTCCGAGCGATACCTGCCAGTCGCGGTAGTCGACCACCTCACCCGAGTCGCTGGCGGGGTTGCGGAGGTACTCCGGGGTGATGGACAGCGCCGCGGGGAGGGCCGTGGCGTCACGGACCCACAGCAGCGAGGTGTCGAACGCGGTCAGCGCCCACTTGTGCGGGTTGGTGCAGAACGAGTTCGCTTCAGCGACGCCGTCGAGCAGCCACCGGTACTCGGGGCAGAGCGCCGCAACACCCGCCCAGGCCGCGTCGACGTGCACCCACACGTCATGCCGGCGGGCCACCTCGGTGACGGCACCGACCGGGTCGATCGCGCCGGTGCCGGTGGTGCCGACCGTCGGGCAGACCAGCACCGGCCGCAGACCGGCGGCGGCGTCCGCGGCCAGCATCTGGTCCAGGGCTTCCGCCGACATCGTGACGCTACCGGGCACGGGCTCCACGACGCGTATGGCGCGGCCGCCCAACCCCGCCACCCGCACCGCTTTGGCGAGCGACGAATGCGTCTCGGCGGTGACATAGACACGCTCGCGCCCGGTCACCCCCTCGTCGCGCCATCGGCCCTCGGAGCTGCGCTGCAGCGCCGCGAGCAACACCACCAGTGCCGCCGAGGACGCCGAGTCCGCGATGGTGCCGCCCCCTCCGCCGGCGAAGGTGAACCCGGCATCGAGACCGAGGGCCGCGGCGAACTCGTCGAGCAGCGCCTGCTCGACCTCGGTGCCCGCGGGGGCCGTCGACCAGAGCATCCCCTGCCCGCCCAGCCCTCCGGAGAGCAGGTCGCCGAGCAGGGACGCGAGCGAGGCGTTGGCGGGGAAGTAGCCGAAGAACCGGGGATGCTGCCAATGCAGGGTGGTCGGCACCACCACCCGGTCCATCTCGCTCAGCAGCAACTCCAGCGGCACCGGATCCTCCGGCAGCAGCGTGCCGAGCTGAGCGCGGACCCCACCGGGGAGGACGTCGGGGCGGACCGGTCGGTCGGGCAGCTCGGCCCGGTAGGCGGCCACCCAGTCGACGACGGCGTACCCGAGCCGGCGAAACTCCTCCGGAGCCAGGTCGGTCATGTGCGCCTTCTCGATTCCTGCGGCGGGCACGTCAGCGGCCTCACCTGATCCCCTGCTCGCCGTTGGCGAGGGGCGGGCGGCGGTGCGGCCGCGTCCGTGCTGACGGCACTGACGGCACTGACGGCGCTGCCGCCGCGTTCCCGCACGAGGTCGCGCAACGCTTGTACTCGTTGCCGGGCTTGCCGTGTTGCGTCCGCGAGTTCGTCGAGCAGGTCGATGGTGTGACCACCGGACCCGGTCGGGGTGTACCGCAGCGGAAGGTTGAGGTCCGCGAGGCGCCGGTGGGCGGCACGGAAGCTGCCGATCCGCCGCAACAGGCCTTCGAGATGCAGCAGAACACGGTCGGCGGCGGCCCAGTCTGCGACGGGCCCGTGGCGAAGCTGCCGTTCGAGATGGTCGAGCAGCGTCGCCCCGCGGGTTCGGTCGAGGACGTTCGCGATGAGGTCGATGTGCGCCGGCAGCTGCTCGCTCAGGTTGGTGCGGGCGTAGCTGGTGTAGGAGGGGTTCGTGCTCCCCGCGCCCCACAGCAACCAGTCGATGCCGATGTTGAGGTTCTGTGCCCCGGTGACGCCCTGGTACTCGGTCCCGGCGATGTCGAGCGGGATGAAGGATGTCATGATCTCGCCGGAGAACACCTCTGGCGGCATGCTCCGCAGCATGGCCACTGTCGCACCGATCATCGGCTCCCAGGCCGGTACCAGCGTCTCCGCGGCCGCCGCCGCTTCGGCGGAGTCGACACCGTGGTCGACGATCGCGATCAGCCCACGCAGGACGTCGTCGAGGCCGCGCAGACCAGCCGCAAGCTCGTTGATGAACATCCTCTCCTCGGGGAGGCCGGTGAACAGCCGCATGCGCTGGTCAAGCGGGTTGCAGAGCGCATAGGTGGTGTTGGATCCGCGCGGGTTGTGCCCCGCCGCCTCACCCAGCGCGCCGAGAAGTTCTTCGAGGCCCGTCACCTCCTTGTACGCCGCCGGTCTCGCCCGGTGCACCGAGCACAGCAGGAAGTCGAGATCCCGGAGTGCGGCGAGCCCGGCCACGGGCTCGCTGCACACCGAGGGATCGACCTCGCGCACGACGGCCGCCAGCCGCTCGAGCAGCTCGTCGGCCGGCCGCCGGGACACCGGCAGAGATCGCTGGAAGAACGAGTCGAGTTCCAGCGGGTCGGCCTCTCGTGCGGCATCGACCATCGTCATGACGTCCAACGGTGCCCCTGCCGTCGGACGACAGATATTTTCACTCGACGTTGCCGAGTCGTCGCAGCCGCTCCTGACCCCTTCGCGGTTACTGCGGCATGATTTCCTGGCAACAGTTTCACCTGTGCTCTCCGGCTATTTCGGGCACCCGGCCGACCCCTGCTGACCTGCGCCAATGGGCAGCAGCCTGGAACGCGCCGCCGAGGCGTGGCGGAGCGCTATCTGGCGTGCCCGTCCATGACACACGCGTGGTGACGCGGGCGTCGCTGACCTTCAGAAGTCCCGGCCAAATCCTGTGGCTGGGCCGGAACATTTGTCAACCGCATCCCGGATGCTGCACATCTTGACATTGACCAAGGCCCGAGCCCGCCACCGGAAAGGTGGTCGCCCACATCACGGTGCGATGACAGTGCCGTGACCTCCCCGAACGTGCGCTCCACCGGAGCGGTTCAGCAGCGGGCCACCAATCCCGACGTCCTCGGATCAGGAAGTCACCCGGACCGTCAACTGTGACCGAAGGAACACGGGGAGTAGCCATGTTGATCAGCCCTACGGCGCAGCGCAGGGTTCGGACGGCCGACACCGCGGCCGTGCCCAACCCGGCGTGGGTTACTCTGCGTCGCCGAGGCCGAGCCGCCTGGTCGCGCTGGCCCAGCTCCCACGCTGGCCGGCCAGCCGGAGAGACGGGCCGGAGAGACGAGGTTCCACAGATGTCGCTGACTCACCGCGGTCTTACCGAACGGAGTTTGGGGTCCGTCGATTTGATGTCCCTGGGCATCTCCGCGTCGTGCCCCATGGCCGTCCTGGCCGGTGCGATCGTGGCGACGTTCGCCGTGACCGGTGTCGTGGACATGTCGCCGAGCTTCATAATCATTGGGATCGCTCTCGCATTGTTCGCGAGCGGGTTTCTCGCAATGAGCCGCGACATTCCCAACGCTGCGTCGTTCTATGCATTTCTGGCGCAGGGGCTCGGTGCTACCACAGGATTGGCCGGAGCCGCGGTCAGCTTGCTGTCCTACAACGTTGTGCAGGTTTCCCTTTACGGCCTGTTCGGCGCAGTAGCGTCCGGCATCATCGGCGGCCCGTGGTGGGCATGGGCGTTTGCTGCCTGGCTCGCGATCGGCCTTCTCGGGATTCTGCACATCGGGGTGAACACGCGCCTTCTCGTCGTGATTCTTGTGCTGGAACTCGCCGTGATCGCACTGCTGGACTTCACCGGCCTGCTCGCCCCGGCCAACGGCGCCCTCGACTCGAGTCCCCTGCTGCCCGGGGGGCTGCTCACCAGCGGGGCCCTCGGCGGCGTCCTGGCGTTCAGCATCAGCAGCTTCATCGGATTCGAGTGTGTCGCGGTCTACCGGGAGGAAGCCGTGAGTCACCGCTCGGTCGCGGTGGCCTGCTACGCCACGATCGGGTTCCTCAGCATCTTCTATGCCCTGTCGAGTTGGGCACTGGCCTCAGCCGTGGGCACCGACCGCATCATCGACACCGCCCGCGATCCCGCAGCGAATTTGCCGTTCGGTGTCCTGGGCGAGCACTACGGCTCGTTCGTGCAGACCGTCGGCCAGGCGATGCTCATCACCGGGCTCTTCGCCGCGCTGCTCAGCTTCCACAACGTGGTCGCCAGGTACGTGTACTCGCTCGCTCGGGAAAGCGTCTTGCCGACGCGGCTCGGGACCCTGAGTGGTGCACAGGGAGCCGTTCCGATCGCCGGGTCATTGGCCCAGACGTCCGTCGCCGCGCTGGGCATCGCGCTGTTCGCGATCGCCGGGCTGGACCCGATCGCCGCGTTGTTCACCTGGCTGTCGGAGCTGTCGGCGCTGGGGATCCTCGCCCTCATGATCTGTACGTCGATCGCGGTCATGCGCTACTACCGAACCCACGGCCGCCGACTGGGGTTCAAGCTTGGCCTCGCCTCCGTCGCCAGCGCCGTCGCGTTGTTCGCGGTGCTCGTCGTCAACGTCGCCAACATGGACTCGATCACCAACACCGAGTCGGGCACCGCCTTGAGGTGGATTCTCCCCGGAATCGTGGTGGCCACCGCAGCGGCCGGGGCCTACGCCGCTCGACGCATCCGTGTTCGGGCGCCCGCGGTTTACGCGCTGATAGGCCGCGGCGAGCCCAAACCGCTCGCTGTCCCCGAACGCGTCCTGGCCGATCTGGAGATGTGAGAGTGACCCGGATGTTCGACGACAAGACGGGCAACCCGACAGGATCCGTGCGGGTCCAGCAGACCGACAACGGCCAGGCTGCGCAGGCCGGGACTCCGATCCCCCGTCCGCGCGCGGCCGCCGACGACTCGAGACAACAAGCCGGTGCCAGCGGTTTCGAGCAGATCCATCCCAGTCTGGTGGAGAACCGCCTGCGCGGCATGCTCACGGACCGGCTCAACCTCATGGCGGTCCGGCACTGCCTTCACGTCGAGGAACAACAGGGCACCCGACGGGCCGTCGGCCGTCACGCGGTCGGCTTCTTCTACGCCGACGAGACAGCGCCGTCCGGCGATCTCGGGGTCCTCGCCGGGACACGAGTGGTCTTCGAAAGCGACGCCGCCGCCAACCTGTTCTGGTTCCTCGATACCTTGGTCGACCGGGCGAGCGAGTACGAGCCAGGCGTCTACAACGCGCTCATCCACACCTGCAACAGGGTGGAGCCCATGTCGTCCCGCGCCCGGCTCATCGGCGTCGGCGTCACCACGGTCGCCGATCCTCTGGAGGCCTCCGACGCCCACTCCGCGTACTCCTCGCTCGGGATGAACAGGCCCTACCGGGCCCAAGCGCGGATGCTGGATGGGACCGATCTGCTGTTGCAGTGTGACGGCGGCTTCCTCGCCCCGATCGACGTCCGCTCTACCCACACGCTCAACATCGGCGGGCGGCGAGTCCGCCAGTGGGAGTGGCTCACCGAGCAGTTCCTGCTGCTGAGCGACCCGCAGATGCCCGAGATACTCCATCGCCTGAGCACACTGCTGGGCCATGCGACCGGCGAGTCGCCGGCACCGATCGGGGGCGACGAGCCCGGCGGCGGTCACCGTGCCGCACATCCCGGTCTACGTGTGACCGGACTGAGACTGCGCAGACGACCGTAGCGCGGTGACCACATGGGTTCGACGGGTCTGGCGGTGCGTCGTCGGACCCGGCGGTGTGGGCGTTCGCTGCGGATGCGGGTTCGCCAACCCGGTCGAGGTCGGTGGTCACCGCACTGCCGGTCCCTGCCTGCCGTAGGCGGGCAGCGCCCACCAGCGGTCGGCGCGCCGCTGCGGTCGATCTGACGAGGGCGGTGGATCCGGAGTTGGGGTAGGCGAGCCGGGTGGTTCGCGCACCGCAGCGTGCGGACTCGCGCGCGCTACCCGGGTGGCTCGCGCCGAGGTCAGCGGCCCGCGCCGGCGTCCACCCAACGTCCGCCCGCCGCCTCGATCTGAGGCAGGGCGGCGCGGACCTCGTCGACGAGGTCGGAGACGAACAGCAGCACGACGTCCGGGCGCGCCGCGACCAGCGCGTCCGGCGCGATGATCGGGATGTCGGTGCCCGGCATGCGGCGGCCGTGCTTGTCCGGTGAGGCGTCGGCGACGGCGGTGAGCAGGCTCGCGTCGAGCCCGGCGACGCGCAGCAGGGCCACCGCGCGCGACGCCGCGCAGTAGCCGTACACCCGGTGGCCGGCGGCCTGCTCGGCCAGGCAGGTGGCACGCAGCCACTCGGCGGTGCGGGCGACGGAGCCCTGCAGGGCGGAGACCACGGCCGGGTCGCGCACGGCCCCCTCGCTGTCGGCGACCGCCGCGACCGTCGGCCCGGGTACGCCATCCCGAGTGGCGGCCAGCAGGACCGTGCCGCCGTAGAGCGGGAACCGGTGCGCGATCGTGGCGGTGAGCCCGACCTCGGCGAGCATGCCGACCATCGCCGGGGTCGAGTAGTAGGCGTAGTGGCCGTGACGCAGCGCGTTCCACTGCAGGCCCTCGACGATCGCGCCGAGGCAGTGGTACTGCAGCAGCAGGGTCCCGCCGGGGGCGAGGCGGGCGGCGCGCTCGGCGAGCGCGGTCCGCTGGTCCGTGAAGTGCATGAGGCCGAAACAGGCGTCGACGACGAGGTCCGCGGGCTCCTCCAGGCGTGCCGCGCCGAGCCCGCGAGCGGCCAGCTCGGGCAGCCAGGTGCCGCCGTGCGGGCTCGGGTACTCGGCCACCGTCCCGCCGCGCGGCAGCACCCCGTCCGCGACGAGCAGTTCCAGGGCGGCGGCCCGCTGCCGGGCCAGGGCGGCCGGCTCGAAGCCCAGGGGCTCCTCGGTGACGTCGTCGGCGCCGATCAGCTGCGCGAGCCCGCACCCCGCGCACAGCCACATCCGCAGCGGCAGCAGCGGGTCGG
>JAEUJO010000217.1 GCA_016794615.1 Pseudonocardia sp. | reverse complement strand
CATGCGCAGGGTGGCCGCAGTCGCGGCGCTGGTGTTCGGGCTGCTGGCGTTCGGAGGCGCGACGGCCTCCGCCGAGGCCCCGCTCCGGATCAACGGCGACATCACCGACCCGGCGGGAGCGCTGGGGTCCGACACGTCGAGGGTGCAGGCGGCGCTGGACAAGCTCAGCAGCGAGACCCAGATGCGTCTCTACGTCGTGTACGTCAAGAGCTTCTCCGGGCGCGAGGGCCAGGACTGGGCGGACCGGTCCGCCCAGGCGTCGCAGCTCGGGCGGCGCGACGCGCTGCTGGCCGTCGCGGTCGACGACCGCGCCTACGGCATCTCGCTCGACAACGAGTTCCCGCTGTCCGACTCGGTCGTCACGGCCATCGAGACCCAGGACGTCCGCCCGCGCCTGACCGCGAACGACTGGGCGGGTGCGGCGATCGCGCTGGCCGACGGGCTGCGCACCGGCAGCGCCGCCGGCGGCTCGGGTGGTGGCGCAGGTGGCGGGACGCTGCCCGTCGGGCTCGTCGTCGGCGGGGTCGCGGTGGTCGGCGGCGGGGCCTACGTGCTGGCGCGCCGCAGGCGCCGCGCACCCGCGAAGGCGGACACGGGGGCCGCCGCGCCTGCGCCTCCGCCGCTCCCCGACCCGGCCCCCGGCGAGACCACCGACGACCTCGCCTACCACGCCAGCAGCGCGCTCATCGACCTCGACGACGCCGTGCAGACCTCCGAGCACGAGCTCGGCCTCGCCCGCACCCAGTTCGGCGACGAGGCGGTCACGGATTTCCAGTCGGCGCTGGAGCAGTCGCGGGCCGAGCTGGTGCAGGCGTTCGCGCTGCGCCAGCAGATCGACGACGGGCAGCCCGACGAACCCACCAGGCGGGGCCTGCTCAGCCAGATCCTGCACCTGTGCGGCACGGCGGACCAGCGCCTCGACGCCCAGTCGGCCGCCTTCGACCGCCTGCGTGACCTCGAGCAGAACCTGCCCCCGGTGCTCGCCGGCCTGAAACCGAAGCTGAGTGCCACGGCCGGTCGCGTCCCGGTCACCACCGCGGCACTCGACGCGCTGCGTGCCCGCTACGCGGAGTCCGCGCTGGAGCCGGTCGCCGACAACATCCCGCAGGCCACGACGCGGCTCGACCTCGCGCGCACCGAGATCGACGAGGCCGAGGCCGAGCTGGCCACCGACAAGCGCGCGGACGCGGCGGTGTCCGCCCGAGCCGCGGAGGAGGCGATCGAGCAGGCGGGCACGCTGCTCGACGGGGTACGCCGACTCGCCGACGAGCTGGCCCAGGCCGCGAACCGGCTGGTCGAGGCGCGGGCCGAGATCGAGGCGGACCTGGCGGAGGCCCGTCTCCTCCCCGGCGCCGAGCTCGCCGCCGCGGCGGCACGGGCGGAGGCGGCACTGACCGCAGCCGGCCACGAGGTCGGCGACGGCGACGGCGCCCGCGGCGGCGACCCGCTCGCCGCGCTGCGCCGCCTCGACGAGGCCGGTACGACGCTCGACCAGGCGCTGTCCGCGGCGCACGAGGAGCGGGCGGAGGGCGAGCGGGCGGCCGCCCAGCTGGACCGGACGCTGCTCGCGGCACGGTCGGGGATCGCGGCGGCGGCGGACTTCATCGCGACGCGCCGCGGCGCCGTCGGCAGCGACGCCCGCACCCGGCTGGCGGAGGCGCAGCGGCATCTGGACACGGCCGTCGGGCTGGCCCGCTCGGCCCCGGTGGACGCGCTGCGCGAGGCGCAACAGGCCGATGTCCTGGCCCAGGAGGCGCTGCGACTGGCGCGCGACGACGTGCAGCGCTGGTCGCCGCCGCCTCGTGGCGGGACGAGCGGGATCGACCTGGGCAGCCTGGTGCTCGGCGGGATCCTGTTCGGTGGCCGGAGCGGGGGCTTCGGCGGAGGCTTCGGCGGCGGACACGGCGGCGGACACGGCGGCGGCCGCAGCCGGGGCGGCGGGTCCGGCGGGGGTTTCTCACCCGGCAGCTTCGGCGGCTCGGGCACCCGTGGCCGCCGCGGCGGCGGGGGCCGCTTCTGACCGCAGGCCGCGAGCGGGACACCAGTGCTCCGTCAACCGCCCCGGTGTCCCGCTCGTGTCGATCACGAGGCCGTTGGCCGAGGTGCGCCTCGTCGGGCCCGGTACCGTGCGCGGGTGGACGGCGTTCGGGCGGTGCTGATCGACATCGACGGGGTCCTCACCGTCTCCTGGAAGCCGCTGCCCGGTGCGGTGGCGGCGATCGAGGCGCTGCGCAGCGCGGACCTGCCGTTCGCGCTGGTCACCAACACCACCTCACGCACCCGCGCCCGGATCGCCGAGACCCTGGTCGATGCCGGTTTCCCCGTCGGGCCCGACGACGTCCTCGGTGCAGCCGCCGCGACGGCCGCGCACCTGCGCGAGAACCACCCCGGGGCGGCGTGCCTGCTGCTGTCCAGCGGCGACGTCGCCGACGACCTCGACGGGGTGCGGCTCGTCGGCCCGGACGCCGACGACGTGGACGTCGTCGTCCTCGGCGGCGCAGGCCCCGAGTTCTCCTACGAGGCCCTCGACACCGTCTACCGGCACCTCCAGCGCGACGCCGCGCTGGTCGCGATGCACCGCAACCTCTACTGGCGCACCGACGCCGGCCTGCAGCTGGACACCGGCGCGTTCCTGCTCGGCCTGGAGAAGGCCGCCGACGTCGAGGCCGTCGTGCTGGGCAAGCCGTCCGGCGCGTTCTTCGCCGCGGCGCTGTCCACGTTGGGGGTCGGACGCAGCGAGGCGGTGATGGTCGGCGACGACCTGGGGGCGGACGTCCTCGGTGCCCAGCGGGCCGGGATCCCGGGTGTACTGGTGCGGACCGGGAAGTTCACCGCGAGGGACGAAGACGGGATCGACGACGACCGCCCGCAGCACGTCGTCGACTCCATCGCCGATCTTCCCGGGCTGCTCGGCCTGCGCTGAGCTCAGGCTCCGCGAGCCGCCGCCGCCCGCCGCGCGTACCACGAGGACCAGGCGATCAGCAGCGCGAACGCGGCGATCATCATGGCCTGCGAGACCGCGACCATCACATCGATCGGCAGCAGGAAGACCAACGGCACCCGCAGCGCGGCCTCGATCAGCAGCCCGATGCCCCACACCCAGGACGTCAGCCGGTAGCGGTGCCGGACCCGCGCGTCGTCCCGGTAGCGCTGCGCGAGGGACTCGGCCTGGCCCGGCGAGAAGCTCTGCATCGCCGCGAACGTCAACGGGCGGCCGAGCAGCGAGGTCACGACGAAGATCAGGCCCACCCCTCCGGTGACGAACGAGTCCTTGAGCAGCAGGAACCGCGGATCGCCGCCGACGAACGCCAGCGCCAGCCCGACGCCGAAGACCACGAGCATGACCACGGCGAACAGGTTGAGCCGCCGGTC
>JAEUJO010000147.1 GCA_016794615.1 Pseudonocardia sp. | reverse complement strand
TGGTTCTCCGCGGTCCGGCCCGGCATGCCGATCTCGGGGGCGTCGCCGACGTTCGCGTGGAAGAACACCAGCTCGTCGTCGGTGATGACGGCCGAGCCCGTGGAGCCGAAGACGCGCAGGCTGGCGTCCAGGCCCGGGTAGGCCGCGGTGGTGCCGTGGATCACGCCCAGCGCGCCGGAGGCGAACTTCACGACCGCGACGGCGGTGTCCTCGACCTCGATGCGCTCGTGCTCCGGACCCGCCCTCCCACGGCGCGCCGGGCCGGAGCCCGGCGGCCTCGGCCGCGGCGCCCGCCTCGGCGAGCACCTGCCGCACCGGGACGCCGCGTCCTCGAACTCCGCGGTGGCCACGATGATCCGGCCCGCTGGCAGCCCCACCTCGACCCGGACCTCGCCGCCGGTCAGTGGTCCGCGAGGCTCGGACCGCGAGCCTGACTCGACGTCGCACGTGTTGCGTCCCACCACACTCCGGTCGCAGCCGTCACACCCTTCCCGACACGTGCGCCGGTACGTCCCCGGGTGCGACACCGTGGTCGGGGTGCGGCGGCGTGGTCGGGGTGCGGCGGCGACGGGTTCAGCGCAGATCGCACGCCGGCTGTCGGCGGCGCACACCTGGCGCGATTGTCACACCGTTCCCAGCAGGTGCGTCGGTACCTCCCCGGGTGCGACAGCACAACCGGGGTGCGATGGGTCCGGTCGGGGTGCGACAGCGCGGCCGGAGTGCGACAGCGACCGGCGCCACGCGGATCGCACGCCACTCTGCGGTCGGAGTGGAGTGGCTGGTGGGGTGGCCGCAAACGTTCACCGGTCCTCGCGGGCCCAGGCGGCGCCTCGCGGCGTTGTCGTCGCCGCCGATACCCCGGTATCGGCGGCTCCTCCGCCTTGCGATGCATCCACCTGGATCCCGCGATCACCCCGGCAACGTTCCGGCCACCCCACTAGCCTGTGCGGCGTGATGATCCGTCCCGCCGAGCTCGCCAGGATCAAGGCGGGAACGATCGATCTCGGCTTCCGCCGCTGGGACCGTCCGCGTGTGGTCGTCGGCACCCGGATGCGCACCGCCGTCGGTCTGATCGAGGTCACCTCCGTCGAGCCCGTCGATGAGGCCACGATCACCGAGGACGACGCGGGCCGGGCCGGGACGTCCCTCGACGCGTTGCGGCGCGGGCTGGCGGGCAGGGCGGACCGGCCGGTGTTCCGCGTGGGCCTGCGCTGGGCGGGTGACGACCCGCGGATCGCGTTGCGGCAGCGACCTCCGACGGGTACCGAGCTCGCCGAGATCCGCGCCCGCCTGGAACGCCTCGACGCGGCGTCGTCGACCGGACCGTGGACTCGCCCGACGCTGGCGATCATCGACCGCTCACCCGAGGTCCGTGCGCCGGACCTCGCCGCCGAGCTCGGTCGCGACACGGCGTCGTTCAAGCGCGACGTCCGCAAGCTCAAGGAGCTGGGTCTGACCGAGTCGCTCGACATCGGCTACCGGCTCTCGCCGCGTGGCGAGGCGGTCGTCGACGACGGCGGGCCGTCGCGGAACCGGTCCGCGCCACCGACCGGTGCCCGGCTGCCGAAGATCGGCGCTCCGGCCACGCGGGCGCTCACCGCCGCCGGACTCACGACCCTCGAAGCGGTGGCTGCGGTCCCGGAGCAGGAGCTCGCGGCCATGCACGGTGTCGGTCCGGTCGCTCTGACGGCGCTGCGGGCGGCCTTGGCAGAGCACGGCCTCGGCCGACGGGGCTGAGGCCGGCGGTACCGCGCCCACCACACCGACCTCTCCGCGGACCTGACCCGGCCGGACCCCGCCGGTTCTCTGATCGCCGTTCCGGTGACATGAGCTGCACCCGTGCAGCTCATGTCACCCAACCGCCGATCAATCTGGTGGTCGATCGCGTTGCCTGGCCGTAGCTCGCGATCTGTCGTGTCCGCGTTCGGAGTCGCCGCCGCTACGGGCGCGATCGTGGAGATGCCGCGGCCCCGGGGAGTTGCAGGGTGAACCGCGCGCCCCGACCCGGTGTCCCGTCGGCTCGTACCGAGCCGCCGTGGGCGTGCGCGATCTCGCTCACGAGCGCCAGGCCGAGACCGAAACGCGGGCGGGCGCCGTGGTCGGCGTGGTGGGAACGGGTGAACAGCGCGTCCGCGGTGGACGGCTCGAACCCGATTCCGGTGTCGGTCACGACCACCTCCGCCTGACCGTCGTGGATGCCGGTGTGCAGCTCGACGGTCCCGCCTGCGGGGGTGTGGGCGATGGCGTTGTCGACGAGGGCGGTCACCGCGCGGCGCAGCGCGGCCGGGTGCCCGGTGACCAGCGGCGGATCGGCACCGCCGGTGCCGGCGGTGTGGAAGAGGCGGACGTCGTGCGCGGCCGCGTGTGCGGCCATGCTCTGGCAGACCGTGGCAGCGACGACGTTCAGGTCGACGTACTGCATGCGGCGAGGGTGACGGTCGAGCTCGGCGGAGACCAACAGATCCTCGATCACCTCACCCAGAGCGTGAGTGTCCTCGACGAGGCCGTGCAGGCCGTGGGCGAGTAGGCAGTCGGGATCGAGGGACGGGGTGGCGGCCAGGATCTGTGCTCGGGTGTGCAGCACCGTCAGCGGGGCGCGCAGTTCGTGGGAGGCGTCCGCGACGAACCGGCGTTGCAGGCGCAGCGCCCGCGCGAGCGGTGCCACGGCGCGTCGCGAGAGCAGCGCCGCCGCGGCGAGCGTGCCGGCCAACCCGGTGGCCTCAGCCAGCAGGATGGCCTGCATCACCTCGTGCTGGTCCGCGCGGAGGTCCGCGAGGTCGCTCGCGATCGCCCAGCGCCGCTCGTCGGAGCGTTGGATGAGCTGGACCCGGTAGGTGCCGGTGCCGGGGAGCGCGACGTCGTGCGGCTCGTTCAGGGCGGGGTCGTCCGGGGAGCCGTTGGCGGTGGTGGTCAGCAGCGTCCGGAGTGCTGCCGACGCCGTGGCCGTGACGGCGACGGACCCGTCGTCTCGGGGTTGGGCCAGGTAGAAGCCGGGAGGTGGGTCGCCGACGTCGTCGGCGGTGGCCAGGATCTGCGCGAGCTCCTGGTCGAGCGCGGCGGACTGGTGCCGGTCGACCAGCACGAGGGCCACCCCGCCCATCATCAGCAGCACCAGGGTCATTCCCGCGGCGGTCAGCGCCACGCTGCGCCACCAGGCCCGCCGGAGCAGGATCCGGTCCTCCTGCGGCTGTCGGGCAGGCGTCGGGCGTGGCCGGGTGCCGAGCCCGGTCACGCCGTGCCCCGGCGGTAGCCCAGGCCGTGGACGGTCACGACAGCGTCCTTGCCGAGCTTGCGGCGCAGGTAGCTGACGTAGGTGTCCACGACGCCGGGGGACTCGCCGTCGAAGACCCGCTCCAGCAGCTCGGCCCGGGTGAACACCCGGTTCGGGCGGGACGCCAGCACGGCCAGCAGCCCGCACTCCCGCTCCGTCAGGTCGACGTCGGCCGTGTCGGCGGATCGGTCCGTCGGGCGGCTTCCGTCGTCGACGACCACCCGGCGCGCGGCGAGGTCGAGCCTGCTCCGGCCCAGGGAGAGGGAGTCGGCACGATCGGCGTGGCGGCGCAGCAGCGCCCGCAGCCGGGCCAGCAGCTCAGGGACCTCGAACGGCTTGGTCAGGTAGTCCTCCGCGCCCGCGTCGAGGCCCTCGACCCGGTCGTTCAGCGCGCCGCGCGCCGTGAGCACGAGGATCGGCGTGAGGATCCCGCGGGACCGCAGCCGGGTGATCAGGTCGACACCCTCGATCCCGGGCAGCCCCCGATCGACGAGCAGCACCTCGTACCGGCGCGTCAAACCCGCGTGCAGACCCGCCTGTCCGTCCCCGGCGATCTCGACGGCGAACCCCTGGCCGGTCAGCAGCTCGTCGAGCAGCTCCGCCAGACGGCGATCGTCCTCGACCACGAGGACCCGCGGCGCCACGGCCCGCGCGATGTCGCGGTCGGACGGCTCGGATGCGGACTGGGCGGCCACGCTCTCAGTGTGGCGGAGTCCGGGACACGAGCCACGTCCGGTCGCCCGGCTCCCAGAAGTCTCACAGAACCTCCGGCCACTCTCGATCGCGAGCAGGGACCCCCGATCCGCGCCGCACCACGCAGACGAAGAGAGATGCCATCGATGAGCTCACCCTCCCCCGGAGCACACCGAGAGCCGCTACATCCCCGGGAACGCCGGGATGCGGGCCACCGCCGCGCGCGACACGTCACCGGATGGAGCGCCGCGGGCGGGACGGCGCTCGCCGTCGTCTTCGGCGTCATGTTTGCCGGCTCGACACCGCCGGCCGCCGCCGGACCGCCGGATCCCGAGGCCGCCTCGTCCTCCCCGGAGCGCGGCGGGGCGGATGCGGTGGTGGCGGCCCCTGCGCGTGCGCTCGACGCACCCGCGCCGGTGATCGACGAACCCGCCCGGACGGCCGCACCGTCGACCAGGCACCACCGGAAGCTGTCCCCGCCCGGCCGGGCACCGCAGGTCGCGGCACCGTCGGCGAAGGCGCACCACGCGTCGTCGGGAGCGTCGTGACCGGTGAGCCGAGCCCGGACCGGGCGATCCACGCGGCCCTGGGCACGACGGCCCAGCTCGTCGTCGCCGACCCGAACGGGCTCGCCGCCGCCGAGGACGTCCTGTGCGACGAGCTGGTGGCGATCGACGCGGCGTGCAGCCGGTTCACCCCGGACTCGGAGATCTCCGCCGTGCACGAGCAGGCCGGGCGCGCGGTCGTCGTCGGCCCGCTGCTGGCCGAGGTGATCACCGTCGCGCTGCGTGCCGCCGAGCTGACCTACGGCCTCGTGGACCCGACGGTGGGCCGGGCCGTCCGGGCCCTGGGCTACGACCGCGACTTCGCCGCGATCGACAAGGACGTCACCGAACCGGCAGCGCAGCCCGTGCCGGCCCCGGGGTGGTGGCGAGTGCGGTGGAACCCGGCCGAACGCGAGGTGCTCGTTCCGGTCGGTGTCGAACTCGACCTCGGCGCCACGGCGAAGGCCCTGGCCGCCGACCGGATCACCGTCCGTGCGGCTGCTGCAGCGGACTGCGGGGTGCTGGTCAGCCTGGGCGGGGACGTCCGCGCCGCAGGCGAGGCACCACCGGGTGGCTGGCGGATCGCCGTCGGCGACGACCACTTCGAGGCACTCGCCGAACCCGACTCGATCGTCACCATGGTCGCGGGCGCCATCGCCACATCGGGAACCGCAGTCCGCGCCTGGCGACGGGCCGGACGGACCGTGCACCACATCGTCGACCCCCGGACGGGCGACGCGGCGGACCCGTGCTGGCGGACCGCCAGCGTCGCGGCCGCGACCTGCGTCGACGCGAACAGCGCGAGCACCGCGGCGATCGTCATGGGTGCGCCCGCCCCGGTGTGGCTCGAGTCGTGCCACCTGCCTGCACGACTCGTGGCTCTCGACGGCACGGTCACGACGACCGCGAACTGGGCGACCGGGGCGGTGCGGACCTGATGGGCCAGAGCCTCTGGTTCGCCAGCCGCGGGACCGGCCTCGTCACCGCGCTGCTGCTCACAGCGACGACGGTGCTCGGCGCGATCCATGCCGGGCGGGTCACCAGCGCGCGGTGGCCCCGCTTCACGCTGCACGCGGTGCACCGCAACCTGTCGCTGCTCACGCTCGTGTTCCTGGCCGTGCACGTCGCCTCGGCGATCATCGACCCCTACGCGGGGATCGCGTGGCTCGACGTCGTCGTGCCGTTCGTCTCCACGTACCACCCGTTCTGGCTCGGGATGGGCGCGGTCGCGTTCGACCTGATCCTCGCCGTGGTGGTCACGAGCCTGCTCCGGCGCAGGATCGGGCTGTGGTGGTGGCGGGCGGTCCACCTCTCGGCGTACGCGCTGTGGCCGGTCGCGATGCTGCACGGGGTCGGCATCGGCGGCGCCGACACCCGGCTCGGCTGGGTGCTGGCCCTCTACCTGGCCTGCGCCGCAGCCGTGCTGGTCGCGGTCGTGCGCCGGCTGCTCGTCCGTGATCCCGATCGGGACGCTCGCCGACGGGCGTGGACATCGTGAGCGCCACCGCGGGGGACGCCACGACCACGACGCCCTACCGGATGCGTCTGCTGGCCGGGTGGGCCGACACCGGGACGACCGCCGGCCTCGCCGAGCACCACCGCCGCTACGCTCCTCTTCCGCCCGCCGCGTTCGCCGGCCGGGGCGGCCCCGCGCGGCTGATCGGCCTCGTCGAGAGCTCCGGCCTGCGGGGTCGAGGAGGTGGGGGCTTCCCGACCGCGCGTAAGCTCGCGGCCGTCGCGGCCGGACGCGGGCCACGGACGGTCGTGGCGAACGGTTGCGAGGGCGACCCGGCCGGCGCCAAGGACCGGGTGCTCATGGAGCTGGCACCGCACCTGGTGATCGACGGCATCCTGCTCGCGGCGCACGCGGTCGGTGCCGCCGAAGCGGTGCTGTGCGTCCACGAGGACAGCAGCGCGATCCCCGTGCTGGCCGCCGCGCTGCGCGAGCGCGGGGCTACGCGCACCCCGATCCGGATCGTCGAGGTGACGCGCCGCTACGTCGCCAGCGAGGAGACCGCGCTGGTCAGCGTTCTCGACCGCGGTGACGCCCGCCCGCGGGGCCGCTTCCCACGCCCGACGGAACGGGGTGTCCGCAGCCGTCCGACGCTCGTCGACAACGTCGAGACCCTCGCCCATCTGGCACTCATCGCCCGGTACGGCGACGCCTGGTTCCGCGCGGCCGGAACCGACGACTCGCCGGGCACCACGCTCGTCACCGTGGGTGGCGCGGTCAACGACCCCGGGGTGTACGAGATCGAGCTCGGCCTCCCGATCGGCGCGATCCTGCAGGTGGCGGGGGGTCCGTTGGTCCCGGTACAAGCCGTCCTGCTCGGTGGCCTCGGCGGCACCTGGCTCGGCCCGGAGTTCGTGAGGACGCCCCTCTCGCACGCGGGCTGCCGCACCGCGGGCGCGGCCCTCGGCATCGCGGCGGTGATCGCTCTGCCCGCAGCGGCCTGCGGGATCGCCGAGACCGCCCGGGTGCTGCGCTTCCTCGCCGACGAGTCCGCGGGCCAGTGCGGGCCGTGCATGTTCGGGCTGCCGGCCATCGCCGACGACATGGACGAGCTCGCGCTGATGCCCGACCACGCCGGTCGGGTGGCGGCTCGCCTCCGCTCCCGACTGGCGGTGATCCCCGGTCGAGGCGCCTGCGCCCATCCCGACGGCGCCGTCCGCCTCGCGGCCTCGGCGCTGCACGTGTTCGCCGACGACGTGGCCGGCCATGCCGAGGGCGGGCCGTGCCGCTGGGTCGGTCAACCGTCCTGGATGCCCGTCCCCGCTCCCGCCGGACGGCGGCGATGAGCGAGATTGCGAGCGAATCGGTGTCACAGCGCCTTCGCCCTGCGCGCGAGCGTGCGAGCGCGCCGTCAGCGCTGTGCCCGGCGAAGCCGACCGAGCCCAGCGAGGGAGCGCGATGAGTCGCACGCCCCTGCGGCTGCGGGTCGAGCCGATCACCTGCCACGCCCACGGGATCTGCCGGGAGTTGCTGCCCGAGCTGATCCGGCTCGACGAGTGGGGCTACCCGGTCCTCGACGACCATCCGGTGCCCGCCGCCCTTCTTGCGCCCGCACGGGTGGCCGTCCGCTCGTGTCCCAGCCTCGCACTACGCCTGGACCGAATGGCGTGACGTGATCGGCTCGAACTCGGGCGGTCGCCGCAGGCCTCGCTGCGCTGCCGGCGCATCCCGCGACGTCAAGCCGTCGACCGTGGTTCCGCTGTACACCCCTGCCGTGCCGTCACACAGCGACAGCGACCGTCGCACCGTCCGCAACAGATGCGACGGTCCGAGGCGGTGTGCGACGGCGCGGCAGGGGGTGTGACGCGGCCGGTCGAGGAAGCCCGGCAGGCCCGGAACGGCCACTCCCGTGCCCGGCCGGCCGGAACGGCCACTCCGCGTGGCGTGGACGCACCGACCGTGCAACGCCCACTCACCTCGGACTCTGGTCGTACGCGGCCTGGATCACCCGGAGGGTCTCCAGGGCGGCGGGCGCGTCGATCCAGAAGTGCTTCCCTGCGCGGACGTGCCGGTAGAAGTCGTCGATCAGCAGCCCGTGCGAGGCTCCCCAGTAGGCCCGGTCTCCCGATGCCGCGGTGGCCGGGTGGAAGGTCTCGACGCGGCCGTCGTCGTGGGCCACGGTCAGGTCGGTGTCCAGCCGGAGGCGGGCGACGGCGCCGGTGCGCGACGGCCCGTCCGCGCACTCGTACGCAGGTCCGCGTGGTGCTCCGGCCGGTGGATGGTCGAGTGGCACGCAGCGAACCGCCGGCCCTCCACACCGAGGGCGAGCGGGCCCTCGTCGTGGAGCTGATCGCCCTGGCGCTCGTGCGCGTGGCCCCGGACGCGCCGGCCGTCCTCGACGAGACCGCGCAGGAGTAAGGAGTACCGCGCAGGAGTCAGGAGTACTGCGCCGACCCCGCCGCCGCGCTGGGCGAGGACGAGCGCGACACCCGGCTGGGGTCGGGGATCGCGAAGGACCTCGGCGGAGGACCTCGTCAAGGATCCGGCCGTCGACGGGGTCCGGCGGCTGGTGAAGCGTCGCCCGGACGAGCCGCCGGGGCCGGTCGCGCTGGGCGTTCTGGGGGCGGCCGACATCCGTACGACACCGAGGTCTGATCGCCGGTTGGGTGACATGAGCTGCACCGGTGCAGCTCATGTCACCCAACTCGCGATCAACGCGGTGATCGCTCGTGCTGCCGCACCCCGCCCTTGCTTCTGGCCGGGCGCGGGCCGCTGAGGCCGGTCATCGGGGGTCGCCCTCCAGCGTGACCGGCCGGCCCGATGCCGCCGACTCGTACATCGCGAGGATCACCGACAGCGCGGTGCGGGCCTCGGCCGTCCCGACGCGCGGCGGGCGG
>JAEUJO010000143.1 GCA_016794615.1 Pseudonocardia sp. | reverse complement strand
CGGCCCTCCACCGCCTCGTCGGTCAGGTAGGCCAGCCGCGTCGCCTCGCCGGCGAACAGCTGCTGGCCGACCAGCCCGTCGTCGAGCAGGTTGAACGCATACTTGAGCATCCGCTGCGCCGTCGGGGACTTGCCGTTGACCTCGCGCGCCCACTCCAGCGCGACCCGCTCCAGGTCCGCGTGCGGCACCACCTCGTTCACCATCCCCATGCGGTGCGCCTGCTCCGCGGTGTAGGTGCGCCCGAGGAGGAAGATCTCGCGGGCGAACTTCTGGCCGACCTGCCGGGCGAGGTAGGCCGAGCCGTAGCCACCGTCGAAGCTGCCGACGTCCGCGTCGGTCTGCTTGAAGCGCGCGTGCTCGGCGCTGGCCAACGTCAGGTCGCAGGTGACGTGCAGCGAATGACCGCCCCCGGCCGCCCACCCGGGGACGACGGCGATCACCACCTTCGGCATGAACCGGATCAGCCGCTGGCACTCCAGGATGTGCAGCCGGCCGGACCGCGCGGCGTCGACCGTGTCCGCGGTCTCCCCGCTGGCGTACTGGTAGCCGCTCCGGCCGCGGATCCGCTGGTCCCCGCCCGAGCAGAAGGCCCAGCCCCCGTCCCGGGGCGCCGGCCCGTTGCCGGTGAGCAGGACGCACCCCACGTCCGGGGTCTGCCGTGCGTGGTCGAGGGCGCGGTACAACTCGTCGACGGTGTGCGGGCGGAAGGCGTTGCGCACCTCGGGCCGGTCGAACGCGATCCGCACCGCACCGGTGTCGACGGCGCGGTGGTAGGTGATGTCGACGAGGTCGTCGAAGCCGGCGACGGGAACCCACGCGTCGGGGTCGAAGAGGGCGGACGGCTGCTCGGGCTGCGCTGTCGGGGACACGGACCGGCACACTAATTGCCCCGTGCGACGGCGAGTGGTTCAGCACCACACGTATCGGCTATTCAGCAGAGTGAGTGCACCCGCCCGGGCACGCGGGAGGACACGTGGATCGCAGTACCGGCACACCGCTGGGCTTCGTGCTCGTGGTGTTGCTCGCGATCGGGTTCGGCTGGGCCCTGCTCGGCCACGCCCACTCCGGCACGGCGCTCAGCAGCTTCGGCACGACCTCGTCGGTGGGCACAGGCGACGCCGCGGCGCAGGCCGAGCCCGTTCTGGTGTGGCCACAGGAGATGCCCGAACCGATGACGAACTACGTGGGACGGCGCGTCAACGCGTTCGGCCTGCGGGTCACGTCCGTGGACGCCGACGAGGGCTTCTGGGTGGAGCGGGACGGCCGTACGGCCTGGATCCAGATCCTGACGCCGTCCGAGAGCCCCTACACCGTGCTGCCCGGTCAGATCGTCAGCCTGAGCGGAGAAGTGTACCCGCACGACTCGCGGTTCCCCTCGGAGATCTTCTTCTGCCCCGACCGGCAGGCGAGCGCATCCCGGCTGGCCGCGGTCCCCACCCACATCGCGATCAAGGTGGACAGTCTGAGCTTCGGCAACGGCTGATGTCGACGGGGGACACCGGACGTCGCCTGCCTACTCCTCGCGAAGCCGGCCCTCCTCGACCACCCAGCGCCGCGTGCTGTGCACGCTCTCGAGCATCCGGCGGTCGTGCGTCACCAGCAGCACCGTGCCGGGGAACGCGTCGAGCGCCTGTTCCAGCTGCTCGATCGCGGGCAGGTCGAGGTGGTTGGTCGGCTCATCGAGCACCAGCAGGTTCACCTCGCGGGCCTGCAGCAGCGCCAGCGCCGCCCGCGTCCGCTCGCCCGGCGAGAGCGAGGCCGCCGGCCGGGGCACGTGCTCGCTGGTCAGCCCGAACTTCGCCAGCAGCGTCCGGACGCCGCTCTCCGACCAGTCGCTGCCCGGACGGTCCGACACCGCGTCGCGGAACGCCCGTACCAACGGTTCGGGCCCGAGGAACAGCCCACGGGCCTGGTCGATCTCGCCGACCTGCACGGACGAGCCCAGCCCGCCGCTGCCCTCGTCCAGCGGGAGGCGCCCGAGCAGCGCGCCCAGCAGCGTCGACTTGCCCGACCCGTTCACCCCGGTGATCACGACCCGGTCCGCCCAATCGACACGGGCGTCGATCGGCCCGAGCGTGAACGACCCGCGGCGCACCACCGCGCCGGACAGCGACGCCACGACCGTACCCGAGCGGGGTGCCGCGGCGATCGTCATCCGCAGCTCCCACTCCTTCCGCGGCTCCTCGACGACGTCGAGCCGCTCGATCGCCCGCTCCGTCTGGCGCGCCTTGGCGGCCTGCTTTTCGCTGGTCTGCTTGCGGAAGGCCGCGACGTGCTTGTCCGGGTCGGTCGCCTTGCGACGGGCGTTGCGCACGCCCTGGGCCATCCAGTTGCGCTGCATCACGGCGCGCTCCTTGAGCGCCCCGAGCTTCTCGTCGTACTCCTCGTAGGCCTCCCGCGCGTGGCGGCGGGCCACCGCCCGCTCGGCGAGGTAGCTGTCGTACCCGCCCTCGTAGACCCCGACCTGCTGCTGCGCGAGGTCCAGCTCGACGACCCGGTTGACGGTCCGCGCGAGGAACTCCCGGTCGTGGCTGACGATCACTGCGGGGGAGCGGAGCCCGGTGACGAACCGTTCGAGGTGCTCCAGCCCGTCGAGGTCGAGGTCGTTGGTGGGCTCGTCGAGCAGGAGGACGTCGTAGCGCGACAGCAGCAGCGCCGCGAGGCCGGCGCGGGCGGCCTGGCCGCCGGACAACGCCGTCATGGGCGTATCGAGTGCGGTGGCCGACCCGGCCACGACGCGTCCACCCCGCGCTCCGCGTGCGGCGGCTGCCCCGCGCCGGATCGAGATGCCGAGCCCGACGTCGTCCGCGACGGCTCCCGCACGTTCGTCGAGGTCTGCGCCGCCCAGGGCGAGCCAGCGGTCGAGTGCGGCGGCGTAGGCGTCGTCCGCACCGGGTGCACCGGAGCCCAGCGCCTCGGCGGCGGCGTCCATCTCGGCCTGGGCCTGCGCGACGCCGGTCCGGCGGGCGAGGAACGCGGCCACGGTCTCCCCGGGCCGCCGGTCGGGTTCCTGCGGCAGGTACCCGACGGTGGCGGTCGGCGGGCTGAGCACGACGCCGCCCTCCTCGGGCGCGGTCTCCCCGGCGAGGATGCGCAGCAGCGTGGACTTGCCGGCGCCGTTCGCCCCGACCAGCCCGACGACGTCGCCGGGGGCGAGGACGAGGTCGAGCCCGGAGAACAGGACGCGGGCGCCGTGGCCGGCGGTCAGGCCGACGGCCTGCAAGGTCGCACTCATCTCGGTGGTGACCGTACCGGGATGGGAGCGCGCCCGGTCGGGTAGACCGACCGCATGACCCAGGTTCCGACGATCCGGCTCAACAACGGCGTGCACATCCCCCAGCTCGGTTTCGGGGTGTTCAAGGTGCCGCCGCGGGAGACGGCGGAGACGGTGCGCTCGGCCTTCGCGGCCGGCTACCGGCACATCGACACCGCGCAGATGTACGGCAACGAGGAGGGTGTCGGCCGGGCGCTGGCCGAGTCCGGGCTGTCGCGCGACGAGGTGTTCCTCACCACCAAGCTCGACAACGACGGTCATGGCTTCGACGCCGCGCTCCGGCGGCTCGAGGTGAGCCTGCAGAAGCTGGGCACCGACCACGTCGACCTCTACCTGATCCACTGGCCGCGCCCGCGGGACGACCGCTACGTCGACACCTGGCGTGGCCTCGAGAAGGCGCTGGCCGAGGGCAGGACGCGGTCGATCGGTGTCTCGAACTTCACCGTCGAGCACCTCGGGCGGCTGGCGCAGGAGACCGGGACGGTGCCGGCGGTCAACCAGGTGGAGCTGCACCCGCGGTTCGCCCAGGCCGGGCTGCGCGCCTACCACGCCGGGCACGGCATCGCGACCGAGGCGTGGAGCCCGATCGGCCAGGGCAAGGGCCTGCTCGACGACCCCGTGCTCGCCGGGCTCGCGCGCAAGCACGGCAGGTCGGCGGCCCAAGTGGTGCTGCGCTGGCACGTACAGCTGGGCAACATCGTGTTTCCCAAGTCGATGCACCCGCAGCGCATGCGGGAGAACATCGACGTCTTCGACTTCGAGCTCGCGGGCGACGACATGCAGGAGATCAGCGCCCTCGACCGCGGCGCCGCCGGCCGCCTCGGCCCGAACCCCGACACCTTCGGCTGACCGGCCCGCCCGCCGGGATCGGCCGGGTCCGTCCGGGCGAGCCGGCGGGACCCGCCTAACCTCGGCACGGTGAACCCCTCGACGGCGCACGCACACGTGATCGTCGACGAGCTCGTGCGCTGCGGGGTCACCGACGCCGTGCTGTGCCCGGGGTCCCGCAGCGCCCCGCTCGCGTTCGCGCTGCACGCCGCGGACGCCGCCGGCCGGCTGCGCCTGCACGTGCGGATCGACGAGCGCACCGCCGGCTTCCTCGCGCTCGGGCTGGCGCTGCGGTCGGGCCGGCCGGTGCCCGTGGCGACGACGTCGGGCACGGCCGTGGCGAACCTGCACCCGGCGGTGCTGGAGGCCTCGCACGCCGGCGTTGCGCTGCTCGTCCTCACCGCCGACCGGCCCCCGCAGCTCATCGGCACGGGCGCGAACCAGACCGTCGTCCAGCCCGGGATCTTCGGCGACGCGGTGCGGCTCGCCGTCGCGGGAGCGCCGGCCGTCGACCCGCAGCGGGAGAACGGGCCGTGGCGCGCGGCCGTCGGGCGGGCGGTGGCCGCGGCGCTCGGCCCACCTCCCGGCCCGGTGCACGTCAACCTGCCGTTCGCCGAACCGCTGGTGCCCGACGGGGGAACGGCTCCGGCCGGGCGGCCAGGTGGTGAGCCGTGGACCGCGGTGAGCCGCGTGCGCGTGCAGGCCGCCCCGCTGCCGCTCGATCCCACGGCGTCCACGCTCGTGATCGCCGGTGCGCGGGCACCGGCGGAGGTCCGCGGCTGGGGGCTGCCGGTCGTCGCCGAGCCGGCCTCGGGGGTGTGGGACGCGGGGCTGCGCGCCGGGCCGTGGCTTCTCGGCGCGGTCCCGGACGGCCTGCTCCCCGCGCAGGTCGTGGTCGCTGGCCGGCCGACCCTGCACCGGCCCGCCCAGCGGCTGCTCGCCGACCCTCGGGTCGTCGTGTACGCCCTCGCCGACCCGGACGGGGCAAGCTGGACCGACGTCGTCGGCACCGTCCGCGCGGTCGGCGCGGCACCCCGGTGGGCTCCGCCGTCGGGCTGGACGGCGCGGTGGCTCGACGCCGACGCCGCTGCCGGGAAGGCGCTCGACGACGCGCTGGACGATCCGGCCGCCCCCGGCGGCCTGCGGCTGGCCCGCGCGCTGGTGGACGCGCTGCCCGGCGGCGCGCTGCTCGTCGTCGGCTCGTCGAACCCCGTCCGCGACGTGTCCCTGGCCGCGGTCCCGCGCGGGGACGTCACCGTGCTGGCCAACCGGGGCGTCGCCGGGATCGACGGAACGGTGTCGACCGCGATCGGCGCCGCGCTGGCCCACGAGGGGCCGGCCTACGCGCTGCTCGGTGACCTCACCCTGCTGCACGACACCACCGGCCTCGTGATCGGCCCGGACGAGCCGCGTCCCGATCTCACGGTGGTGGTCCTCAACGACGGCGGCGGCGGGATCTTCGGCCTGCTCGAACAGGGTGCCCCGGAGCACGCGGGGGCATTCGAGCGGGTGTTCGGCACGCCGCACACCGTCGACCTGGCCGCACTCGCGGCGGCGACGGGCCTCGCGCACGTCCGCCTCGACGACCTGTCGGACCTACCGGGGGCGCTCGAACCCGCGCGCGGCATCCGGCTGGTGGAGATCCCCGCCGACCGTGCCGCTCTCCGCGCCGGCCACGCGGCCGTCCGCACCGCCGTTGCCGCCGCCCTGTAGGCGGGACGCTCCGGCGGGCGGTGCCGACGGACGGCGGGACGCTGACGACGGTGCCGGCCCGCGCAGGCGACAGTGCCGACTCGCGCGACTCGCCGCAGGTCAGGCCGGGAGGTCGCCCGCCAGCGCCTCGCGCACCGGAAGCAGCTTCGCCGCCGCCTCGCGGACCTCGGTGTCCGGGTCCGAGTCGGCCACCACACCGCAGCCCGCGAACAGCCGGGCCACCGGGCCGTCGAGCTGGGCGCAGCGCAGGGCGAGCCCGAGCTCGCCGTTTCCGTCGGAGTCCATCCAGCCCACCGGACCCGCGTAGCGCCCGCGGTCCATGCCCTCCAGCTCGGCGATCAGCGCGACGGCGGCGTCGCGGGGGGTACCGCCCACCGCGGCGGTCGGGTGCACCGCGGCGGCCAGGCGCAGCAGCGTCGCGGGGTCGTCGCGGTCCAGCTTGCCCTCCACGTCGCTGGCCAGGTGCGACACGTTGTGCAGCGCGAGGACCCCCGGCGTCTCGGGCACGTCCAGCTCGGCGCACAGCGGGCGCAGCGCCTCGGCGAGCGACTCGACGGCGAGCGCGTGCTCCCAGCGGTCCTTCTCCGACGACAGCAGCCGGCGCGCGAGTTCCGCCCGGTCCACCGCGGTCGTGTCCGCCGGCCCCGCCTCGGGGAGCGCGAGCACCGACTCCGACCACGCGGTCCCCGCCAGCACCCGGGACGAGACCGTGGCGCCGCTGCGCCGCACGAGCAGCTCGGGGGTCGCGCCGACCAACCCGTCCACGGCGAACGACCAGCACGACGGGTAGCGCCGCGCGAGCCCGCCGAGCAGGAAGCGCGGGTCCAGGGGGGCCTCGGCGACGGCCAGCAGGTCGTGCGCGAGCGCCGCCTTCTCCAGCTCGCCCGCCCGCATCCGGGCCACGGCCGTGCAGACCGCAGCGCGGTAGCCCTCGACCGGCAGCCGGCCGTCCGCCCAGCGGAGCCGGCCCGTCCGCCGCACCGGCCGCACGGGCTGCACCGACGGCCTGTCGCCCGCCGTGAACTCGGTGATCCACGCCCGGTCCCCGGCGCGCCCGACGACCACGCGCGGGACGACGACGACCGATCCCGGCGAGCTGTCGGCGAACGTGAAACTGGTGAACGCGACCGGTCCGCTGCCCTCGGCCGCCACGTCGTCGCACACGTCGAGCTCGGCCGCGAACGACCGCCACCACGCGTCCGCCGCCGCGAACCGCTCCGGACCGGTGGCGGTGAACCGGGCGACCTCACCCCACCCCACGAGCCCCTCCCCGGCGCGCACCCAGCACAGCGGGTGCGCGTCCGGGAACAGGTCGAGCAGCCCACCGGGATCGTCGACCGGGCGGGTCCGCACGCGCAGCCCGGGCGGCAGCGGGGCGATGGTCACCTCTCCGAGAGTAGGGACGCCGCGCGTCCGCCGCCCGTCCGGGCCGGGAGGTGCGGTGGAGGACACGTGCCGGACCGGGGTCGGTCGCGGTGCCGGTCGCGGTGCCGGTCGCGGTGCCGCGGCCGCGCTCACCCGCCGGCGCCACCCTAGAAGAATCCTGAAAAACCGCCGGCCGCGGCCGACGCTGAAGCGTGACCTGTGTCGTGAGGGTTCGAGTCGGCCGTGGGGCCCGGTTCTTCAGCACCCTCC
>JAEUJO010000128.1 GCA_016794615.1 Pseudonocardia sp. | reverse complement strand
TTCTTCGCGTTGCATCGAATTAATCCACATGCTCCGCCGCTTGTGCGGGCCCCCGTCAATTCCTTTGAGTTTTAGCCTTGCGGCCGTACTCCCCAGGCGGGGCGCTTAATGCGTTAGCTACGGCACAGAGACCGTGGAATGGCCCCCACACCTAGCGCCCAACGTTTACGGCGTGGACTACCAGGGTATCTAATCCTGTTCGCTCCCCACGCTTTCGCTCCTCAGCGTCAGTATCGGCCCAGAGACCCGCCTTCGCCACCGGTGTTCCTCCTGATATCTGCGCATTTCACCGCTACACCAGGAATTCCAGTCTCCCCTGCCGAACTCCAGTGATGCCCGTATCGACCGCAAGCCCACAGTTAAGCTACAGGTTTTCACGGCCGACGCGACACACCGCCTACGAGCTCTTTACGCCCAATAATTCCGGACAACGCTCGCACCCTACGTGTTACCGCGGCTGCTGGCACGTAGTTGGCCGGTGCTTCTTCTACCCCTACCGTCACAAACGCTTCGTCGGGGCCGAAAGAGGTTTACAACCCGAAGGCCGTCATCCCCCACGCGGCGTCGCTGCGTCAGGCTTCCGCCCATTGCGCAATATTCCCCACTGCTGCCTCCCGTAGGAGTCTGGGCCGTGTCTCAGTCCCAGTGTGGCCGGTCGCCCTCTCAGGCCGGCTACCCGTCGTCGCCTTGGTAGGCCATCACCCCACCAACAAGCTGATAGGCCGCGGGCCCATCCCCCACCAAAAAATCTTTCCACCCACAACCATGCGATCATGAGTCATATCCGGTATTAGACCCAGTTTCCCAGGCTTATCCCAGAGTAAGGGGCAGGTCACCCACGTGTTACTCACCCGTTCGCCGCTCGTGTACCCCAAAGGGCCTTACCGCTCGACTTGCATGTGTTAAGCACGCCGCCAGCGTTCGTCCTGAGCCAGGATCAAACTCTCCAACAAAAACTGGCCCTAAACCAAAAAGCCTCGACCAGCAGGACAAAACCCGCCCACGCCGAAACCACATCAAACTGGCACAACACCACCAGTCCGAACAAACAAGCTCGACACACTGTTGAGTTCTCAAAAGACACCCGCACACCGTCACACGGCTGTGAGCCGCGTTCAGGGGCTTGTGTTTCCCAACCTGAACCACACCCGGGAACCACGGTTCCCGGCGGGGCCGGAGGGAAGGTCGGCGGGCCTGGTGACCGCTCCCCGAGGGGCTCGTTCTGTCCGGCGTCTCGCTGACAGGAAGCAAGTTACGCGAGCGTGTTCGCCGTGGTCAAATCGCCCCCCGTGCAACGCTCTGACCTGGGGAAAGTGCTCTGAAAGGCCATGAGGGACGGGACCGCGTGCGACGAACGGTCACGTCGCACGCACCCTGGTCCGCACCGGCGATGGGCTCGCCCGCACGCCCGTCATCAGCACAGACGGCCCCTCACGAGGAGCCGAGCGAGCGCTCCGCCCGCGATACCGCGTCACCGTCGTCGCGGTGAACGGCATCGTGTGACCCCGACCGCACCTCGTCGTCCGCGCCGGACGGCCGTCCGTCCGTGGCCAGGCGGCGCAACATCGCGTTATAGGCCACCAACTCCGCATCACCGTCCGCGTCCGCCCGGCGGTCGTCGCGACGAGCCGACCGTTCGTCCTGCCGTGACCACTGCACGAGCAGGACGATCACCACGAGAAGCAGCGGAAGCTCTCCCGAGGCCCAGGCGAGCCCCCCACCGAACTTCTGGTCGCGCAGCGGGTCCGTCACCCAGGGAAGGGCCAGCGCGCGGTAGAAGGCGGCGCCGATCACGGTGCCCGCACTCATGAGCGCCACCCCGAAGAAGGCGTGGAACGGCACCGAGGCGAACACGACCCCGAGCCGTGCGGCCGGGGGGATCCGGCGGGGAGCCGGGTCGATGCCGATCAGCGGCCAGAAGAACAGCAGCCCGGTGACCAGGAAGTGCAGGTTCATGGCCACGTGCGCGGCGTGCACCGGCAGCGCGGCGGCGAACAACCCCGAGAAGTACAGGCCGTAGTAGCTGCCGACGAACACCGGCAGCGCCACCAGCGGGTGGGTGAAGAACCGCGCCCACGGGGAGTGCACGCCGGCCAACAGCCACTCGCGCGGACCCGGCGGGCCGGCCCGGCCCGCGGGCGGCAGCGCCCGCAGTGCGAGTGTCACCGGGCCGCCCATCACCAGCAGGACCGGCACCAGCATCGAGAGGATCATGTGTTCGGCCATGTGCACGCTGAACATCGCGGGGCCGTATCGCCCGATCCCGGAGCTGGTGGCGAAGAGCAGTGCGGCGCATCCGCACAGCCAGGCGACGGTCCGGCCGGGAGCCCAGGTGTCGCCGCGGCGCCGCAGCCGTCGGACCCCGGCCAGGTACACAGCGGCCAGCACGAGCGCCGCCGTACCGAAGATCAGGTTGAACCGCCAGTCCAGGAGGAGCCGCATGGCCGTCGGCGGGTCCACCAGGTCGTAGCCGATCAGTACCTCGGTGCGGGACGGCGGCCCGGCGGCCGTCGCAGGCGGTGCGCTGCGGCCCAATGCCACCGCCAGGCCGATCGTCGCGAGCATGAGGACGACCTCGACGACGCCCAGACGCACCAGCGCCCGCGGGGCACCCGCAGCGGCGCGGTCGACCGTCCGTCTGCGGTGTGCCCACCCGAACGTGCCGAGCGTGATCAGCGCCACGGTCTTGGCCACCACCAGGGCGCCGTACCCCGTGGTGAACAGGTCGGCGGGCCCGACCCGGAGCAGCGCGTTCACCACCCCGGTGAGCCCGAGTGCGCCCCAGCAGACCAGGGCCACGCGCGAGTAGCGCGGGACCGCCGTCGCCAGGGCGGTCGTCCGATCAGGTCCGCGTGCGACCGCCGTGGCGAGTACCGCGACCAGCCCGCCGACCCACAGGCAGGCGGCGACCACGTGCAGTACCAGGCTGTCGCTGGCGACGTCGTGCGCTCCGCCGGTCGCGGAGTGACCCGTCAGCGCGACGGGCAGCGGTCCGAGCAGGCAGAGACCGAAGGTGACGACCGTCCACCCCCACCCGAGCACGGTTCGGCACGCGGCGAGCACCAGGAGGGCGATGAGGGCCGTCACCAGCCAGGCCGTCGCCGTGCTCAGCCGGGGAACGGTCTGGGCGAGCAAGCCGACGTCCAGGACGTCGCCCAGCGGCCTGCCCACCGAGTCGGCCACGGTCAGCGGCACCATCAGGGCTGCGGCGAGGGCCCACACGAGAGCGGCGGACGCGGCGGCGCGGACGGCGCGGTAGCCGGCGACGTCCAGATAGCCCGAAGGTTGCGGCGGAACGAGGAACGCGGCGAGCAGCAGCGCACCGACGGCGACCGCCATCGCGATCTCGGCGACCACGCGCACCGCGGGCAGCCCCAGCGTGGTGATGCGGTCCGGGGTCGACAACCCGGGCACCACATCCACCGGCCCGGCGACCACTGTCGTCAGCACCACCGCGACCAGCGCGGCGATCCCTGCGCCCGCGCACACGAGCCCGAGGACACCGACCGGACCGAGCCGACGGGGGGAGCCGGGTGGGGCCGTCGTCTGCACCATGGGTCCAGGCTAGGCCGGGTCAGGACGTGGTCGACGCCTCGGCTGCCGCGCCGAAGAGGAACCCGCCCGCGTCCGACGCGACGCCGTCGACGACGACGTCGGCGACCACGCACGTGATGTTGTCCGGACCGCCTCCCTCGTTCGCGAGCGCGATGAGGCGGTCGACCGCGTCCGCGGGCTCGACGACGTCCGCGAGCACCTCGTGGATCTCGTCGTCGTCCAGCACCACCGTCACCCCGTCCGAGCAGACGAGGAACCGGTCACCGACGCGACCCTCCACGCTGAACAGGTCGGGTTCGGCCGGGCTGCCCTCCTGCAGGGTGCGGACGAGCACTGAGCGGCGCGGATGGCCGACGGCCTCGTCCGGGGTGAGCCTGCCCTCGTCGATCAGGCTCTGGACCAGCGTGTGGTCGTGGGTGATCTGCTGGAGCTCGCCGTCGCGCAGGAGGTAGGCACGGGAGTCGCCGATGTGCCCCACGCCGATGCGGGTGCCGTCGACCAGCAGCGCGACCAGTGTCGTGCCCGTCCCACGCAGTGCAGGGTCGGAGTCGGCGACGTCGGTGAGCCGCCGCGCGGCGGTGTCCATCGCCGTCCCGAGTGCGCCGAGCAGGTCGACGTCGTGCAGGTCGACGCCCTCGAGCGAGGCGTCGACCTCGGCGACCGCGTTGATCGCCACGGCGCTGGCGATCTCGCCATGGGCGTGCCCGCCCATCCCGTCGGCGACGGCGAGGAGACGCGAGCTGGTGTACGCCGAGTCCTGGTTCACGGCGCGGCGGCGCCCGATGTCGGACCCGGCCGCCGAACGCACCGTCGGAGTCATGGGCTTACCTTCTCAACAACCGTCCGGGCTCCGCTCCCCGGTAC
>JAEUJO010000101.1 GCA_016794615.1 Pseudonocardia sp. | reverse complement strand
GCTGAGGAGGTCGGCACACCCGAGGCCTACTACGCGGCAATCGCGAGCGCGGGCGGCGCGAACTCGGCCGCCGTCGCCGAACGCGGCCGTGCCGCCGGTGCCGCGCTGGGCGACGAGCCGGCCGCCGCGTTCCGCGCGTGGCTCGTCGACGCCACCGCCGCCGTGGACAGCGCGACCGACGACGATCTGCTGACGACCATCGTCGGGGGCATGCGCCTGATCGCCTACCTGCCCACGCGGACCTTCGAACTGGCCGTGCACGGCGCGGACATCGCCGCCGCGACCGGCCTGCCCATCACGTTTCCCCCCGCGGTGCTCGCCGAGGCGACGGCGCTGGCGGCCCGGACCGCGGTGGAGCTCGGGAGCGGCGCGGCGGTGCTGGCGGCGCTCACCGGGCGGACCGCGCTTCCGCCCGGCTTCTCCGTCGTGTGACTACTCCCCGCCCTGGAGGACGGGGATTCTCCCGGTCACCCGGGAGGGCTCCCCGCCGTGAACGGTGGGGCATCCTGGCGAACACCCGGTGACCTGCCGCGCCGCCGGCTCGCGCCGGTCGGCTAGATTCCCGGCGCGCCACCGGCGGCGCACGGAGAGGAGCGGACCGTGACGGGACGGGGCGTGGTGGCCGCGGGGCATCCGGAGTCCGCGGCCGCGGGTGCCGCCGTGCTGCGGGCCGGCGGCAACGCCGTCGACGCCGCGGTGGCGGCTGTGCTCACCTCGTTCGTCGCCGAACCCCTGCTCACCGGACTCGGATCCGGCGGTTACCTGCTCGTCGTGCCGCCCGGCGGGGAGGCGGTGCTGCTCGACTTCTTCATCGAGACCCCCGGTCGGGGCCGCGGCCTGAACGACCGGGCTCCGCTGCGCGCGGTGACGGTCGACTTCGGCGACGCCACCCAGGTCTTCCACGCGGGGGCCGCCTCCTGCGGCACCTACGGCACCCCGGCCGGGCTGGCCGCGGCCGTCGCCGGGTTCGGGCGGGCGCCGCTGGCCGAGCTCACCGGCCCCGCGGTGCGGCTGGCCCGGGCCGGGGTCCGGGTCACGCCCATGCAGGAGTACCTCTACGACCTGCTCGCCGAGATCAACGCCGGCACGGCGGCGGGCCGGGCCCGGTACCTGCCGGGCGGGGCACCGCCACGGACCGGCGACCTGGTCACCGACCCCGAGCTGGCGGATGCCCTGGAGCGCTTCGGCGCCGAGGGGGCGGCGCACTTCTACACCGGTGACGTCGCCGCCGCCGTCGTCGAGGAGGTGCGCGCTCAGGGCGGGTTGCTCGGTGCCGCCGATCTCGCGGCCTACGAGGTCGTGCGGCGCGATCCGATCCACGTCCCGTACCGCGACACGGTGGTGTGCACGAACCCGCCGCCGAGCGCGGGCGGCGTGCTGGTGGGGCGGGCGCTGGCCGAATTGGGTTCCGCCCTGCGACCGCCCGACATCCCTGCGCTGGTGGCCGCGATGGTGACGGCGGAGCGCGAGCGCACCCCGGAGTTCCTCGCCGGGCTGAGCGATGCCGGATCGGGCGACGCGGGGCTGGGGGACGCGGCGTGCGCGATCGCGAACAGGCTGGGGTCGACCACGCATGTCTCGGTGCTCGACGCCGACGGCTGGGCATGCGCCGTGACGACCTCGAACGGTGAGGGCTCGGGCGTCGTCGTGCCGGGCACGGGCGTCCACCTGAACAACGTGCTCGGGGAAGAGGACCTGTCGCCGCTGGGGTTCCACGTGGAACCGCCGGGGCGCCGGCTGCCGTCGATGATGGCCCCGACGGTGGTGCTGCACGAGGGCGTGGCCCAGCTGGTCGTCGGCTCGGCGGGCAGCAACCGGATCCGCAGCACGCTGCTGCAGGTGATCGTCAACGTGGTCGACCGGGGCCTCGCCGCACAGGACGCCGTCGACGCGCCGCGCGTGCACTACGCGCCGGACGAGCTGTTCGCCGAGCCCGGGATCCCGGCGGCCGGGCTGGCCGCCACCGGACTACCCGTGACCCTGTTCCGCGAGCCCAACCTCTACTTCGGCGGCTGCCAGGCGGTGGTGTGCGATCGGGCGACGGGCGTGCTGACCGGCGGAGCGGACCCACGGCGGGGTGGCGGGGTGGCGGTCGCCTAGCGTTCCGGCCAACCGCGTGAACGCCCCCGGCACCGTGTCGCGGTGGAGGCCCTCATCCTGGGGCGGCGCGTGATCAGATGTTGGAGTGGTCCGGCGGGACGTCCGCGGGCAGTTCCGCGGCTGCTCCCGGGCCGTCGCCGTCGATCGGGCACCGCAGGTCCAGCGTGTAGGCGGTCATCGACAACGATCCGTAGGCGTAGCCGTCGACCAGCACGTCGGTGCTCCCGCCCGCGGACCGCCCGGCGTCGGCCAGACCGGCGAGGTAGAGCAGCGGGAGGAAGTGGTCCGGGGTCGGGACGGCCGCCCCGAAATCGCGGTGCGCGTCGAGCCCGGCGACGGAGGCCGGGTCGTCGAGCATCCGCTCGCGGGCGTCGTCGTCGAAGCGGCGGGCCCAGTCGTAGCCCTCATGGGCGAGCCGGCGGTCGATGCCGCCGAGGTTGTGGACGATGTTGCCGCTCGCGACGACGAGGACGCCGCTGTCGCGCAGCGGGGCCAGCTTCGCGCCGAGACCGAGGTGGTGGTCGAACGGTTTCTCGGCGTTGACGCTCAGCTGTACCACGGGGATGTCGGCGTCGGGGAAGGCGTGCACGAGCACGGACCACGTGCCGTGGTCGATGCCCCAGGAGTCGACGTCCGCGCCGACCCAGGTCGGGGTGACCGCGTCGGAGACCTCCTGCACCAGCTCGGGCATCCCCGGCGCGGGGTAGGAGATGTCGAAGAGGCGCTGCGGGAAGCCGAAGAAGTCGTGGATCGTGCGCGGGCGCTGCATGGCCGTGACCGCAGTCGCGTTGATGTACCAGTGCGCCGAGACCACCAGGATCGCCCGCGGTTTCGGCACGGCCTGCCCGAACGCCCGCCACGCCCGCGTGTAGCGGTTGTCGTCGAGAGCGTTCATGGGGTTTCCGTGGCCGAGGAAGGCCGCAGGCATGCTCGGGGCGGTCGTCACGAGTGGCATTGTGCCGTCTACCGGCGCGAAGTGTCGCCGTCCAGGCGGCCCAGGATCGCCTCGCCGATGGCGGTGAGCTGGTGCAGCTGCTGCTGGTCGAGGGCGTCGATCACGTACTCACGGACGGCCTCGACGTGCCCGGGAGCGGCGGAGGCGAGCTTGGCGAAGCCCTCGTCGGTCAGCGTGGCCAGGGTGGCGCGCCCGTCGTCCGGGCACGGGTCGCGCCGCAGCCAGCTGCGCCGCTCCAGGCGGGCGACGACGTGCGACAGCCGCGACAGCGACGAGTGGCACAGCGCCGCGAGCCGGCTCATCCGCAGCACGTGCCCGTCGGCGTTCGACAGGTTGACCATGACGATGTACTCGAAGTGGCTCAGGCCCGCGTCGCGCTGCAACTGGGTGTCCAGGGCGGCGGGCAACCGGATGATGACCCCGATCAGGCTCAGCCAGGCGTCCCGCTCGACGCCGTGCAACCAGCCGGGCTCCGGGCTCTCCGGGACGACCGTCTCGTCCTGCTTCGCCGCGTCCATCCCGACATGGTGTCATCTGCGCGGATCGGCCCGCCTCCGGCCGAAGTGTCGCGGGTTCCACGCCTCCGGGCGGCATCGACGGTCGACGGCGCCGGATGATCAGCTCAGCGGGACCGGGTTGATCCTCCGGGCGCAACCGGCGGGTCTCCCGGGTGGCCGTCGGGTCGGTGTCCGTCGGTGCGGTGTCACGTCGGTGCGGTGTCGACGGGCATCTCGGGACGTCGCCCAGGCCGGGGCGTGCTCGGGCAGCGGGCCGATGGCGGTCGACTGCCGCCCGGATGCCCTGCAAGGACCGTGTCCCTCACTCGAGGTGGACCCGGCCCTCGGCGCCGTCGACGGTCAGCCGGGCGCCGGTCGTGATCCGGATGGTGGCCTCCGGAACGCCCACTACGGCCGGGATGCCGTACTCGCGGGCGACGACGGCGCCGTGCGAGTTGGCCCCGCCCATCTCCATCACCAGCGCGCCCGCGGTGAGGAACAGCGGGGTCCAGCCGGGGTCGGTGGACGGCGCGACGAGGATCTCGCCGGGCTCCAGCCGCGCCCTGACGGGATCGAGGACGACACGGGCCGTCGCCGTGACCGTGCCCGCGGAGGCGGGGGTGCCGACCAGCGCGCCGTCGTCCGGGGCGCCGGCCCGGGCGAGCGCCTCGGGCTCGGTGCCGTCGGAGAGCAGGACCCGCGGCACGTGCCGGCGGCGCAGCTCCCGCGCGTACTCATCCCGACGTGCGGCGACACGTGCGCGCTGATCGGTGCCGGCGACGGCGGCGCGGACGTCGCGGAGGTCGAGGAAGAAGACGTCGTCGGGCGCGTCGAGCAGGCCTTGGGCGACCAGCTCGACGCCGACGGCCGCCAGCTCGGCCCGGGCGAGCGCGATCAACCGGACGAGGTGGTCCTTGGGGGCCTCGCGGAGCCCGACCAGGGCGCGCACCCGGCCGAGGGCGAACCCGACGGCGGACGCGCGCCACCGGGAGCGCCGCCCGACCCGGGCGACGACGTCGGCGATCGCCTGCTCCGCCACCCGTTCGCCTGCGGAGAAGCGGACGTCGGGTGCGGCGTCCGGATCGTCGAGCCTCAGGTAGTTGGCCAGCGCGCCGAGTACGTGCTCGGGCTGCTCGGACCAGCGGGGCATGCCGAGGTCGATCTCGGCGACGGCCCGGTGGCCGTAGCGGCGCAGGAACGCGGCGAGCCCGTCCTGCAGGACGGCGGGAAGGTCACCGGCGTGGTATCGCACGGCGAGGGCAGCGAGGTCGACGTGGTCGTCCCCGGCGGCAGGCGCGGCCGGGGACGCACCCAAAGCGGCGTTCGGTACGTCTGACGCACCGAAAGCGGCGTTCGGTACGTCTGATGCACCGAAAGCGGCGTTCGGTACATCGCCGGCGCCCAGGGCGGCGGCCGACGCCGGGTCCGCGCGCAACCGCTGCGCCAGCGCCCAGAGCCGCAGGTCCATCTCCGTCGTCACGTTGTGCGGCAACGCGCGCAGCACGGTGTCCATCGTGACGTCGTCCAGGTCCGGCCCCGCCAGCCGGCGCGCGACCGCCCGCATCAGGAAGCCGGCGGCGAAGGCCGGTGCGCTGCGGGGGAACACCTCCACGGCTGTCGCGAGCACCTCGGTGGCGTGATCCACCCGCTCGGCCGGGGCGGTGCCCGGCGGGCAGGCGGGAACGGCGGCGGCACGGGCGCCGATGCGGGTGACGCGGCGGCGGGTGGCGGCGGGGGAGGCGATCGCCTGCACCACGACCAGCGGCACGCGGAGGCGCAGGAGTGCCGGCAGGACCCGGCGCACCGCCCGCCGCCGAGCCCGGGGCACCGGGGAGAACGCGGGCTCGGCGATCAGCTCGCGCAGCACCACACCGGTGCGTGCCTCCATGATGCCGAGGACGCGGGTCGCGACGGCCCGCCCGAGCGGGTTGCGCAGCACGGCCGTGACGTCGACGAACGCGCGGTCGCCGACCGCGACGAGGGCAGGCGGTGGTGCCACCAGGTCGGTCGTGTGCGGGCCGGGGAGGTCGAACAACCGTGCCATCGAGCCGCCGACGACCCCGAAGGCGGCCAGCCCGATCGGCGTGATCGGCCGGGTCAGCCCCTGGGCCAGGCTGACGCAGACGAAGGCACGCAGCGCCCCGTCGCGCGCCGGCGGCACGGGATAGAGGCTGGTGATCGGCCGTGCCTGCGTGAGCCAGATCGTGCCGGCGTCGTCGAGGGCCCACTCGATGTCCTGGGGCACGCCGAAGTGCTCCTCGACCCGCCTGCCGAGCACGGTGAGCGCGACGGCCTGCGCGTCGGTGACGCACGCGTCGGGTCCGTCCGCGGCGGTGGCCTCATGCGCCCGGAGCTCGACCCGTTCGGTACCTCCGCCGGGCATCGCGCGCACCGCGACCGCCTTGTCGCCGAGCCGCCGGTCGACGACCCGGCCGTTCTCCACCGCGAGGTGATCCGGGTTGACCATCCCGGACACGACGGCCTCGCCCAGCCCCGGGCTCGCGTCGAGCACCGTGCGGGTGCGCCGCCCGCTCACCGGGTCCGCGGTGAACAGCACCCCGGCGACCTCCGCGGCGACCATCCGCTGAACCACCACCGCGAGCCGCACATCGGCGGTGTCGATCCCGAGGTCGGCGCGGTAGGCGACGGCGCGGTCCGTCCACAGCGAGGCCCAGCAGCGGCGCACGGCGTCGAGGAGTGCCTCGACCCCTACGACGTTCAGGTAGGTGTCCTGCTGGCCGGCGAAGCTGGCCGTGGGCAGGTCCTCGGCGGTGGCCGACGACCGGACCGCCACCGGCGCGTCCGGATCCCCGCCGCCGTCCTGGGCGCACAGGCGGCGGTAGGCCGCGACGACGGCTGTCGCGAGGTCGTCCGGCAGGGGCGCGGAGCGCAGCAGCTCGCGCGCTCGCACCGGATCGGCGGTGTCGACGTCGGCCGCAGCGTGGGCATACGCGGCCGTGGTCACGCAGAACCCGTCGGGCACCGGCAGCCCCGCGGAGATCAGCTCGCCGAGGTTCGCCGCCTTCCCGCCCACCGACGGCAGGTCCGCGGCCCGCAGCTCCCCGAGGTCGCGCACCAGTGGCGAGCCGACGGTGGACGTCGCGGCGGAGCGCTCTGCAGTGGCCATTGCCTCACGCTAGCGCCGCTCGACGCACTTTTCAACGACCGATGAATATTCGTGGCGGACCCGATCGGGTCCACGGGCGCAGCGAGGGAGTGCGGTGAGCCGCGCGGCCAGGAACTCCTCGGCCCGCCCGTAGGACCGCGCGGCGTCGACACGGCGGATCCCGGCGGCGTGCGCGGCGCCGAGCAGGGCGAATGTACGGCCGCGGAACGTGGCGACATCGCGCTCCGCGCCCAGGTCCGTGACCCGGCCCGCGGTGATGGAGGGGGCGACCGACGGCGGCGAGCCCGATCCCGCGCCGTTCACGATCACTGGTTCCCGTCGGGGGCGCGGCGGCGTAGCTTACGGAAAGACCCCGCCCCCGATGGGAGCTCCGATGAAGAAGCTGATCAACGACACCGCCGACGTCGTCACCGAGGCGTTACGCGGGGTGGAGCTCGCCCACCCGCAGCTCCGTGTCGATCATCAGAACAAGATCGTCTTCCGCGGTGACGCGCCGGTACGGGGAAAGGTCGGACTGATCTCCGGCGGTGGGTCCGGACACGAGCCGCTGCACGGCGGCTTCGTCGGGCCGGGCATGCTCGACGCGGCGTGCGCGGGGGAGGTCTTCACCTCACCGGTCCCCGACCAGATGCTCGCGGCGACCCAGGGCGTCGACGGCGGCGCCGGCGTCCTCCACATCGTGAAGAACTACACCGGCGACGTGATGAACTTCGAGATGGCCGCCGAGCTCGCCGCCGCGGAGGGCGTCGAGGTCGAGGCCGTCGTCACCGACGACGACGTCGCAGTGCAGGACAGCCTCTACACCGCGGGGCGGCGCGGGGTGGGTGTCACGGTCCTGCTCGAGAAGATCGTCGGGGCGGCGGCGGACGAGGGCCGCGATCTCAAGGCCGTCGCCGAGGTCGCCCGCAAGGTCGACGCGAACGGGCGCAGCATGGGCATGGCACTGACCTCGTGCACCGTCCCCGCCGCCGGCAAGCCGACGTTCGACCTGCCGGACGACCAGATGGAGATCGGCATCGGCATCCACGGCGAACCGGGCCGCCGCCGCGTCCCCCTCGCGCCCGCACGCGAGGTCGCGGAGATGCTCGTCGAGCCGATCCTGAAGGACCTCGACTTCACCGGTGGCGACGGCGTGCTCGCGTTCGTCAACGGCATGGGCGCCACGCCGCTGCTGGAGCTCTACCTCATGTACGGCGAGGTGGCGGCGATCCTCCGGAAGGCCGGGGTGCGAGTGGTGCGCTCGCTGGTCGGGCCCTACATCACGAGTCTGGACATGGCCGGCTGCTCGGTCACCCTGCTCAAGATGGACGACGAGTTGGTGCACCTGTGGGACGCTCCGGTGAACACCCCCGGCCTGCGCTGGGGCGCGTGAGGACCGGGGGGTGGGGACGATGGGGGAGACGGTGGGATCGGCCGCGCTCGGCCGCTGGCTGCGCGCGTTCGCGGACGCGGTATCGGAGAACGCGGACGAGCTGACCGCGCTCGACTCGGCGATCGGCGACGCGGACCACGGGGCGAACATGCGCCGGGGCATGAACGCCGTGGTCGCCAAGCTCGACGCCGCTCCGGACGTCGCACCTGCCGCGCTGCTCAAGACGGTGGGCATGACGCTGGTCAGCACGGTCGGTGGGGCCAGCGGGCCGCTCTACGGCACGTTGTTCCTGCGGATGGGGACCTCGGCGGGGGACCGCGCGGAGCTTGACGCCCAGGCGTTCGCGGCCGCGCTGCGTGCAGGGCTCAACGGTGTCGTCGCCCGCGGGAAGGCCGTGCTCGGCGACAAGACGATGGTGGACGCGCTGACGCCCGCCGTCGACGCCCTGGACGCCGCACTGACCGACGGCGCCGGGCTGAGCGACGCGCTGCACGCCGCGGCGACCGCCGCGGACCGGGGATCGGACGCGACGATCCCGCTGGTCGCCCGCAAGGGCCGGGCCAGCTATCTGGGTGCGCGCAGCGCGGGCCACCGCGACCCGGGCGCGACGTCGACAGCCCTGCTGGTCAACACCGCCGCGGCGAGTCTGGGATGAACGCACCCGACCCGAACGTCGGCATCGTCGTGGTCTCGCACAGCAGGGCGCTCGGCAACGCCGCGGCCGAGCTCGCGGCCGAGGTGATCGGCGACATCGACGTGCCCATCACCGTCGCCGCGGGTCTCGACGCGACGACGCCGGGCACGGACGCCGCCGCCATCGCCACCGCGATCGCGACGTCGGATCGGGGCGCCGGCGTCGTCGTCCTCATGGACCTGGGCAGCGCGGTGCTCTCGGCCGAGCTCGCCCTGGACCTGCTCGACGACGTCGGTGCGGACCCCGCGACCCGTGGCCGCACGGTCCTGTGCCCGGGGCCGCTGGTCGAGGGGCTGGTGGTGGCCGCGGCCACCGCCTCGACGGGCGCGGACCGGCATCGTGTGAGTGCGGACGCCGCGGCGGCGCTGGGGCCCAAACGCTCGCATCTCGGCCTGTCGTGGGAGCCCACCACCTGACCCGCCGCAGCAGCGGGCTCAGCCGCCGTTGATCCCGTAGGTGCCGCGATAGAACAGCAGCGGCAGCGTGGCGGGATCCGAGCCCAGATCGTGCACGTGCCCGATGACGATCGTGTGGTCTCCGCCGTCGTACTCGGCCCACAAGGTGCAGTCGACCCAGGCGCTGACGCCCTCGATCACCGGCGCTCCCGATGGGGCCGGGCACCAGTCGACACCCGAGAACTTGTCGAGGGCAATACCGGAGCGGGCGAACCCCGCGCTGAGGTCGCGGTGGTCCGCGGCGAGAACGTTCACGCAGAACGTGCCGACGTCCCGGATCCGCGGCCAGGTCCTCGAGCTGCGCGCCGGCGCGAAGGTGATCAGCGGGGGGTCCAGCGACAGCGAGGCGAACGACTGGCACGTGAAGCCGAGCAGCGTCCCCCCCGGCTCCCGCGCGGTGACCACGACGACGCCGGTGGCGAAGTGCCCGAGCACGTCCCGCAGGGCCTCGGGGCTCACAGCGGGGGCGCTGGTGGGACCGGTCATGATGCCGAGGTTAGGCCGCCCTGGCCACCCTGCGCCGGGCAGCGGTCGGTGTCGTCCCGGCACCGCCGCGGGCCCGCAGGCGATGTACCGAAAGCGGCTTTCGGTGCGTTCAATGCACCCAACGCCGCTTTCGGTACATCCGGTTCGGCCCGGCGCCTCACCCGGGAACGACATCGGCGCCGCCCGCGTGGGGACGGCGCCGGTGTGGTCGGGCAGTATCAGCTCGCGTAGGAGCGCAGGCGGTCCGCCCGCTCCCCGATGCGCAGCTTGGCCATCGTCTCGCGCTCGATCTGGCGCACCCGCTCGCGGGACAGCCCGAAGCGGCGGCCGATCTGGTCCAGCGTGCGCGGCTGGCCGTCGTCGAGGCCGTAGCGCAGCCGGATGACGTGCTGCTCGCGGTCCTCCAGCGTCGCGAGGACGCGGCGGAGGTCGTCGTGCAACAGGCGGGAGATCACGGTGGTCTCGGCGTCCGCCGCCTCGCCGTCTTCGATGAAGTCCCCGAGCGGGGCCTCCTCCTCGGCGCCGACCGGCATGTCCAGCGACACCGGGTCCCGGGCGTGGTCGAGCAGGTCCGCGATCTTCTCCGCGGGCAGACCCGACTCCTCGGCCAGCTCCTCGTGGGTGGCTTCGCGGCCGAGGCGCTGGTGCATGTCGCGCTTGATCCGGGCGAGCTTGTTCACCTGCTCGACGAGGTGCACGGGCAGCCGGATCGTCCGGGCCTGGTCCGCCATGCCCCGTGTGATGGCCTGACGGATCCACCACGTCGCGTAGGTGGAGAACTTGAAGCCCTTGGTGTAGTCGAACTTCTCGACAGCACGGATCAGGCCGAGGTTGCCCTCCTGGATCAGGTCCAGCAGCGGCATCCCGCGGCCCGTGTAGCGCTTCGCGAGCGAGACGACCAGCCGGAGGTTGGCCTCCAGCAGGTGGTTGCGGGCGCGCTCGCCGTCGCGGACGACGAGGCGCAGGTCCTTGGTGTGTGCCGGGTCCAGCTCGACACCCTCGGCGGCCGCGCTGTCCAGCACGTGCTTGGCGAAGACGCCGGCCTCGATGCGCTTGGCGAGGTCGACCTCCTGCGCGGCGGTCAGCAGGGCGGTCTTTCCGATACCATTGAGATACACACGGACGAGGTCGGCAGCCGGGCTCTGGGCGTCGAGATCTTCGGCGGCCAGCTCAACGGCCTCGTTGCGCGTATCATCGGTGTCTGCGCGCCGACCCGGAACGGTCTGCGGCACGGTCATTGGTTTCCTCCCCCGTGGTCCCGGGCGGAAGGCGATCGGGGCACTCTCGCCGGGGCTCTCGGTGGTTTCAACGCGACGTCACCGCGGAACGTTCCCTCGACGGTGGAACGTTCGCCCGGGTGAGGTGCGGCTCTCAGCAGGTTCTCAATCCGGACAGTGCGTCAAGGTGGTCCGGTTGGCGCCCCCGCTCGTTCTGTGCTGCGTCGTATGGTCAGTCGGGGCACACCTGCACCCACGGGGGGCCTCGGACCGGAATGATGTACTCATGACCGCTGCACGATCAGTCGACAACCAGGCCGTGCCGGGGGACGCCGTCGCAGTCGGCGGTGTCGGGCGGGTGGGGCCACGGGACGGCGTCCCGCCGTCGGGTTGGACGGTTCAGATGAATGCGCTCGGAGAGTTCATCCGGGCCCAGCGCCAGCTGGCCAATCTCTCGCTGCGCGAGATGGCCGCCATGACCAGTGTCTCCAACGCCTATCTCAGCCAGGTCGAGCGCGGGCTGCACCAGCCCTCGCTCAAGGTGCTGCATTCGATCGCAGCCGCGCTGCAGCTGTCGACCGAGCAGCTGCTCGCGCAGGCGGGCTGGGTGTCGGGTACCCGCGAGGCGGCGTCCGGCAACGGGACCGAGGAGGCCATCCGCACCGACCCCCGGCTCACCCCGGAGCAGCGGGCGGCGCTGCTGGGCGTGTATCGCAGCTTCGTCGAGCCCGAGTGATCGAACGGGGTGTCGCACCTCGCGCTGGGACCGGCGTCACAATCACCCTGATTGACATACTTAACGCCGATGCATAGCTTGGTTAGCGACACCCCATCGATTCAGAAAGGACGTGGACGATGACCGCGCCTACCGACCAGTTCGTCGACATCGCCAAGCGCAGCCAGGAAGCGGTTACGGCCGCCGTGCGCACGTGGGCCGACTCCGTCCAGAGCTTCACCGGCAACCTGACCGGGGGCCACGCCCAGCTGCCCGACCCGCAGAGCGTCGTGGACGGCTACTTCGACTTCGCCGAGAAGGTGCTGGCCACCCAGCGGCGTGTCACGTCGGAGTTCGTCGCCGCGTCGGTGAAGGCCGGCGAGACCGTGCAGCAGCAGGTCACCAAGGCCACCGAGACCGTCACCGCCCAGGCCGTGAACGGCACCGAGAAGGCGGCCGCGCAGGCGACCGAGACCACCCAGAAGGCGGCTGCGACCGCCCGGGCCGCGCGGAACGCCACCAAGGCCTGACCCTTCCGCGGGCACACCGGCCCCCGGTCCGGCATCTGCCGGGCGGGGGGCCGTTCCACGTCTCACCCGCCGTGCACCTCGAGCAAGACCGTGAACGGGCCGTCGTTCACCGACTCCACGGCCATCGCCGCGCCGAACACCCCGGTCGCCACCACCGCGCCCCGAGCCCGCAGCGCGTCGACCACCGCGTCGACCAGCGGCCGCGCCCGGTCCGGCGGTGCCGCCGCCGACCACGACGGCCGCCGCCCCTTGCGCGTGTCGCCGTAGAGCGTGAACTGGCTGACCACCAGAAGCGGCGCCCCCGTGTCCGCGCACGACCGCTCCCCGTCGAGGATGCGCAGCTCGTACAGCTTGCGGGCCATGACGGCGGCGGCCCCGTCGGGATCGTCGCGGTGCACGCCGAGCAGCACCAGCAGACCCGGGCCGATCTCCCCGACGGTCGCGCCCTCGACATGCACCGCGGCCCGGGTGACCCGGGCGACGACGGCCCTCACGCCCGTAATCCGGCGCTCGCAGCCACGGTCGGCCTCACGGCATCGGCTCCAGCAGCCCGTGCCGCACCATCTCGCGCACCGCAGGGAGCGCGGCGGCGACCAGCGCGTCACCCGGCCGGTCGTGGGCGAACGCCAGCAGCTCCACGACGTCGCGCAGCGGCATCGTGCCCCGGCAGCCCGCGAGCAGCGCGGCGGCCGGCTCGTCCACCTCGTGCCGCCACCGCGGCCCCTCCGCCCGGGCGACCACGGTGCCCTCCTCGACCCAGCCGTCGTCACCGGCGGTGGCGTACCGCTCGAGCAGCACACCGTCGGTGAGCCGCAGCCGGGCGTCGAGCAGGGCGTCGTCCGTCGCATGCGCGCGGAGCCAGTCGACGCGGTCGAGCCAGCCCGCGACCTCCGGGCCGAGTGGGTCGGTGAGATCGTCGGGCAGGTCCTCGACGACGACCGTGGACGTCGCCTCCGTGCGCTCCGGGTCGATCCGGCGCAGGGTCAGGAACCCGAAGCCGACCGCCTCGACCTTCTGCGCCGCCAGCCAGTCCAGCCACGCCCCGGCCTGCGCGCGGGCCGCGGGGGAGTGCAGGTCGAGCCCGGCGTCGCGCTGCCAGGTGCCGACATGCAGCGCCGGGTCGGTCACCTCGCGCTGCACGATCCACGCGTCGACGCCGTCCGGGAGCCAGGACCGGACGCGGTCCGGCCAGTCCTCTCCGCGCACGTGCAGCCACGACCCGAGCAGCTGCGCCACGCCGCCCGGCTCGAGGTGCGCCGGCAGCGCGCGGACCAGAGCGGCGAGCGCGTCGTCGCCTGCCTGTCCCGAGTCGCGGTAGACGTAGTCGACGCGGGCCGGTCCGGGGACGAAGGGCGGGTTGGAGACGATCAGGTCGAACCGGCGCCCGCCGACCGGGGCCAGCCAGGGCCCGTCCAGCAGCTCGACGTCCAGGTCGTTGAGCGCGAACGTCGCCCGCGCCATGGCGAGCGCGCGTGGCGCGACGTCGGTCGCGGTGACGGCACGGGCGTGCCGGGCGGCGTGCAGCGCCTGGACCCCGCAACCGGTGCCGAGATCGAGCACCGTGCCGACGGGCGTGCGGGGCGTCGCGGAGGCGAGAGTGAGGGACGCGCCGCCGACGCCGGTGACGTGGTCGCGCTCCTGGCGGCGGGCGTCGAGATCGGAGAGCACCCACCACTCGCCACCGTCGTCCGCGCCGTGCGGGCGCAGGTCCAGGGCGGCGGCCCAACCCCCGCGGTCGGGTCGCAGCAGCCCGGCCGCCGCGGCGTCGGCCGGGGCCAGCGGGGCCAGGGCTGCAGCGACGGCCGCGTCCGGCTCGACCGACCCCAGCAGCAGCATCCGCACCAGCACGCCGAGCCGACCTCCGTCGGCGGTGGCGCGGAACGCCGGCTCGGGCTCGCCCCGGCCGAGCGCGGCGTGCGCCTCCCGGCCGAGCAACCCCCGCACGCCGTCGGTGCGGTAGCCGGCCCGGTCCAGCGCGGTGCGCAACGCGTCGGCGGTGGCGGGGGAGAACTCGGGCAGCACCACCCGATCCTCCCCGACGTGCCGTCCACCGGGTGGCTCCGGGGGTGCTCGCGGAGGGTCAGGGGAGGTCCGGCAACCCTGCACCGACGGGCCCCTGCGCGCCCGCGGCTACCCTGGGCCGACCCGCCGATCGGAGGAGCCGTGCTGCAGCTCGCGCAAGACCCCGACGCCGACGCACTGCTCGACCGCGACCCGCTCGCCCTGCTCATCGGGATGCTGCTCGACCAGCAGTTCCCGATGGAGCGGGCCTTCGCCGGGCCCGCCGGGCTGGCCCGGCGCCTCGGGGTGGACCGGCTCGACGCCCGCGCGCTCGCCGAGCACGACCCCGAGGCGCTCGCCGCCGTCTTCACCGGGCCGCCGGCGCTGCACCGCTACCCGGCGGCGATGGCCGGGCGCGTGCAGGCGCTCGCGACGCTGCTCGTCGACCGCTACGACGGCGATGCCGCCGCGCTGTGGCGCGATGCCCCGGACGGCACCACCCTGCTCCGCCGCCTCAAGGCCCTCCCCGGGTTCGGCGCGCAGAAGGCGCAGATCTTCGTCGCGCTGCTGGGCAAGCAGCGCGGGGTGACGCCGCCGGGCTGGCGTGAGGCTGCCGGGGCGTACGGCGACGAGGGGTCGTTCCGTTCGGTCGCCGACGTCGTCGACGGGGCGTCGCTCGCCCGCGTCCGGGAGTTCAAGCAGGCGGCGAAGGCGGCCGCCAGGCCCTGACACGCAGCGGATGGTGGGCGCGCGGTGGCTGCACAGCGGTGGCACGATGGGCGGACGAGGTGCAGGGCACCGCTCCGGGCATATCGGAGCGGTTCCGCACCGGCGAGGAGCAATTGTGTCCCAACCTCAGCGCCGTCCGACCTCGAGTCCCCCCGACCCCGTCCTCATCACTGACGCGGCGCGGTCGTACGAGGAGGAGTTCAAGGTACGCAAGCGCCGGTACGCCGTGATGATGGGCATGCGGGTGCCGTGCATGGTGCTGGCCGCGGTCTTCTACCAGACCCCCTGGCTGGCGGTGACGCTCCTGGTCATCTCGATCCCGCTGCCGTGGATGGCGGTGCTCATCGCGAACGACCGCCTGCCCCGCAAGAGCGAGACCGTGAACCGCTTCCGAGCGGACCGGCGGTCGCTGGAGGCCCGTCCGCACCCGGTGATCGAGTCGCGGCACGAGAGGTTCGGCGGCCCGGTGGTCGACGGCGGGGTGGTCGACGGCGGGGTGGTCGACGAGCAGGACGTCACGCACGGTGCCGCACGGGGGGACGTGCACCGCGCAGGCTGACCGCCACTGCTCCCGCCAGGCAGCCGGCCCGTAGCGCAGCGTCCGGCCCGGCGCCGGCCAACCACGCCGCGAGCAGGCCGGCGTTGAAGGCGTCGCCCGCGCCCGTGGTGTCGACGACGTCGACGGCGGCCGCGCGCGCGGTCCGGACGCCGCCGCGGTCGACCCAGCTCGCCCCCGCATCCCCGGCGGTGATGACCACCGCGCGCGCCACGTTCAGCAGTACTGCGCCCGACCCCGGCTCCGGCGACCCGGTCAGCGCCGCCAGCTCCGCTGTGTTGGGGAGCAGGAGGTCGACGCCGCCGAGGCGGGCGAGCAGCCCGTCCGCGGACCCGGTGGCCTGCGGGTCCACCGACGTGCTCGCCCCGGCACCGCGCGCCGCGGCCAGCGCCATGAGCCCGGCGGCGCGCGACCCGGCACCCAGCACGTAGCCCGACAGGTGGAGATGGTCGACACCGTCGAGCGGCGGCAGGTCCGCCACGGCGAGCCGGGCCGCCGCGCCACGGTCCGACAGCATCGTGCGCTCCCCGCCCGGCCCGACCAGCACGACGACGGTGGCCGTCGGTGCCTCCGGGTCGACCGCCACGACCGGACGCACCCCGGACGCCACCAGCTCCGCCACCGCGGCGCGGCCCGCGGTGTCGGCACCGACCCTGGCGACCAGTGTGACGTCGACCCCGCTTGCGGCCAGCCAGGCCGCGGTGTTGGCTCCGGCACCCCCCGCGGCCGTGACGATCCGCGCCGGGATGTCCGCGCCCGGGACCGGTGCCGTCACCGTGGTCGCCAGCACGTCCACCGCGAGGTCTCCGACGACCACGACCCGCGGCCGTCGGTCGCTGCGCGTGCGGCCCGGTCGCGAGGCTGCCGCGCTCACCCCGCCAGCGCCACCGCGACCCGCGCGGCCAGCTCCGCGTTCGCCCGCACCAGCGCGAGGTTCGCGGCGAGGCTCGCGCCGCCGCTGGCGTCGTGGAAGTGCGCCAGCAGGGCCGGGGTGACGTCCTTGCCGCCGATCCCGTGCGCCGCGACCAGCCCGAGCCCCTCGGCCAGCAGCCGGTCGTGCAGTGCGGCGTCGAGTTCGTCGGCAGCCGGTACCGGCTGGGCCAGCACCATCCCCGCACCGCCACCGAGGTCCCGGTGCGCCCGCCACACCGCGGCCACGTCCGCCGGGTCGTCCACCCGCCACGGCACCCCGGCCCCGGAGTCGCGGCGGTAGAACCCGGGGAACGCGTCGGTTCCGTAGCCCAGCACCGGGACCGACAGGGTCTCCAGCAGCTCCAGCGTCGCCGCGACGTCGAGGATCGACTTCACTCCCGAGCACACGGTCAGCACCGGGGTGCGAGCCAGCGCGCCGAGGTCGGCGGAGACGTCCCAGGTCGCGCGCGCCCCACGGTGCACCCCACCGAGCCCTCCGGTGGCGAAGAGCGCGATCCCGGCCGCCGCCGCGAGTGCCGCGGTCGCGGCCACGGTCGTCGCGCCGTCGCGGCGCAGGCCGACCGCTGCGCCCAGGTCGCGCACCGAGAGCTTGACCAGCCCGCCCCCGCACACCCGGTCCAGCTCGGCCGGCGTCAGCCCGACCCGCGGGACGCCGTCGAGCACCGCGACGGTCGCGGGCACGGCGCCCCGGTCGCGCACGGCCGACTCCAGCTCGTCGGCCACCTCCCGGTTGCGCGGCGCGGGCAGCCCGTGGGCGAGCAGGGTGCTTTCCAGCGCGACGACGGGAGCGCCGGTGCGGATCGCCGCGGCGACCGTGGGGGCGAGGACGGGACCGGTCACGTGGGGCATCATGGACGACATGGCGACCCAGGTGCTGCCCGACGTCGACACCCGCCCCGAGGGCACCGACACGACCGGCGACGACACCCCGAAGATGTTCCACTACGTGCTCAAGGCGAAGATCGCCGAGAGCGCCGTGCTCGGGAACTTGGTCGTGGCGCTGTGCGGCGAGACCTTCCCGGTCACGCGCTCGCCCAAGCCGGGGTCCCCGGTCTGTCCGGAGTGCAAGAAGATCTACGAGTCGATGCCTCCCGGCGACGAGTGAGCCGGGCGTGGCCCGAGGATCACGTCGTCGCGGAGCGCAGCGGCGATTCCGAACGGGATGCTCAGTCTCAGTCTCAGGACGCGTCGAGGAAGTCTGTCGTGACGGCGGCCAGTTCCGGCGCCTCGGTGATGATCGCCAGGTGCCCACCGGGGTGACGGTGCACGCGGGCGTCGCGGATCCCCCACCGGAGGATCCCCGCGTTGGCGTTCGGGATCATCGGGTCGTCCTCACCCGCGATCACCAGTGTCCGCGCCCGGATCAGGCGGAGCAGGGGCAGGCTGGTCCAGCCGACGGTCGCGGCGAGCTGATGGGCGTAGCCACGCCGGCTGCAGTGCAGGCCCTCGGTGAACGCCCCCAACGTGGCGGCCGCGCGCTCCGGCTGGGTGCGCACCGTGCCGCCGTACAGCTTGGCGGCGGCGGCCAGGCCGGCCCATGGATCCAGCGGCCACGGCCACACGAGGAACCGGTAGAACACCCGCGGGCTCGGGGGCACCGCGAGCACCCCCGTGCTCGTCGCGACGAGCACGAGCCTGCGGACCTGCGCGGGACGGGTGATGGCAAGCTGCTGGGCGAGCGTGCCACCCCACGAGTAGCCGAGCACGTCGACCTGTTTGTGGCCGAGCTGGGTGAGGAGGTCGCCGACGACGGGCGCGAAGGTCGTCAGGTGGTAGCCGAGCGCCGCAGCGGGCGAGCCGCCGACGCCGGGCGGGTCGAGGCGGATCACCTCGCGGTCCGCGGGTAGCGCGTCGACGAACGGATCGAGCAGGTGCAGCGCCGCGCCGATTCCGTTGATCATCAGTAGCGGCGGGCCGACCGGCGAGTGCGGGCGTCGGACCTGCACGTGCAGCCGGCGGCCGCGCACGGTCACGAGCCCGTCGGTGACGGTGGGCCACTCGGCGCGTGGGGAGGTAAAGGGCCGGACCATGAGCTGAGGGTGACCGATGCCGGCGTCAGCGGGAGAATTGATAGACGGATCTCACAAAGCATTGCCAAAGGCCCGGCGCGTGGCCCGGGTCTCGACCCCCGTCACATTCGCCCCGAACCGCGGGCGGGCACGCGTCCTCCCGCCGTCCGCGTCGCGCGGCGCAGCGGGGTGACCGGCGCGCGGCGCACGACCTGCAGCGGCGAGCGCACCGGTCGCACGGGCCAGACCTCCTGGACGGCGTTGTTGAGCTGTGCCCCGAGCACGATCGACAACCCGAGGAGGAACGCGAACAGCAGGAACGCGACCGGGGTGGCCAGCGCGCCGTAGGTGTAGCCGGTGGCCGTCAGCACGGCGAGATAGACGCGCAGCCCCGTCGCCGCGGCGACGAACACCAGCATCGCCAGCAGCGCCCCCGGCAGCAGGCGCCGCCACGGCGGGCTGTGCGGCAGCGCTGCCCGGTAGACGGTGGTGAGCACGAGCACCAGGAGCATCCCGACGCCGGGGTAGTAGAACGTCTCGACGACCGCGGCGGCCGCCACGCGCCAGGCCTCGGGGAGCAGCCGCGGGAGCAGGTTCGGGCCCAGCGCGACCAGCGGCAGCGTGAACACCGCGACCACCAGCGCGGACAGGTAGATCAGCAGCGAGAACAGGCGTTGCCACACCGGGTGGCGCACCCCGTACTGGCCGTGCGCCTGCGTGATCGAGTCGACCACCGACGCGATGGCCGACGACCCCGCCCACAGGGCGATGAGGAACCCGACCGAGACCACGTCGGCACGTCCGCGGGTGAGGATGCTCGAGGCGGTCGGGGCGATGAGCTGGTCCACCACCTCGGGGGTGAACACGCGGTGGGCGAACCCGACGATCTTGCCCTCGACGATGTCGACGGTCTCGGGCCCGAACCACCCGCCGACGTAACCGAGTGAGCCCAGCAGACCCAGGAACAGCGGCGGCAGCGACAGGGCCTGCCAGAACGCGGCCTGCGCGGCCATCGAGAAGATCCCGTCGTCCCACGACTTGCCCAGCGTGCGCCCGGCGACGCGGGCGAGGGCCCCGCGCGGGCGCGGGGCCGGTGGGTCGGGGTCCGGGGGCAGCGGGACGGGGGCGGCGGCGGTCATGGCGCCTCCCAGGATGGACCACCCTGGCGGTGCGCCTCGCGTGGACACGGCCGCGGCGCGCCGGACGATGCCGTACCGCAACGCGCGCGGCGGGGATCGCAGCATGGTGGCCCCACTCCAGCCGGATTGCAGTATGGCCACCTTGCTGCGATCCCGGGTGGCGCCGCTCCAGCCGGATTGCAGTATGGCCACCTTGCTGCAATCCCGGGTGGCGCCGCTCCAGCCGGATCGCAGTATGGCCACCTTGCTGCAATCCCGGGTGGCCCCGCTCCAGCCGGATCGCAGTATGGCCACCTTGCTGCGATCCCGGCACCCACCGCGGGCCGCGTGCGGGTGTGGGCGGGCCGCGCGGGGCACGTCCGGTTACCCTGGTACGCCGCCGTCCGACCTCCGGGAGATGTGTGTCCCAGCTTGCCGTGTCGCCCGTTCCGGACCCGGCCGAACCCGGTGCCGCTCCCCCCGGACGCCCGTTGCGCGCCTGGCAGCGCAGCGC
>JAEUJO010000065.1 GCA_016794615.1 Pseudonocardia sp. | reverse complement strand
CCGAGGGAGGAGGCGACGCCTCCCGTGACGAACAGATGACGCGTTTCGCGTTGCTGCACGGGTTTTCAGCGTACAGCCTCGCCCCCCGCCCCCGCCCGCCGCACCCGCGAGTCGGACGGGGCAGGTCGGCGCCGTCCTGCGAGCCAGGGACGGCAGCCCGACGAGCGCCCGCAGGAGCAGGTCGTCGCCGTGCCCCCTAGGCCAAGTCGCCGCATGCTCGTCGAGCGGCTCGGGCGCGACGGCGAGCGAGAGCACCGGGTGCCGTCATCAACGTTCCTCCCGCTTCGCTCGGATGGACAGCGCGAACGTGGCGACGTTACGCACACCGCACGGGGCCGGGATCGGAATTTGCGGGCCGGGTGACGCAGTCGCCGGTGGGCGGGTGCTCGCGGAGCAGTGTCGTGATCAGCGGGAGGTTGCAGCTCAGCTCAACGGCGAACGTGGTGAAGGGATCTTGCGCTGTACGGTCTGGCATCGGGCCGTCTCCTGGGGCGGTCAAGGGGCCCGGTTGGTGTGACCGCACCGCCGGGCTCCGCCTCGTTCCTGACCCGCCGAGCGTAGGGTCAAGTGAGACAGTCGCGTCTATCGGGTCATCTGAGTCGCAAAAGTCGATCTGCGACACCCATGCTGTCTACCGTCGGCGAGTGCCCGAGCAGGAGCTGGTGACGACCGCGCAAGCGGCGTCTGAGCTGGGCATCTCGCGACGGACTCTTGCCCGTTACGTACAGCAGGGCCTTGTCACACCAGCAGTGACGCTCCCGTCCGGGCACCACCGCTGGAACGTTGGCGACCTTCGCCAGCAGCTCCGCGACCTTCGGCACCGGAGCCAGTAGCTCAGTCCCACTCCCCGGTTCCCGCGAGTCAACTGCTCGACCGAGACCGAACCGCGGGCTCCGCGAGGGTCGGCCCGGAGCCATCCGGCATACGACCGCCGGGCCAAAAAGGCTGGCGGTAACCACGTCGCCCCTACAGCGACCGGCTAGTGCCGCTTTCCCACCCCCGATGATCAACCCGCTCGACAGCCCGACCTCAACTCAATTACCGCACCGGGAATCGAGGCTAGGTGAACCGACCGGCAGGGTGAGGACGACCTGTGGAGGCGGAGACGACCGACGGCACGTTCGTGGGCCGCGAAGACGAGCTCGCGGTGCTGTACGCGGCTCTGCACGCCGCGATCGCCGGTGAGCCGCGGCCGGTGCTCGTGTCCGGCGACGCCCCGGTGGTGACCTACCGGCCCAAGGGCTGGTGCCGGCCGTCGGCGGACGAGGGGACGAGCTGCTCGATGCCCGGGCCCGAAGCATGTACCGGCGCCGGCTCGCCGACCTCGACGACGAGCTGGCCGAGGCGGAGCGCTGGAACGACACCGAACGCGCCGGCCGGCTACGCGTCGAACGGGACTTCCTCATCCGTGAGCTGACGGCGGCCATGGGCCTGAGCGGGCGTCCCAGGCGACTCGGCTCCGACACCGAACGCGCCCGCCTCAACGTCACCCGGGCGATCCGCACGGCGATCGCCCGCATCCGCGACCGGGTCCCGTCGACCGGTGCTCACCTCGACACCGCCATCCGGACCGGCGCGCGCTGTTCGTACCGCGGTGAACATCGAGCCCCATGACGGGCGGGTCCAGGTCCCCTCGGTCCCTGCAGTTCAGGCCGGCAGCGGCGCCGACCCGCGGCTGCTCCGCCGGCTCGCTCGCCCGGGCGTCCCGCGATCGTCGCTGCGCCGATCGGCCTCCCGGTGCGCCCGCGCCGCCGCGAGCAGCTCCTCCGCGTGCGCACGGCCGGTGTCCGTCTCGTCCAGCCCCGCGAGCATCCGCGCCAGCTCGCCGACCCGCTCACCTTCGTCCAGCGCGCGGACGCGGCTGCGGGCCGGGCCGTCGCCCGCCCGGGCCCTGTCGACGAGCAGGTGCCGGTCGGCGTACGCCGCGACCTGCGGCAGGTGTGTCACGACCACCACCTGGTGCCGGGCCGCCAGGCGGGCCAGCCGGCGGCCGATCTCCACCGCCGCCCGGCCGCCCACGCCGGAGTCGACCTCGTCGAAGACCATGGTCGGCACCGGGTCCGCGCCGGCCAGCGCGACCTCGAGGGCGAGCATCACGCGCGAGCGCTCACCGCCCGACGCGCCCTTGTGCACCGGCTGCGGGGTGGCGCCGGGGTGGGCGGCCAGCCGCAGCTCGACCTCGTCGACACCGTCCGCGCCCGCCGCGAGGGACGCGTCGCCGACGGTCAGCGCGTCGGGAGCCCCCGGGACCGCCGGCCGGGGTGTGACGGCGACCAGCAGCCGCGCGTCCGGCATGGCCAGCCCGCCCAGCTCGGCGGTGGCGCCATCGGCCAGCCGTTCCGCGGCTGAGGTGCGCGCCCTGGTGACGGTGGCGGCGTGGGCGGCGAGCTCCGCGGCCAGCGCGTCGCGCCGCGCGGCGAGCGCCGCCAGCGCATCGTCCGAGGTGTCGAGGTGCTCCAACCGCGTCCGGGCTTGCTGCGCCCACGCGAGAACGCCGTCGACGTCGGCCGCGTACTTGCGGGTGAGCGCCTTCAGCTCCGCCTGGCGGCCGAGCACGTGGGCGAGCCGCTCGGGGTCGGCGTCCAGCCGGTCCAGATAGATCGTGAGCTCCCCCGCGACGTCGTCGAGCTGCGCGAGCACCTCACCGAGGACGGTGTCCAGCGCAGCGAGCGCGCCGTCGCCGGACGCGGCGAGCCGGTGGCGGGCCTCTCCGACGAGCGCGACCGCAGCCGGTGCGACGTCGTCCATCGCGTCGCCCCCCACGATGGCGACACGCGCGCTGCCGGCGGCCTCGCGCAGGTCGTCCGCGGCAGCCAGGCGGCGCGCCTGCGCGGTCAGCTCCCGGTCCTCGCCGGGCTGCGGATCGACGGCCTCGATCTCGGTGAGGCCATGTCGCAGCATGTCCGCCTCCTGCGCGAGCCGCCGCGCCCCGTCCCGTCGCTCGACGAGCTCGGCCGCCGCCGCCTGCCACTCGGAGCGCACCGCCCGGTACCGCAGCAGCGGCACGCCCACGGTGTCGCCGGCGAAGCGGTCCAGCAGCGCCCGCTGTTCCGCAGGACGCAGCAGCCGCAACTGGTCGTCCTGCCCGTGCACCGCGAGCGCCGAGTCGGCCAGCCGGGCCAGCACCCCGGCGGGCACCGCGCGCCCCCCGAGGTGGGCACGTGACCGCCCGTCCGTACCGACGGTGCGGACGGCGATCAGCGCGCCGTCGTCGTCCGCCTCGGCACCGACCTCGTCCGCGATCGCCAGCGCCGCGGCGTCCGCGGTGAACCGCCCTTCCACGACGGCCCGGCGCGCCCCGTCCGCCACTCGGGAGGCCTCGGCGCGGCCGCCACCGAGCAGCGTGAGCCCGGTGACGACCATGGTCTTGCCCGCGCCGGTCTCACCGGTCAGCACGGTGAGACCGGCGTCGAGCTCCAGGGTGGCGTCGTCGATCACGCCGAGGCCCCGGATCCGCATCTCGGCGAGCACAACACGAGCCTACGTGCCGGGCCCGGCGGTTCCCGGCGGGCTGCACTCCAGCTCTGGATCGGCGTCAGGCGTTCGGGCGCCGGGGCGCGCCGCGCCAGCCGCGGATCGGCAGGTCGAACTTCCGCACGAGCCGGTCCGTGAACGGTCTGCTGTCCAGCCGCACCATGCGTACCGGTGTGGCGCCCTGCGTCACCTCCACCCGCGCGCCCGCGGGCAGCGCCGCGGTGCGCCGGCCGTCGCACTCGAGCAGGGCCGACGGCCCGGTGGGCACGATCTCGATCGCCACCTGGCTGTCGGGCGCGATGACCATCGGCCGGGCGAACAGTGCGTGAGCGTTGCTGGGGACCAGGAGCAGCGCCTTCACCTGCGGCCACATGATCGGGCCGCCTGCCGAGAACGCGTACGCGGTCGAGCCGGTGGGCGTCGAGCACAGCACGCCGTCGCAACCGAACGCCGACACCGGCCGGCGGTCGACCTCGAGCACGACCTCGAGGATGCGCTCCCGGCTGGACTTCTCCACCGACACCTCGTTGAGCGCCCAGCTGTGCGCGATCTCGATGCCGCCGACGAACGCCACGGCGTCGACGGTCATCCGTTCCTCGACGTCGTAGCCGCCGTCGATGATCGCCCGCAGGGCCTCGTTGAGGGACTCCTGCTCGGCCTCGGCGAGGAACCCGACGTGGCCCAGGTTCACCCCGAGCAGCGGGACACCGACCGGCCGGGCGGTCTCGGCGGCCCGCAGGAGCGTGCCGTCGCCGCCCAGCACGAGCGCGACCTCCACCCCTTCCGCGCAGCCCGGCCGGGCGTCGACCACCCGCGGCGCGAGCTCGGCAGGCAGGTCGCCGACGAGCGGGGCCACCTGTTTCCACTCGTCGTCGATCATCCGGAGGCGGATGCCGTCCACGGCGAGGCGACGGGCGACGGCGGCCGCGGTGTAGCGGTTGGTCGGCCGCCCGGCGTGCAGGACGACGAGCACCTCGCGGGTCATCGCCCCTCCCGCGCCATCGCGGTCCCCGTCATCGGGGGCCCTCGGCGACGGCTCGGTCCAGCACGTCGTCACCCGCGTCCGGCCGCTCACCGTCGCGGGCGAGCCGCAGGAAGTACTCGACGTTGCCCGACGGTCCCGGCAGCGGGCTGGCGACCGCGTCGTGCAGCACCAGCCCCAGCGCTCGTGCGGCGGCCGCGACCTCGCCGAGGGCGGCGCGGCGCAGTGCCGGGTCACGCACGACCCCGCCGGAACCGAGCCGCTCACGTCCGACCTCGAACTGTGGCTTGACCATCGGCACCAGCTCGCCCCCCGGCCGGGTGCAGGCGACGAGCGTGGGCAGCACCGTGCGCAGGGAGATGAACGACAGGTCCGCGACGGTGAGGTCGACGGGGCCGCCGATGTCGCCGACGTCCACGGTCCGGATGTTGGTGCGATCGTGCACCACCACCCGCTCGTCCGAGCGCAGCCGCCACACGAGCTGTCCGTACCCCACGTCCACCGCCACCACCGTGGCGGCACCGCGGTCGAGCAGGACGTCGGTGAACCCACCTGTCGAGGCGCCCGCGTCGAGGCAGCGCGCACCGGCCACGGGGACATCACCGAACCGGTCGAGGGCGCCGATCAGCTTGTGCGCGCCGCGGGAGGCCCAGTCGCGCTCGCCCGTCTCGTGCACGGTGACGGGCGTGTCGCGGTCGACGACCGTGGCGGGCTTGCCCGCAGGCACCCCGCGCACGGCGACCCGGCCCTGCTCGATCAGCTCCGCAGCCTGCTGCCGAGAGCGGGCGAGGCCGCGGCGTACGAGCTCGGTGTCCAGGCGGGCGCGCGTGACCACCGCGTCACGCCCGGCCGAGCGCCTCGGGAGCACCGTCGGCGCCGTCGGCGAGGGCCCGGCCGAGAGCGGCGTGCACCTGCTCGAAGACGGCGACATGCTCGGCGAGCGGCCGGTCCGCGAGACCGTCCACCGCAGTGAGCGCGGCGTCGACCGCCTCCTCGGGCGAGGGGCCCCGGAGGCTGCGCGGGTCGACCGGGCGCGGCCCGGACTGGTGACTCATCGCACTCCCTCGCTACGCTCGGTCGACGCTTCGCCAAGCGCCGTGACACCGGTTCGCTCGCTACGCTCGCTCACCGCGGCAGGCCCCCTCGCTGGGTCCGCGTCACGGAGAGCGCGGATCGGTCTCGGCTCCGGCCACGGTAGCCGAGGCGGTCCCGCCGGGTGCGGGGGCGAGACCCAGCGCGCGCAGCGCGGCGGCCGCGTCGTCACCCTCGGCGCGGACCCGGGGCGGGCCACCACCGGTGTCCCAGTGTCGGGCGCACAGCGTGCGCAGCGCGTCCAGCGGGTCCCCGGACCCCGCGAGGACGAGCCCGTCCGGTCCGCCGTCGACGGTCCAGCCGGGCCGCGGCCCGACGGCGAGGGTCTCCGGGTCGAGGGCGAGGGCTCCGAGGTCGGCGCCGACGTAGTCCGGTCGGGCCTGCTCCGGCGCGTTCAGCAGCTCGGTGGCGTCCGAGACACCGGTGAGCACCAGCAGCGTCGCCATCTCCGCCGCGCGGCCGCCCTGGATGTCCGTGTCGAGGCGGTCGCCGACCACGAGCGGTGCCGAGGCCCCCACCCGGCGCGCGGCCGTATGCATCAGGGCGGGCGCGGGCTTGCCCGCCACCTGCGGCTCGAGCCGGGTCGCGGTTCGCAGGACCGCCACCAGGGACCCGTTGCCGGGCAACGGGCCGCGCTCGCTCGGCAGCGTCGGGTCGATGTTGCACGCCACCCACACCGCGCCCGCCCGCAGCGCGACGCACGCCTCGGCGAGCGTCGCGTAGCGCAGCTGGGGATCGAGGCCCTGCACAACGGCGGTCGCGCCGTCCGCCGAGCCGACGGGCGTCAGGCCGACCGCGGTGATCTCTGCGGCGAGTGCCGTGGTGCCGATCACGAGCACCGTGGCCCCGTCGGGCAGCTGTGCGGCGAGCAGCGCCGCGGCGGCCTGCGAGCTGGTGGCGACGTCGTCGGCCCCGGCCGGATAGCCGAGCTCGGCCAGATGCGTGGCGACGTCGCCGGGTGAGCGCGCGGCGTTGTTCGTGACGTACAGCGTCGGCACGCCTCGCTCCGCGGCCGCGCGGACGGCGTCGACGGCGCCGGGAATCGCCGCGCGCCCCTGGTAGAGGGTGCCGTCGAGATCGGCGAGGACGAGGTCGTGGCGGTCGAGGAGCGTGGTCATGAACGACCGGTGCGGGGGTCGGTCTCGCGGTCGGGGGCATCCACCAGCTCAGCATCGGCGACGACGGCATCGCTGACAACCGGATCAGCAGCACTGCTCGGTACGCCGTCGACGACGGGGGCCGGACCGTCCGCCCCCGGGGCCTCCTCCTCGATGCCGGCCATGGCCGGCGCGTCGTCGGAGGTGGCGGACCCGGTCGACGTCTCCTCCGCCGCAACCTCGTCGACCTCGCCCGACGCCGAGGCGGCGGCATCCGCCGCGGCGGAGGGGATCTCGTCCTCGAAGGTGACGTCGTCGTCCGGCGACGGCTCACCCGTCAGTTCGGCCAGACGCGACGCGGCATCGGTCTCGGCCATCTCGTCGGCGTCCGCCGCGTGCATGAACCACTGGACGGCGTCGGACTCACGACCGGCCGCAGCGAGGTTGTCCGCATACGCGTAGAACAGGCGGGCGCTCCACGGGTCGCGGCACGCAGGGTCCAGCTCCGGCAGTTGGAGACCGACGACGGCCGCGTCCAGCTCACCGAGGTCGCGGCGGGCGCCGGCGGCGACGATCGAGAGCTCGATGGCCTCGGACCTGCCGAGCTCGCGCGCCTCGGGGCCTCGTGCGAGGTCGAGCGCGCGCTCGGGGCGGCCGAGGGCACGCTCGATGTCGGCCATCACCGCGAGGTGGCCGGGACCACCGCCCATGCGGCGAGCGGCACGCAACTCCCCGAGGGCCTCGGCCCACTCACCCGCGTGGTAGGCGGCGATGCCGGCCGCCTCGCGGACCAGCGCGATCCGCGACGCGCGGTACCGGGCGTAGCGGGCATGGGCCAGCGCCTGGTCCGGGTCGTCATCGACGAGCGAGCCCGCGGCGACGAGGTGCCGTGCGACGGTCTCGGCCGTGTCTTTCTGCAGGCCGCGCAGGTCTCGACGGACTTCGGCGTCCAGCTCGGCGGCCGTCACGTCGTCGGGGAGCGGCGGCGCCGCGATCCGGACCTCGTCGGCGTCGCGGCGGTCCCGGCCCTCAGCCTTGTGACCGGGCCTGCGCTCGGCCGCGCCACGGACCTCGGGGCGGGCGGATCCGTCGCGGGTCCGGTACGGCGCTCGACGGTCGTCGACGGGGCGGGCGGGCCGCTGCTCGCTCCTCTGATCGCCCCGGAACCGGTCACGGCGGTCGCCGGATCCACGACCCTGCGCGGCGGCACCGCCAGGGCGCCGGGCATCGTCGCGCCCTGCCTCGCCGCTGTGAGCGCCGCGAGAACGGCGATCGTCGGCACGGTCCGACGGCGGACGGTCGCCCCTGTCGTCCCGCCGGGACGGGTACCGGTCGCCGGTCCGGCCTCGGCTTTCCGAGCCGCGGTTCGGCGCGTCCGGACGGCGGTATCCGCCGCTCCGCTCGTCGCGGTCCCGGTTCCCGCTCGGCCGGTCGCGGTCGAACCGCCGACCGTCACTGCCGGCGCCGTGGCGGGAGGCGGAGCCGCCGCCCGAGCTCCGGGTTCCGCGATCGTCCGACCGGTATGCCGCCGACCGATCGGATGACCGGTATCCCGACGATCCGTCGCGGTCCACGGCGCCGCGCCGCGTCCGGTCGTCCCCGTCGTACCGGCGTGGTGCACCCTCCCGGTACCGGCCTGCGTCGGCCGGGCGGTATCCGCGCTCCCGATCGCCCGACCGGTAGTCCGATCCGCCGCGGTCCCCTCCCCGGTATCCGCGATCGTCCGACCGGTATCCGTTTCGACTGTTGTCGTATCCGCCGCGCTCGCCGGACCGGTAGTCCGATCCGCCGCGGTTCCCTCCCCGGTATCCGCGATCGTCCGACCGGTATCCGTTTCGGCTGTTGTTGTATCCGCCGCGCTCGTCGGACCGGAAGGAGCTTCGATCATTGCGGTGTTCACCGCGGTCGGCGGAGGAATGGCGCGGGGCGCTCTTTCCACCGCGTGCTCCGGCGTCACCCGAGCGGTGATCCGATCCGTCCCGGCCTCGGTTTCCTCGGTCGTCCCGGCGGTATCCCGAACCGGTCCCGGCACCCTTTCCCGCTCCGCGGTCGTCACGGGCGCCGTAGCGATCACCGGATCCACGGCGGTCGTCACCGAACGGGCGACGGTCCGGCCGGTCCGGCCGCCGCGTATCGCCGTCACCGCGGTAGGCGCCCGTGTGCCCTGCGACCCGCCGGTCGTCGCGGCGACGGTCGTTCCCGGGTCCGTCGTCGCCACGTCGGTCGTCGCCACGTCGGTCGTCGCCACGTCGGTCGTCGCTGCGTCGGTCGCCACCACGGTCGTTCCAACGGTGCTCGCCCCGGTCGCCGCCGGCTCGCCGATCGTCGCGCCAGCCGCTGCCCGACCGACCACCGCGGCGATCGTCGCTTCGACGGCTCTGGCCGCCCTCGGTCCAAGAGCCGCTCCAACGGCTTTCCCGCCCGCTGCGATCGTTGCGGTCACCTGCGGAAGGGCGCTGGCCGGACGATCCGTATCGGCGCTCCGATCCCCCGCCCCAACGACCGGATCCGCCGGCACCACCACGACGCTCCGAGGTGCCGGTGCGCTCGTCCCGGCTCCCGCGGCTCCGGTCCGCATCCCTGCCGCGTTCGTCGTCGCGACGAGTCGAACCCCAGCCCGTGCCGACCTTGCCCTGCGCGCCGCCCCGGCGATCAGACGTGCCGCGCCCGGAGGCGGGCCGGTCGTCGCGATCGCGCTTGCCACCTGAACCTTGCCGGGCACCGCTGGCCGCACCACGATCATTGTCTCGCGGACGGTTATCGCCGGAGCCATCCGCGATACTCATAAGTCCAGCATACGCCGCGGGTTGCACTGACAAAGAAAAGGCCCCCGCCAAACGGCGGGGGCCTTT
>JAEUJO010000358.1 GCA_016794615.1 Pseudonocardia sp. | reverse complement strand
TTGGTCGGGTTGTCGGTGGATCCAGGCGTTCGTCCGGCAAGGCGGAGGAAGGCCCTCGTACCGGGCGTACTCGGGCCTTCCGACAACGCAGCCGGCGGGCGGTTGGGCCGCCGAGAAACCGGGTGAACGTTGCTGGACGGGCACTGGCCCGAGGCCGACCTGATCATCCGGGACCTGTCGGCCCACGGACGATCAGTCGCGCCCAGCCCACACTGAGCATCCGGCGGCGACGACCTCCGGGCCAGCGCGCCGACGCCCGGCCGGTCAGCTCGCCCCGAGGTCGAGCGCCCTGGCCAGGGGGACGCCCGGCCGGTAGGCCAGGTGCAGGTGGCTCGGGGCGTCGATGACCGCGAGGTCGGCGCGGCGGCCGGGCGCGACCACACCGACGTCCGCGCGGTGCAGCGCCCGCGCCGCACCCGCGGTGGCGGCATGCAGGGCCTCGTCCGGGGTCAGGCCCATCTCGCGCACGGCCAGCGCGATCATCAGCGGCATCGACGACGACGCGCAGGTGCCCGGGTTGCAGTCCGTCGCCAGCGCGAGCGGCACCCCGGCGTCCAGCAGCCGTCGGGCGTCAGGGTAGGGCGAGCGGGTGGAGAACTCGACGCCCGGCAGCAGCGTCGCGACGGTGCCGCCGCCTGCGAGCGCGTCGACGTCGGCATCGGTCAGGTACGTGCAGTGGTCGACGCTCGCCGCGCCCAGCTCGACGGCCAGCGCGACCCCCGGTCCGGGGCCGAGCTGGTTCCCGTGCATCCGCAGGCCCAGCCCCGCCGCGCGCCCGGCCTCGAGCACCGCACGGGCCTCGTCGCCGTCGAAGGCGTGCGGGCTCGCGGGCTCGCAGAAGACGTCGATCCAGCGGGCGTGCGGCGCGCAGGCGGCGAGCATCGGCCCCATGACCAGGGCGAGATACTCGGCGCGGGCCGCGCCGCTCCCGGCCACGCTCCCCGACGGGACGACGTGGGCACCGAGGAAGGTCGTCTCCGCCGTCACCTCGGTGGCCAGGCGCAGCGCGCGCTCCTCGTCGGCGACGGTGAGGCCGTAGCCGCTCTTGATCTCGACGGTCGTGGTGCCCTGGGCGCGCAGCTCGGCGATCCGGCCGGCCAGCAGCGCCCGCAGCGCGACGTCGGCGGCGGCTCGGGTGGCGGCGACGGTCGAGGCGATCCCCCCGCCGTCGTAGCGCTCCCCGCGCATCCGGGCGGCGAACTCGCCGGCCCGGTCGCCGGCGAACACCAGGTGCGTGTGGGAGTCGACGAACCCGGGGACGACCGCCCGGCCGCCGACGTCGATCCGCCGGTCGGCCGCGGGGGCGCGCCCGGCCGGGCCGACCCAGGCGATCGTCTCCGCGTCGACGACGACGGCGGCGTCGCGCACGGTGCCGAGGTCCGGGTCCTGGGTGGCGAGCTCGCCGATCCCGGTGACGACGACGCTCCGCCCGGCCGCCGGGGATGTAGCGAAAGCGGCGTTGGATGCGTTAGATGCACCGAAAGCCGCTTTCGCTACATCAGGCGACGGCGCCGACGCGCGCGCGGCGTCGCTCACCGGTCCTCCCACAGCGGCTCGATTGCGGCCTGCAGCAGCGCGCCGACGTCGCCGAGCAGGTGCCGGCCGCCGCTGACGACGACGTCGCCGTCCACCACCACCGTGTCGACGTCGGCGGCGCTCGCGGCGAGCATCACCTGCCCCGGGTCCGCTCCCGCCGTCCGGGGTGTGTCGAGCCGGACGGCGACGAGGTCGGCGCACGCCCCGACCGCCAGCCGCCCGGCGTCGGGCCGGCCGAGGGCGCTGTGCGCTGTCAGGGCGTCGAGCAGGTCGGCGGGGGTGAAGCGGCCGCGCTCCCCGGACGCGAGGCGCTCGTGCATCTCCAGCCCGCGTGCCTCGGCGAACGGGTCGGTGAGGGCGTGCTGGTCGCCGCCCAGCGCGAGCGGGCAGCCGGCGTCGCGCAGTGCCCGGGCCGGCCCGAGGCCGTCCGCGAGGTCGGCCTCGGTGGTCGGGCACAGGCACGCGGTGGTGCCGCTGCCCCCGAGCACGGCGACGTCGGCGGCCGTGAGATGGGTGGCGTGCACCGCCGTCGTCGCCGGGCCGAGCAGGCCCTCGGCGGCGAGCACGCCGGTGGGGGTGAGGCCGTGCACGGCGAGGCAGGCGGCGTTCTCGGCGGGCTGCTCGGAGAGGTGCACGTGCAGGGGCCGCCCGTCCGCTGCTCCGGCGACGGTCCGCAGCGCCGTGCGGGGCACCGCACGCACGGAGTGCGCGGCCACGCCGATCCGCAGCCCCGGCCCGTCGCGCAGCGCGGCGACGCGCTCCGCCCAGGCGTCCACGGAGCCGTCGGAGAACCGCCGCTGGACGCCCTCGACCGGGCGGGCCCCGGCATCGATGCCGACGTCCGCGGCGAGGTAGCAGGTGTCGAGCAGCGTCAGCCGGATCCCGGCGTCGGTGGCCGCCTGCGCCAGAGCGTGGCCCATGGCGTTCGGGTCGGCGTAGGGGCGGCCGTCCTCGGCGTGGTGCAGGTAGTGGAACTCGCCGACGGCGGTGACGCCGGCGAGCGCACGCTCGGCGAAGGCGGCTCGGGCGAGTGCCAGGTACGAGTCGGGGTCGAGCCGGGCGGCGACGGTGTACATCCGGTCGCGCCAGGTCCAGAAGGTCCCGCCCCGGTCGTGCGTCCGCCCGCGCAGCGCCCGGTGGAAGGCGTGCGAGTGCACGTCGGCGAACCCGGGCAGCACGGCGCCGGGCAGCCGGGTCGAGTCACCCGGCGCGGTGCCGGGGGTGATCGCGGTGAAGCGGCCATCGTCGACGACGAACGTCACGTCCCGCGCGACCCCGCCGGCCAGGAACGCGTGAGCCGCCCAGAACCGCCTCCGGACGCCGGTCATCGCCCGGGCTCCGAACGCTCGCCCGCCAGCTCGGCCGCCACGGCGGTCAGTGCCTCGACCCCGGCCAGGCAGTCGTCGCGCTCGGCGTGCTCGGCAGGCGAGTGCGAGATCCCCGTCGGGTTGCGGACGAACAGCATCGCCGTCGGCACCCCCTCAGCGGCCAGGATCCCCGCGTCGTGCCCGGCGCCCGTCGCCAGCAGCGGAGCGGGGTTCCCGGGCGGGCCGAGCAACGCGGCGAGCCGCTGGGCGAGCCCGGTGTCGAAGGCCGTGTGGTCCGTCCAGGACTCCTCGGTGACCGTGCCGCCGTGCACCCGCACCACCCCCGTCACCTCCTCGACGACGGCCCGCACGGCGTCCGCACGGTGGCCCCGGGCGTCGAGCCAGGCCGTGACCCGCGCCGGGATCGCGTTGACCCCGTTCGGCGCGACCACGACCTTTCCGCACGTCGCGAGCGCGTCGTGCCAGGCGGCGGACCCGCGGGCGGCCAGGACGGCGGAGGCGAAGGCGACCATCGCGTCGTGCCGGTCGTCCAGCGCGGTGGTGCCCGCGTGGTTGGCCTCGCCCGGCAGGTCGATGCGCCAGCGCCCGTGCGGCCAGATGCCGCTGCCGACGGCCACGGCGCGGTCCAGCCGGTCCAGCCCGCGGCCCTGCTCGACGTGCAGCTCGACGAACGTCCCGACCCGGCGCAGCGTCTCGTCGTCGCGCCCCAGCAGGCCCGGGTCGCGGCCCGCCCGCGTGAGCGCCTCGGCCATGCTCAGCCCGTCGGCGTCGGTCAGCCCGCGCGCGCGGTCGGCGGTCAGCGCCCCGGTGAGCAGCCGCGACCCGGCACAGGCGACGCCGAACCGGGCGCCCTCCTCGTCGCCGAACAGCGCGACGCCGAGCGGGCGGGCCGGGGTGAACCCGCAGTGGCGCAGGGCGTCGACGACGGCCAGCGCCGAGACCACCCCGAGCGGCCCGTCGAAGGCCCCGCCGTCGGGCACGGAGTCCAGGTGCGAGCCGAGGACGACGCCCGGGCCCGTGCCGTCGGCGAGAGCCTTGTCGGGGTCACCCCACCAGGCCCAGAGGTTGCCCGCCCGGTCGTCGACGACGTCGAGCCCGCGCGCGGCGGCCTCCCCGGTGAACCACTCGCGCAGGTCGGCGTCCTCGCGGGTCCAGGCGAACCGCCGGTAGCCGCCGGTGCCGGGATGCCGCCCGACCCCGGCGAGGTCGCCCCACATCCGCTCGAAGGCGGCGGCCCCGGCGTCTGCTGCGCTCCCCGGGGTTGCAGCAAGGTGGCCTTGCTGCAACCGGATTGGAGCAGGGCCACCTTGCTGCAACAGCGGGCGGCCGGGATCGGGGGGCGCGGGCACGCGGGCAGCCTGGCCTACTCCGCAGGCGGGGTACGCGGGTCCCCCGCCTCCGGCACCCCCGCCTCCGACACCCCCGGCACCCCCGCCATCGGTATCCGCAGGCCCCCCGCCTCCGACACCCCCGGCACCTCCGCCATCGGTATCCGCAGGCCCCCCACCTCCGCGGCCTCCTCCGCCTCCGGGTAGCCCGCGTCCACGTGCCGCAGCACACCCATCGCCGGGTCGTTCGCCAACACCCGCGCCAGCTTCTCCGCGGCCAGCGCCGTGCCGTCCGCCACGCTCACCTGCCCGGCGTGGATCGACCGCCCGATCCCGACCCCGCCCCCGTGGTGGATCGACACCCACGTCGCCCCCGACGCGGTGTTGACCAGCGCGTTGAGCAGCGGCCAGTCGGCGATGGCGTCCGAGCCGTCCGCCATCGCCTCCGTCTCCCGGTACGGCGACGCGACGGAGCCGGCGTCGAGGTGGTCGCGCCCGATCACGATCGGAGCCGTCACGGCGCCCGACGCGACGAGCTCGTTGAACCGCAACCCGGCCCGGTCCCGTTCGCCGTGCCCCAGCCAGCAGATCCGCGCCGGCAGCCCCTGGAACGCGATCTTCTCCCGCGCGGCGCGGATCCAGCGCTGCAGCCTGTCGTCGTCCGGGAACAGCTCCAGTACGGCCTCGTCGGTCGCCGCGATGTCCGCCGGGTCCCCGGACAGCGCCGCCCACCGGAACGGCCCCTTCCCCGCGCAGAACAGTGGCCGGATGTAGGCGGGCACGAAGCCGGGGAAGGCGAACGCGCGGGGGTAGCCGCCCTGGCGAGCCTCGTCACGGATCGAGTTGCCGTAGTCGAACACCTCGGCACCGCCGTCGAGGAACCCGACCATCGCCTCGACGTGGCGTGCCATCGACTCCCGTGCCCGGTCGGCGAACTCGTCGGGCTTGGTGCGGGCGTAGTCGTCCCAGTCGTCGAGGTCGACACCGTCGGGCAGGTAGGCCAGCGGGTCGTGCGCCGAGGTCTGGTCGGTGACGACGTCCACCTCGACCCCGCGACGCAGCAGCTCGGGCAGCACGGCGGCGCAGTTGCCGACGAGCCCGACCGACACGGCCTCCCCCGCCGCCTTCGCCCGCAGGCACCGCTCGACGGCGTCGTCCAGCGAGTCGGCCAACTCGTCGAGGTACCGCGTCTGCACCCGCCGTCGCAGCCGCCACCCCGCGACGTCCACGACGAGGCACACCCCGCCGTTCAGCGTGACCGCCAGCGGCTGGGCCCCGCCCATTCCGCCGCACCCGCCGGTGACGGTCAGCGTCCCGCGCAGCGAGCCCCCGAACCGCTTGTCCGCGACGGCCGCGAACGTCTCGTAGGTGCCCTGCAGGATCCCCTGGGTGCCGATGTAGATCCACGACCCTGCGGTCATCTGCCCGTACATCGTCAGCCCGAGCCGCTCCAGCCGGCGGAACTCCGGCCAGGTCGCCCAGTCGCCGACGAGGTTCGAGTTCGCGATCAGCACCCGCGGCGCCCACTCGTGCGTCCGCAGCACCCCGACCGGCCGGCCGGACTGGACGAGCAGCGTCTCGTCGTCGCCCAGCGTCGTCAGCGTGCGGATCAGCGCGTCGTACGACGCCCAGTCCCGCGCCGCGCGCCCCGTCCCGCCGTAGACGACGAGGTCGTCGGGCCGCTCGGCGACGTCCGGGTCCAGGTTGTTCTGCAGCATGCGCAGTGGCGCCTCGGTCTGCCACGAGCGCGCGGTCAGCGCGGTGCCCCGCGGGGCCCGCACGGGCCGCGGGCCCACCGCCTGCTCTGCGGGCAGGCGCCGGTGCGGCGGCAGGGCTTCACCTGACAGCCGGGTCATGACAGCGGCCCGATCGCCGACTCGGCCGCGGCCAGCGCCCGCCCGGACGCGACGACCTCCACCGCGGCGTCGATCTCCGGACCGAGGTGCCGGTCCGGTCCGGGACCGGGGACGGTCCCGCGCAGCACCTGCCGGACGGCGCCCGTCGCGGGTGCGGGCTCCAGCGGCCTGCGCAGGTCCAGCGAGCGGGCGGCGGTGAGCAACTCGATCGCGATCACCCGGGTCAGCCCGTCGACCGCGCGCCGCAGCTTGCGCGCCGCGGCCCAGCCCATGGAGACGTGGTCCTCCTGCATGGCCGATGACGGTATCGAGTCCACCGACGCCGGCACAGCCAGACGCTTGAGCTCGGACACGAGGGCCGCCTGGGTGTACTGGGCGATCATGTAGCCGGAGTCGACGCCGGCGTCGTCGGCGAGGAAGGCCGGCAGGCCGTGACTGCGGGCGACGTCGAGGTGACGGTCCGTGCGCCGCTCGCTGATCCCCGCAAGGTCCGCGACCGCGATTGCGAGGAAGTCGAGCACGTAGGCGACGGGCGCGCCGTGGAAGTTGCCGTTGCTCTCCACCCGCCCGTCCGGGAGCACCACCGGGTTGTCGACGGCGGCGGCGAGCTCACGCTCCGCAACCGTCACGGCGTGTGTCACCGTGTCCCGGACGGCCCCGTGGACCTGCGGGGAGCACCGCAGCGAGTAGGCGTCCTGAACCCGGGTGCACCCCGGATGGCGGTGGCTGGCGACGACCGCGGAGTCCGCGAGCAACCTGCGCAGGTTCGCCGCACTCGCGGCCTGGCCGGGGTGCGGACGCAGCGCCTGCAGGTCCGCGGCGAAGACCGCGTCGGTCCCCATCAGCGCCTCCACGCTCATCGCGGCGGTGATGTCCGCGGTGCGCAGCAGCATCTCCAGGTCGTGGCAGGCCAGCACCAGCATCCCGAGCATGCCGTCGGTGCCGTTGATCAGCGCGAGCCCCTCCTTCTCCCGCAGCGTCACCGGCTCGATCGCGGCCGCGGCCAGCGCGTCCGCCGCCGAGCGGCGCAGGCCCCCCGCGTCGCGCACCATGCCCTCGCCGGTCAACGCCAGGGCGCAGGCCGCCAGCGGCGCCAGGTCGCCCGAGCAGCCGAGCGAGCCGAACTCCGCGACGACGGGGACGATCCCGGCCGTGAGCAGCGCGGCGTACCGGCGAGCGGTGCCGAGCCGGACACCCGTCCGACCGGTGGCCAGGGTCGAGAGCCGCAGCAGCTGCATGGCACGGACGACCTCCCGCTCGACCTCGGGACCCGATCCCGCCGCGTGCGAGCGCACCAGGCTGCGCTGCAGCTCGGCCCGCAGCCCGGCCGGGATGTGCCGGTTGGCCAGCGCACCGAACCCGGTGGACACGCCGTAGTGCGGGGCCGGATCATCGGCCAGCGCCTCCACGACGGCCCGGCTGGCGCTGATGGCGTCCTCCGCCTCGGCCGTCAGCTCCACGCCCGCACCGTGGCGGGCCACGGCGACCACCGACGCCCGGGACACCGGTCCGATCCCCACCGCGACGCGCGCTGCGCCAGGAGCGCCGCCGTCGCGCTCCGTCACGCGTGTAGGAACGAAGGGCTCGGTTGTCACATCATGCATCACCTCATGGGACACCTGTTTCACCCCCGCCCGCCACGGCCACCCGGTCAGTTTCATCGTGAGACAACCATCACCCAACGCAATCCCTTGCGTTCCTGCTTCTGCTGAGCGGACGTGCGGCGCTGGTCGGGTTATCGTGTGATCGCCGACATCGCCGGGCCACTCGACGGCGGTCCGCGGCCGGTCCGGGGAGTCCGCATGCTGTATGCCGCGTACGAGGTGCAACGCGTCACGCTCGACGGCGCGCGCGCCGTCTCCCGGGCTGCGCTGGAGTCGCTGGACCTGCTGCCGTTCCCCTTCGCCGACCTGGATCCCGTCCGTCGGCTGCGCGCCGCGCATCAGGTCTTCGTCGACAGCGCCATCACCCACGAACGGCCTCCCTTCGGGATCGACAAGGTCGGCGTCGAGACCCCGGGCGGGGTGCGGGCGGTGGCCGTGCACGAGCAGGTCGTCGGCCGGACCCCGTTCTGCACGCTGCTGCGCTTCGCCAAGGACCTGCCCGAGGGGGCGCCGCCCCAGCCGAGGGTGCTGGTCGTCGCCCCGCTGTCGGGGCACTTCGCCACGCTGCTCACCGACACCGTCCGCACGCTGCTCCCGGATCACGACGTGTACGTCACGGACTGGCACAACGCCCGCGACGTCGGCCCCGAGCACGGCCCGTTCGGGCTGGACGAGGTCGTCGACCACGTCATCGAGTTCCTGCAGGTGCTCGGGCCCCGCTCGCACGTCATGGCCGTGTGCCAGCCGTGCGTGCCGGTGCTGGCGGCGGTGGCGCTGCTGGCGGAGGATCGCAACGTCGCCCAGCCCGCGAGCCTGACGCTGGTGGCCGGTCCGGTGGATGTCGCGGTCAGCCCCACCCCGGTGAACACCCTGGCCCGCTCCGCTCCGCCGGAGTGGTTCCGCCACACGGTCGTCACCAGCGTGCCGCCACCCCACGCCGGGGCCGGACGGCTCGTCTACCCGGGGTTCCTGCAGCTCGCGGGGTTCGTCGCGATGAACCCCAAGCGTCACCTCGACGCGCACCTCGGCCTGTTCGAAGCGCTGGTTGCGGGCGACGAACCGGGCGCCCGTGTCACCCGGGACTTCTACGACGAGTACTTCGCGGTCTCGGACCTGCCCGCCGAGGTGTACCTCGACACGATCACGCAGATCTTCCAGGGCAACCTGCTGGCCCGCGGCGAGTACATGTGGCGCGGGCGACCGGTGCGTCCCGAGCGCATCACCCGGACCGGCCTGCTGACCGTCGAGGGCGAGCGTGACGACATCTGCGGCCCCGGCCAGACCATGGCCGCCCACGAGCTGTGCCCCCACATCCCCCCGTACCGCCGCCGCCACCACCTGCAGGCCGGCGTCGGGCACTTCGGGGTGTTCAGCGGGCGGCGCTGGGAGGGCCAGGTCTACCCGGTGGTGCGCAGCTTCATCGCGGCGAACAGCTGACGGCCGCGGGGTCGTTCGTGGATGGCGCCCGCGGCGGCGTGGATGAACGCCGCCTTCACCTGGTTCGCGG
>JAEUJO010000343.1 GCA_016794615.1 Pseudonocardia sp. | reverse complement strand
TCCGGCGATTGCCAGCCCGGCCGGCCCGACAGGCCGGCAGCCGAACACCGCGCTCACCCCGGGGGTCTCGACGATCCCCAGCAGCAGCGCCGCAGCGGCCAGCGAGCTGCCGACCACCACGGGGTCGCGGGGCCGGGCGATCGCGGTCTGTCCGAGCTGGGCGCCGACCATCGAGAGCAGGGTGATCGTGCGGGCCCGCTGGATCGTTCCCGTGAGCCGCCCGGCGAAGTAGCCGCCGGTCCCGGCCAGCCCCATCGCGATCCCTCGCACGGCGATGGCCTCCTTCAGTGCCGGGCCGAACGAGCGGTCCGGGCCCTCGGCCAGTAGCCGGGCGGGGTCGAGGTCGGGTGGCGGACGCATCGCGATCGACAGCGCCGGAACCGTGTCGGTCAGCAGGTTGACCAGCAGCAGCTGCCGAGCCGTGAGCGGGGTCGTGCCCGTCACGAGGCTCGCCCCGGCGATCACGGCGATCTCGCCGTAGTTGTGCCCGAGCAGGTTGGCCACGGCGTCGCGCACCGCGACCCACAGCGACCGGCCTTCGATCACGGCGTCGACGACGCTGCCGAGGTGGTCGCGGACCAGCACGACGTCCGCCGCGCGCCGCGCGGCCTCGGTGCTGTCGCCGCCGAGGGCGATCCCGACGTCGGCGCGCCGGATCGCCGCCGCGTCGTTCACGCCGTCGCCGGTCATGGCCACGACGTGCCCGGTCCGCTGCAGCGCGGCCACCAGCCGAGCCTTGTGCTCGGGGGTCACCCGGGCGCAGACGGCCAGCTCCGGCAGCAGGGTGTCGAGGTCGTCGTCACCGAGGCGGTCCAGCTCCGGGCCGGTGACGACGGTGCCGCCGTCGGCCAGGATCCCGAGGTCGTCCGCGAGCCGGCGGGCCGTGGCCGGGTGGTCGCCCGTGACCACGATCGGCCGCACGCCGGCCCGGGTGATCTTGTCGAGGGCGGGGCGCGCGTCGGCCCGCAGCGGGTCGGCGAGGACGACGAACCCGACGAGGTCCAGGCGCGCGACCGCCTCGTCCAGCTCGCCGTCGGTGGGCAGCCCGGGGAGGCGGCGAGTGGCGACGGCCAGCACCCGGCCGCCGTCGCCGGCCAGGCGGGCGACGGCGAGCTCGAAGCGGCGCCGCCCGCGGGCGTCGAACCGCGTGCCGCGCCGGTGCGTGCACCGCGCGAGCACCGTCTCGGGCGCCCCGAGCGCGGCGAGCAGCGGACCGTCGTCGTCGGCCACCACCACGGCGTGGAAGCCCCGGCCCGACTCGTAGGCGAGCTCAGCCAGTGGGACGGGCGGTGCCGGGAAGGCGGCGGCCGCCTCGACGACGGCGTCGTCCGTGCTGCCCGGGCGGCGGCGCTCGACGGGCGTGGCCGCCGACACGGCGAGCGCCGTCGCCAGCAGGCCGCGATGGGCCGTGGTCAGGCTGCCCGGATCCACCACACCCGACACCTCGACGGCGCGGGTGCCGTCGTGCAGTGCCGCGAGCCGCAGCACGCCGTCGGTCAGGGTGCCGGTCTTGTCCAGGCACAGCACATCCACCCGGCCCAGCGCCTCGACCGCGCGCATGTTCCGCACGAGCACGCCGCGCCCGGCCAGCCGCTTGCCGGCGGCCAGCTGCGCGGCTGTGGCGAGGATCGGCAGACCCTCGGGAACGGCGGCGACGGCCAGGCTCACCCCGGTCGCGAGGGTCTCGGCCACGGGACGGCCGCGGGCGAGGTTCGCAGCCACCGTCACGACCCCCGCCCCGAGCGCAACCGGCGTGGCGTGCGCGGCCAGCTCTTCCAGCCGCTGTTCGACACCGGTCGGCGGGGCGCCCGCCCCGGCGGCCGCCCGACCGGCGACGGTGTCGTCGCCGGTGGCGACCACGACGGCCACGGCCCGCCCCGCGACGACGGCCGTGCCGGCGAAGAGCATGCCGGCCTGCTCGGCCAGGATCTCGGTGTCGTCGGTGTCGGGTGTCTTCGCGACGGGCAGCGACTCGCCGGTGAGCGCCGACTCGTCGACCTCGAGATGATCGGCCTCCAGAACGCGGCAGTCGGCCGGTACCCACTCCCCCGGTTCGAGCACCACGACGTCGCCGACGACCACGTCGGCCGCCCGGACGAGCTCGGGAGCCAGCCCGCCGCGGCGGACGCGGACCTCCCGCTCCGCCACCCGGTCCAGTGCGGCGATCGCGCGCTCGGCGCGCAGCTGCTGCACGGCGCCGAGCCCGGCGTCGGCGAGCACGACGGCGGAGACCATCGCCGCGTCGAGTACCGACCCGACCGCCAGCGACAGCCCCGCACCCGCGGCGAGCACCGGCGTCAACGGGCTGCGCAGCTCGTCGAGCACCAGCGACACGAACCGGGCCCGCGTCGTCGGTTCCGCGCGGTGTGCCGGACGCCGGGTGTCCGCCTCCGCGGCGGACAGCCCGTCCGGGCCACTGCCCAGCAGCCCGAGGACCTCGGTGCCCGGCAGGCGGTGCCAGTCGGCGCGCGGGGCCTGCGCCGGGGCGGGCGGACGCAGGGCGCGGGCCCGCAAGTGGCCGTGGGCCTGCGCGGCGAGCGCGGCGACGTCCACCCCGAGCCCGGCGAGCGGCAGCGACCCGCCCCGGCGGCGCGTCGGCAGCCCGCCGAGCAGGCTCGCAGCCGAACCGGCCAGCGCGAAGACCGTGCTCGCCCGGCTGACCGCGGCCGCGACCGGCACCGCGCCGAGCAGGGCCGCGAGGCCGGTCGCGGCGTCGACGGCGATCAGGTCCGCGTGCCACGGCACCGGCGCGTCCGACCCGCCGTCCGGCTCCACCACCGCCAGCCCGCAGTCGGCCACGGCGAGCGCCGGTTCGTCCGGACCGGCGACCAGCGCGACGACATGCCCCTCGCGCTGCAGCTGCGCCACGTCAGCAGCCGGATCGTCCGAGACGACGATCTCCACGCCGGGCACCTCGGCGCGCTCCAGATCGTCGACGAGCACGACCCGGTCGAGCCGGTCCAGCACGCGCAGCGCCTCCGGGCGCACGACCAGGACCCCGCACCGGGCCAGGTGCTCGGCGACCCCGGCGGCGAACGCCTCACGGCCCAGCCGGGCCGCCTTCGGCACACCGGCGGCGAGCACCCGCGTGACGTCCTGGGCCCTCGGGGAGAGCGGCAACGTCGCAACCGCAGCACCGACCGTCGCCGCAAGGTCCTCCTCGGTGTACCGCTCGACGGGGCCCTTCGGCAGCGGTACGGGCCGTTCCCCCGCCCGCTCGGCGGTGCGCCCGTCGGGAGCCTGCGCGTACAGGGCGGGCTCCAGCTCGACGAAAGTGCGCGTGCGCGCGTCCTCCTGGCGGACCAGCAGCACCCGGTGCACCAGGTCGGTGGTCGGGCTCAGCACGTGCCGGTTCACCCCGGCGGCCGCGGCACCGGCCACGGCGAGTGCGATGTCGACGCCCGGGGCCCCGAACCGTCGTTCGAGCGGCTCGCGCAGCACTGCCTGGTTCGCGACCAGGCCGATCAGGGGCGTCGGGTCGACCGGCAACAGCCGGCGGGTGATCCGCAGCACCGAACCTGCGGCCGCGGTGGCGACCCCGGCCGCGTCCGCGACGGCGGCGAGCGTGTGGCGGGCCGCGGCCAGGCCGTCGGCGGGGTGGTCGTCGACCATCGCAGGAAACGGCCCGTGGGCCCCCAGCTCCGCCTCGACGGCCGCGACCGCGGCGACGACCGCGTCCACGGTGGCAGTGGCATCGACGGCGGCGGCCGAGCAGGCCGCCACCAGGCGGCCCGCACCGGCGTCCAGCCCCGCCCACTCGACTCCCGGCACGGCCGCGGCGCGGGCGGCGAGGGCCTGCCCGTACTCGGCGGTCCGCTCCGGCCCCACACCGTGAACCGCGACGTGCACGTGGTCGCCGCACCTCCGGACGGCGCGGCCGTCGTCGGCACGCGCCCGATCGACGGTCCGCAGCGCGTCCTTCGGCGCGTCGAGCACCCGCCCCACAAGCCCGAGCATGGCCCTCATCTCCGGACCGTCAGCGGCAGGTAGCGCCGGCCGGCCTGCAGCCGCGCGAAGGCACAGCCCGCGCACGAGCCGCCGATCGCACAGGCCGCCGGGTCACACGGGGTCGCGACGCGCCCGGACCGGGCGAGCCAGTCGAGCATCCCTGCGACGACCACCGGCCGCGTCCCGAGCCGCTCGGCCAGCGTGGCCGTCGTCTGCGGTCCCTCGGCCTTCTCCAGCTCCCGCAGCAGCTCCGCGAGGGCCATCACGCACCTCCGATCAACGCGCCGACCTGGAACACCCCGACCGCCGCCAGCCACGCGACGACCATGCTCAGGGCGACGCTGAACCCTGCCCATCGCCGGCCGAACTCGTGCGCGAAGGTCGCGACGGTGGCCACGCACGGCACGTAGAGCAGCACGAACACCAGGAACGCCGCCGCAGCCGCCTGCGGGTGGCCGCCGCTGCTCTCGTCGAACACGCTGCGCAGTGCCGCGCCGGTGGAGCTGTCGTCGGCCTGCTCCTCGGCGCCGACGAGGTCGATCCCGACGACCGCGGGGATCGCCGCCGCGGCGTCCAGGGTCGCGGTCAGCAGCCCGGTCCCGGCGTCGGTGACGCCGTCGACGAAACCGGGTGGCTCGACGGCCTCCTGACCCTCGGTGGCGGTCCCCACCGTCTGGGCGAGCGTCGACACGACGATCTCCTTGGCCACGAACCCGGCGGCCAGCGCGCCCGACAGCTCGGGGGCGCCGAAGCCCGCGGGGGTGAACACGACCCCGACCGTCTCGGCGGCCGCGCCGAACATGCTGTCGTCCAGCGCGACCTCGCCGAACGCCGCGTCACCGCGCACAGGGATCGCGAGCAGGAACCACACTGCCACCGACGCACAGAGGATGACGGTGCCGGCCTTGCGGATGAACGCGGCCGAGCGCCGGCGGGTCTGCGTCCACACCGTGCGCAGCGAGGGCCGACGGTAGGGCGGCAGCTCGAGGACGAACGGCGCACGCTCCGTTCCGCGCATGAGGGTGTGCCACAACACGACACCGACAGCGAACACCGCAGCGACGCTGGTCACGTACAGCGCGAGGACGACGACGCCCTCCAGCCCCGGGAACAGCGCGGCGGCGAGCAGGACGTAGACGGGCAGCCGTGCCGTGCAGCTGACGAACGGCACGAGCAGCGCCGTGAGGAGGCGGTCGCGGGGGCGGTCCATCACCCGCGCGGCGAGCAGCGCCGGGACGTTGCAGCCGAAGCCGACGACCAGGGGGAGCACGCTCTTGCCGGGCAGGCCCATCGGGCTCATCGCCCGGTCGGTCAGGTAGGCGGCCCGCGCCAGGTAGCCCGAGTCCTCCAGCAGGCCCAGGACCACGTACAGCACGGCGATCACCGGAACGAAGGCGAGCATGCCGCCGACGCCGCCGATGATGCCGTCCACTGCGAGATGCTCCAGCCAGCCGCCCCCGACGCCGATCGCACCCAACCCGCCGGCGACCCACGGTCCGACCGTGCCGGTCAGCACCGCGTCGATCCAGTCGACGAAGGGCGCCGAGACGTCGGTGACCACGCGGAACACGAGGTACATGACGGTGAACAGCAGCAACGGTCCGGCGACGCGGTGCGTGGCGATGCGGTCGAAGAGGGCACTTCGGTACTCGCCGGGTGCCGCAGGCACGAACCGAGGATTGAAGTGCCCTCTCACGCGCTCGCCGAGCCGGTGCGCGCCGTTCGAGGGGATCGCCCGTGCGGCGAGCTCGCCTGCCCGGGCGAACCGGTGCTCCGCCAGGGCCATCGACAGATCCAGCCCCTCCTCGCGGCCCAGCCGCTCGTCGAGAGCGTCGCGCGCGGCGAGGACGGTCGCCCCGCCGGGGCGTTCGGCGACGGACTTGCGCAGCTGCGGGTCGCCGTCGAGGAAGCGGACGGCAGTCCAGCGCGAGGCTTGCGGGTCGAGCACGTCGCGGGCGCCACGCAGGGCCGACTCGATCTCGGGTCCGTAGTCGACAGGCGTCCTCATCGGACCGTCACCCCCGCCTGGTCCAACACGGCGGCGAGCAGGTCGTCCATGCCGGCACCGGTGCGTCCCACCGTCGGTACGACGGGCATGCCCAGGTCGCGGGCCAGGATCGCGGTCGCCGGTGGTGCTCCCTGGCGCCTCGCGACGTCGGCCATGTTCGCTGCCACCACCATCGGCAGCCCGAGCTCGGCCAGCTCCAGCACCAGGAACAGGTTGCGTTCCAGGTTCGTGCTGTCGACGACGGCGACGACGACGTCCGGGCCACCGGAGGTCAGGAACTCCTCGGCCGCCTCCTCCTCGGGAGACGCGGACCGCAGGCTGTAGGTGCCGGGCAGGTCGACGAACTTGACGGTCACCTCGCCGACACGGCGCAGGCCCTCGGCCCGGGTGACGGTCTTGCCCGGCCAGTTGCCGACATGCTGGCGCCCACCGGTGAGGGCGTTGAACAGGCTCGACTTGCCGGTGTTGGGATTGCCGGCGAGCGCGACCGTGACCTCAGCGGTGCCGGCGGGACGATCGGCATGGGCGCCGTGGCAGCTCGCCGCAGCGCGCTGTGGCTGGTGCCGGCGCGTGCGGAACCACCGCGGCGGACGCCGCGGTCCGTCGGCACCGGGGCCTTCACCTCCGCCGACGCGCAACGGCACGACCGGCTCTGGTGCCCGGACCGGGCCGACCGCCGTGAGCGTCACCCGCGCGGCCTCGGAACGACGGATCGCCAACCGGTACCCGCGCAGTGCCACCTCGACGGGATCCCCGAGGGGCGCGACGGCCGCCACCGAGACGGTCGTACCGGGGACGAACCCCATCTCGACCAGTCGATGGCGCAGGCCGCGCGGCGCATCGACACGAACGACGATGCCCTCCTCGGCACGTTTGAGCGTGTCCAACTGCCGGGTCTCCACGGACCCCACCTCCGAGAGCTACGCCAAGGCTTGCCATATGAGTGGACCATTTGGCCGAGTTCGCCGGGCAGGCGCGAGGGTCATCCCGCGTGGGGCCGAAGTGCCCGGTTCCCGGCGTTCGTCCGCTCAGGTCGAAGGGCGGTTCGACCTCTCACCACAGATCGGTGGACCTCCTACGGTCGAGATGACGACCGGAGGTCCGGCCGGGAAGGCGAGGTCGACGATGTCCAAGAACGCCACGACGACGCGTAACGGATGCACGCAGGGCTCCCCCGAAGCCGGGTCCGAACGGCCGGAGGCCGCACCCGAGTGCGTGGCACCCTCACTCACCGTGGACCTGCCGCTCATGACTGCCACGCTCCGCACCCCGCACTTCGCGGTTCCCGCCGTCGACGCGACCGCG
>JAEUJO010000256.1 GCA_016794615.1 Pseudonocardia sp. | reverse complement strand
GTCCAGGAGCTCCTGCCCCAGGCCGGGATCCTCGGCGACGGTGTCGGCGCCGACCTGGAGCGCGTGGTCCGGATCGCCGACGCCTTCCAGAACCCGGTCGTGTTCGCGACCAGGCTCCTGGAGATCGCCGGCCGGGTGTGCTGGGTCGAGATCCTCGCCGGCTCCGGCCGCTCGTCCGGGACCGGTTTCCTCGTCGGGCCCGACCTCGTGCTCACCAACCACCACGTGCTCGCCGACGTGATCGACGGGCGGACCCCGCCCACGGCCGTGCACTGTGTCTTCGACTACCACATCCGCGCCGACGGCACCCCCGACCGCGGCGTCGCGCTGGGTCTCGCCGACGACTGGCTCGTGGCGGCGCGCCCGCCGAGCGCCGTCGACGAGCAGCCGGTCCCGGACGGCGAGCCGGCGCCCGACGAGCTCGACTACGCGCTCGTCCGGCTCACCGGGCGCCCCGGCGACGCGAACCTCCCCGGTGGCCGCACCCGCGGCTGGGTCGACGTGACGGCCGCGCCCCCCGCGGTGACGGAGGGGACACCCCTGCTGATCGTGCAGCACCCGGACGGCCACCCGCAGAAGCTGGCCATCGACACCGACGGCGTGCTGGGGGTCAACACCAACGCCACCCGGTTCCGGTACGGCGTGAACACCCTCGATGGCTCGTCCGGGTCGCCGTGCCTGACCTTCGACCTGGCCCTGCTCGGGCTGCACCACTCCGGGACGAAGGACCGCAGGGTCGGACGCAACGAGAGCGTCCCGATCGCGGCGATCGTCGCGGACCTGCGGGCGCGCGGCCACAGCTCGGTGCTCCCCGGCTGATCGGGGAACGGTGTATCACCGCGGGCTCCCGGCCGTCGTGTCGGTGTCCGCGGCAACCGAGGAGATCCCGTGCTCGACCGGCACCTGTACGGCCGCCTGATCGACGGACTCGTGGCCCGGTATCCGAGCTACGACGACCTCGCGCTGTTCCTGGCGACGCGGGTCGGCCACGAGCTGGCGATGATCAGCGCGCCCGACGCGCTGCCGCACGTCGCCCGCCGCGTGGTCTCCGCGGCGCGGTCCCAGGGATGGCTGGGCGAACTGGTCGCGGTCGCCGCCGACGAGTCCCCGCACATCGCGGCGTTGCAGGAGGTCTGGGCCGGGCTGCGCGAACCGGTCCCGGCACCCGCCCTGCGCGTGGCGCTGCTGCTCCCGCCCCGGCTGGACGGCCTCGCCGCCGCGATCGGCGCCGACCACCGCGTCGCCGCCGCAGCGCCGGGCGGGGCGCACGCTCTGGTGGTCGGCACGGACGTCCTCTCGTCGGGGGCCGGGCTCGACGCCGACCTGTCGCTGCCGGTGGCCCTGGTGCACGACCCGTCCGCGGTGCCCGCCGCCGGTGTCCCGCTCGCGCGGTCGCTGGCCGCGACGGTGACCCAGATCGTCGTCGCAGGCGAGCCCCGCGACACCGCGCGGCGGGTGGTCGACCATCTCGCGGCCGTCGTCGGCGCCCGTCGCTGACGCCCCGCGGGTGAGACCACGATCGGGGCCCACCTGGTCGGGGGGCTAACCTGCCGCTGTGTTGATCGGCCGTGACGGCGAGTGCGCGCGGATCCGCACCCTCCTCGCCCATGCCCGCAACGGGCAGCGCCGGGTCGTCGCCCTGCGTGGCGGCCCGGGCATCGGCAAGACGCGCCTCCTGGAGTACGCGGCCGAGGCGGCGGTGGACTTCCGGCTGGTCCGCGTGCAGGGCGACGAGGCCGAGCGCGACATTCCCTACGCGGCGCTCTCCATGCTCGTCGGGCCGCTGCTGGCCGACACGGCACTGCCCGATGTCGCCGCCGCGGCGCTGGACGGCGCACTCAACCTGGGGTCGGCGGTGTACGGCGATCGCCGGGGGGTCGCGGCCGCAACCCTGGCCGTCCTCGCCGCCTGCGCCGCGCGGCAACCGCTCCTGCTCGCGGTCGACGACGTCCACATGATCGATTCGCCGACCCTCGACGCCCTGTTCTTCGCCCTGCACCGGACACACGGCGAGCGCCTGGCGGTGGTGCTCACGGCCCGGTCCGAACCCGACGTCCCGGACGCCGTCGAGCGGCGGCTGGACGGGTTCGACCGGATCGGCCTCACCGGTCTGAACCTCGACGAAGCCCGGCGCCTCACCGCGCACCGCGGAGCCCTGCCCGAAGCGGTGTGGGCCGCGTCGGGCGGCAACCCGCTGGCCCTGCTGGAGATGACCGCACCGAACAGCACGGTCTTCCTCGACGAGCCCCTCCAGCTTCCGGCCCGGCTGATGCGCGCGTACGGGCACAAGCTCATCGGGCTGACCGACGCGACCCGTGAGGCGCTGCTGCTGGTCGCCGTGGCGGGGCGCGCCGGCGCCGCGCTCGACGACGCGCTGGCCCTGCGCGGGCTGGGCCGCTCGGACCTCGAGGCCGCCGAGGACGCCGGGCTGGTCGAGGTGGAGCCGGGCGCCGTCCGGTTCGCCCACCCGCTCGTGCGCAGCGCCGTGTACCACTCGTCCTCACCCGCGGTGCGCCGCTCGGCGCACCGGACGCTGACGGCGGCCTACGCCGGGCGCCGGGCTCCCGAGGCCGCCACCCGGCGGGCGTTCCACCTGGCCGCGGCGACCGCGGGGCCCGACGAGGCCGTCGCGGCCCAGCTCGCCGCCGCCGCCGGCGCCGCCACGGAGCGACACAGCCATGCCACCGCCGCGGCGCTGTTCGAGAAGGCGGCCCTGCTGAGCCCGTCCGGCGCGGCCCGGACCCGCCGGATCATCGACGCCGCGATGGCCGGGCAGGCCGCGGGCACGCTCGACGCGGTGGGCCCGTTGCTCGACACCGCCATCGCGGAGACCGACGACGACGAGCTGCGCACGACGGCGACGTACCTGGCGTGCCGGTTGCGGATGTGGAGCGGCCTGCCCGCCCGGGCTCGTGACGAGCTGCTCGAGCTGGCCGACCGGACCGAGGGCCGGTACCGCGAGTGGTCGGCGGCGATGCGCGCGCAGGTCGCGGTCGTCAGCATCGCGCTGGGCGAGCAGCGGCTCGCGCGGCGGATGGCGGCACGGGCGAAGGAGTGTTGCGCGCACCTGCCCGACGTGCACATCGTGCCGGTGCTCCTCGTCGCGGCCGTCACGCACGCCATCAACGGCGAGGTCGACTCGGCCCGCGCGCTCCTGGAACGCTGCGCGCCGCACCTGCCCGGCTGCGACCCGCTCTCGATCGACCAGCCCCTCGTCCTGGCGGCGCTGACGTACGCGTGCCTGGGCGACGTCGCGGTGGGGCGCGGCTGGCTGGAGACATCCGTGCGCCGTACCGAGGCCGTGCAGGCGGTGGGGCTGCTGCCGTTCCAGCTGTCGTGGCTGACGCTGCTGTGCTGGTTCGACGGCGACTGGGGCGCGGCGCTCGCCCACGGGCACCGCGCCGTCGCGCTCGCCGAGGAGACCGGGTGGCACACCGAACTGCCGAACTGCCTGGTCACCCTGGCCACCGTCGAGGCCACGCTCGGCCGGGAGGACGAGGCGAGGATGCATCTCGCCCGGGCCGCCGGTCTGGGGGCCGAGCAGTCCGGTGCGCGCCTGCACGCCGCCCACGAGGCGCGGATCACCGGGTTGATCGAGCTGGGTGCGGGACGACCGGCCGAGGCCGCGGCGGCGCTGGGCGTGGCGGCCGAGTTCGCGCTCGCCTGCCGAATGGGCGACTCCGTGCTCTACTCCTGGGCCGCGAACCTGACCGAGGCCCTGGTCCGGGCCGGTCGCGGTGACGAGGCGGGGCGGGCGTACAGGTCGGTGCTCGGTGAGGCGGAGCGCACCCGCAGGCCCGCAGCGCTCGCTGCGGCGGCACGCTGCCGGGGCCTGCTCGCCGACACGCCGGGCGAGGCCGAGCAGGCGTTCGACGAGGCGCTGAGCCGGCACGAGAAGGCCGGGCTGCCGTTCGAGACGGCCCGCACCAGGCTCTGCTACGGCGAGTTCCTCCGCCGCGACCGGCAGCGGGTCAGGGCCCGCGATCAGCTCGGTGCCGCACTCGCCACCTTCGACCGGCTCGGCGCCGTCGCGTGGGCCCGGCGCGCGGAGGTCGAGCTGCGGGCGACGGGCGCGCGGTCGCGATCTCGTACGGTCAGCGCGGCCGAGGTGCTCACCCCGGCGGAGATGCAGGTCGCGATCGTGGTGGCGGAGGGCCTGACCAACGCCGAGGTCGCGACACGGTTGTTCGTGACGCCCAAGACCGTCGAGTACCACCTGTCGAACATCTACCGCAAGCTCGGCCTGCGCTCGCGCGTCGAGCTCGCGAGCCGGGTGGCGACGGGGATCCCCCAGCAGCGCACCGGCGGCGGTGAGTTCAGCGACGACGGGTCCACGGTCGCGGCCGACCGGTAGCCACCGGGGAGTCGTCGGGCGGGCCCGGCGCGCCGAAGACGACGGCGAGCTGGGCGGGGGTCACCCGGGCGGCGTTCATGCCGAACCGCGCGCCCATCCGCTCCAGCGCAGCTGCCACCAGCCCGGAGCAGGTGAACGACCCGTCCATGAAGAACAGCAGCCGGGAGCCGGTGAACGCCCATACCGTGGTGGAGGCGATCGCGAGGCCCGCGTAGGGCGCCTTCGTGGACAGCACCCAGGTGGCGAACTCGACGACCCGCTCGCGGGCCTCCTCGGACGCCTCGATCCGTACCACCTGGTAGACCTCCTTGTCGATCACGTACTGCTTGATCGAGCTTGTCTGCACCCCCTCGCCGATCGCCTCGATCAGGTCGCCGCGAGGAGACACGACGAGGGCGGCGTGGGTGTAGCCGGCGTGCCGCCGGTCGGCCTCGGGCATCCGCAGCGCCTGGCCCCACCGGATGATGTCGTGCTTGCGGCCGTGGGCCTTGCTCAGCAGGAAGTCGCCGGGCAGGAAACCGCGCACCGGCTCGCCGAGGGCGGGCCCGACGTCGACCGTGTGCTCGGGCAGCGTCACGTCGAGCCCGCGGGTCTTCATCACGTCTCCGTTCGGTCGGTGGGTGCCGCGGCGAGGCGCCGTTGCGGGCCTTCGACGACGAGCCACGGCAGCGCGTCGAGATGCTGGTCGTCGATGGACAGCTCGCCCTCATCGCCGCACTGGTCGAAGGTGACGACACGGTAGAAGAGGATCGCCGCCCGGCCCAGATGGCGCCACGCGGCAGCCGGGACCCACCAGCCGGATCCGGTGGCGAGGGTGCTCTCGCCGTCGCCCCCGTAGAAGTAGTTGCCTGCGCAGCGGTACACGAGGCTGGTCATGAGCACCGGGGCGGTGGCGAGCTCGACCGCGAACAACGGCCGGCCCGCCGTATCGACGGTGAACCGCGGCGGTGGCCCGTGGGCGGGCCACGAGGCCGGGCCGACGATCGTCGGGTGGGCGGGCCGCCGACCCGTCATCGATCTCGGCCGGCAGCCGCGGGACGGGGCCCGAATCCGGTGTACTCCAGCCTGCGGCGCAGCACCTGCAGCGCCCGGGCCCGCGTCGGGCCGATGCTGCCCATCGGCATGTTCGCCGCTTCCGCGATCACGGCGTAGTCGGCGGTCCGCGGCGGGTAGAAGAGGATCTCCACCACGATCCGGCCACGCCCGCTCAGGGTGTCCACCGCCGACCGCACGGCCCGCCGGGTCTCGGCCCGCAGCGCCTGCTCCTCGGGACCGGGCGCGGTCTCCAGGATCTGCTCGGCGACCCGGGAGTCGGGGTGGACACGACGCCCCGCCGCGAACTCCCCGAGGCACTCACGGGTGACGATCGTGCGCAGCCAGCCTCCGAACCGCTCCGGCTGCCGCAGGCTGACCAGCTGCTCCAGGGCGCGCAGCCAGGTCTCCTGCGCGACGTCGCCGACGTCGGCGTCCTGCAGCCGGAACCCGGTCGCGACCGCGCGCACCATCCCGTCGTAGCGGGTGACGAGCGCGGCCCACGCCGCGCGATCACCCGCTTGAGCCGCGACGACCAGCTCCGCGACCGTCGGCCGGTCCACCCCGTTCCGCATCCACGCACCCCCTGTGATCGGCAGGTGCTCGACGCTAGGAACGCGGGCGCGGCGTCGAACCCGGGGAATCCCCGGGATCGGCGGCGGGCCGCCACCCCAGGACTCACCGGTCCACGGGGTAGACGCCGTGGACGAAGGCCGCGTCGGTGTCGGAGAGGTCGGTGTTGTCGGGGAAGGTCCGCCGGTCCAGCGTCCACTCGGGCGGGAAGGTGTAGAGCATGATCGAGAGCGGGTCGAAGGCGGTGTGGTTGGTGGTGGCGGCGTCGTAGACGTGGAACACGTTGTGGTCGACCATGTCCGGGGTCCACGAGTTGGGCGGCTTGGCGAGGGCGGCGTAGACGGCGGGCTTGTTCCAGGGGATGCCGGCGGCCGGGCTGGAGTGTTCGTGCACCAGCCCGATGGCATGGCCGAACTCGTGGCGGGCGATGCGGTCGACGCGGCGTGAGGACTCCGCGATGGGGATCTCCGACAGGCACATGGTGGGTCCGTCGGCGGGGAAGACCTCCGTCAGCGTGGCGTCGGTGCCCAGCGCCGACCAGTTGCCCTCGCCCTCGAACGTCACGCGGATGTGCGCCGGACCGGTGGTGACGACCTCGAAGCGCAGGTTCGAGTGGTCGGTCCAGGCGGAGGCGGCCTCCATGACCCGGTCGGCGAGCTCGGCGGAGTCGAGGAAGCGCACACGCAGGGTTGTCCCGGGCTTCCAGAACCGTCGCTTGTCGCCCGCGGCCTCCAGGTTGGTGCCGTCGTTGTCGGCGCGGATCTCGATCGCCCGGTCCGCGGCGAGGCTGGACAGCTCCAGCGGCACGATCGGGTCGAGGCAGACGAAGGAGCCGTCGCCGGCGGGGTTGCTCATCGGGTCGCTCCACGGGTCGGGTCGGACGCGGCGCCGGACCGGTGCTGCGCGTCGTCGGGCTCGGTCGTCGCGGACGGTACCGGCGCGTCGAGGGAGGTGGAGCGGGCCGCGCGGGGACGGACGGTGCCGGCCCCCGGCGCGCCGCCCGGTGGGGGAGCCGCCGAGGAGATGTTCGCTGTGGACGCGGGTGGAGTCCGCGACGACGCGGGGGCCGGGGGGAACCACGGAGTGGGTGCGCCGGTGGTACCGACGACGGGGGGCCCGGCCGGTTCGTCGGCCGCGACCGGGGGCCCGACCCACTGCAGCAGACCGGCCACGGCGGTCGTGCCCAGGACCGCCCACACCAGCCGCGGACCGGTCCGCCGCAGGCCGCGCACGACCATCCAGGCCGCGACGACCGTGGTGAACCCGACCACCGCAACGGTGATCACATCGAGGATCAGCCTCATTCCCGTCCCTCCTGCTCCGGCTCACGAATGCGCGGACCGCTCCCGCGATACGTGACGCAGGACACGTATTGCGCCGCCGGGTTCCCGGTCGTATCCGCACAGCTCGCAGGCGGCGGAAGGGCACCGGGTGACGACCTCGATCGCGCACGCCTGGGCCGTGCTGGACGCGGCACCGGCTGCCGCGAGCCTTCGCGGCGAGCTGCAGGAACTCGTCGCCGGATCCCTGGCCGCGTCGGCGGTCCCCGAGGTCGGCCTCGTGCCCGGTGGGGGGCCCGGACGGCTGGTCCTGACCTTCGCGCCGGAGACGTCGCCCGCCGTCGTCGACGGTCGGTTCCTCGCGGACCTGGTCGATCGGCTCGTCGAGCGCAACGCGCGGTCCGGTGCCGCGGCGGCTGTGCGGCTGACCGTCACGCTCCACTCCGGCGCCTTCGCCGACTCGTTCGCCCACGCCGTCCGCATCGCCGACGCCCCGGTCCTGGCCAGGGTGACGGCGGCGGCGCCCTGGTCGCCGGTGGTTCTCGCGGCGTCCGAGGAGTGGTGCGAGGAGGTCGGCTGGACCGGTGCCACCCGGGTGCGGTGCGGCGGCGAGACGTTCTGGATCCGCGTTCCGGGCGTCTCGACGGTGCCCGGCCTCGTGCCCTCCGACGTCGCCACCTCGTGCCGTCCGGTGGCCGGTCCCCGGACCCGATCCCGATCAGGAGGCCGCAGCGTGAACGTCGAAGTCCGTGGATCCGTCCACGGTGACCAGGTCGTCGGCGACAAGATCGTCCATGGCGGAACCCGCTACGGACCCGACGGCACCCGGTGGTCGCGGTGACCGCGGGTGGCCCGGGCAACCCCGGGCAGCCTGCGGGCCGCGATCCGGCGCGCCCGCAGGGTCCGCTCGCGCCGCCGGGCGGTGCCGGCCGCGCGAAGGCCCCGCAGCCGGGCGCGCAGCAGCACCACGGTCCGGGCGCGGGAGCGCGCGGCACGGGACCCGATGGGGGCAGCCCGATCCCGGTGACCCCGGTCGGGCCGCACAGCGCCGGCCCCGACACCCCCACCTCGGACCCGGCCGGGTCGGAGGGCGGCTCGCCGCTGGGTGGGAAGCAGGCCCGGAGTATGGGCGATGCCCAGCGCGAGATGGCGAACATGATGTCGGCGGCCTTCCAGGAGCGGGCCCGGGGCGCGGTCGACGAGCTCTCCGGCCATCCCGCGGTGGGCGACCTGTTCGGCGACCTGGTGTCGGGCGACGTCGTGGCCGGCAACAAGACTGAGATCATCGCGCTCTTCCCCGGCCTGCACGGGGCCAAGGTCGGCGCGTACCGGGTGCCGGTCGAGCCGATCCGCCGCTGCTACGTCGCCCCGGCCGGGTTCGGCGCGCTGGAGGCGGCCGTCGCGCAGCGGCGGCTGGTCGTGGTGCGCGGCCGCTCGGGGACCGGCAAGGCGGCCGCGGTGCTGCGGGCGCTGGCCGGCTCGGACGACGTGTGCGTGATGAAACTCGACAGCAGGACGGACCTGTCCACCCTCGCGCCGGGGCAGCTGCCCGACTGCCAGGCGATCGTGCTGTTCGATCTCACCGCGGACCAGCTCGTCCGGCTGGACGAGGACACCGTCGACCGGCTCGGCGCCGAGCTCGCCGCGGCGAACCGCTGGCTCGGGCTCACCGTCAGCGACGACCTCCCGATCAGCGCCGCCGTGGAGGCCGCGGCCGTCGAGGTCGGCGACCCCCCCGCGGCGCGCACCGTCTTCGACCGCCACCTCGAGCTCGGGCAGCCCTCGGCCACCGCCCGAGCGCACCTCCTGGCCGACCCGGAGATCGCCCAGCTGCTCGCCGATGAGCTCGGACCCGCCACCTCGCTGGACCGGGCCGCCCGGGTGGCCCGGATGCTCTCGGTCGGCACCGAGCCCGCGGGGCTGGCCGCCGTCGTCCGCGCCCGGCTCGACGGCCGGGCCCACGACGAGTGCGTGCAGTGGTTCCGCACGCTGCCGAGCATGCGGGCCCACTGCACCGCGCTGGCGCTCGCCGTGCTCAACGGCCTGCCCCGGGCCCACGTCACGGCCGCCGCCGACCGGCTCATCGAGCTGATCACGCCGACGACGGACCGGCCCGACCCCGGCCCGGTGGTCAACCCGTTCGCCACCGACGCGGGAGTGTCGCCCGAGACGCTGCGGGCCACCACCACCGCGGGAACGCTCTCCACGGTCGAGGGTGACATCCCGGTGACCGAGCTCCGTTACCTCGACTCGCTGTTCCCCTCCTGGGTCCTGCGCCATGCCTGGGACGAGCACGACTCGGCCCGGCCGCACGTCGTCGGCTGGCTGCACGAGCTGGGCGGGCACTCCTACCAGGACGTGCGGGCACGCGCCGCAGCGGCGGTCGGCGTGCTCGCCACCCGCGACTTCGACTTCGTCTTCGTGCGGATCATCGGCAGCTGGGCCCGCTCCGAGGATCCGGACCTGCGCGACAGCGCCGCGCTCGCGCTCGGGCCGCCCGCGCAGGACCCTGCCCTGCGCGAGGTCGTCACCACGATCGTCGACGAGTGGATCGCCGACGACGACTCCCCGCTCCTGCAGGCCACGGCGGCACGCACGTTCGGCGGTGACGCGGGGCTGGCCCGGCCCAGCAACACGCTGCGGCAGCTCGCCGCGCTCGCCGAGGTCGACAACCTCGCGGTGGCGGTCGCGGTGGCGCGCAGCCTGGGTGAGCTGGTGATGAACGGTACGGCGGCACTGGCCGGGCGCGTGCTCACCGGGATCGCGGGTTGGGTCACGTCGGGGCGCGCGCAGCTGCGCCTCGTGGCCCGGCTGGCCTTCCTGCGGCTGACCTACCTGCGCGGGGCGCCCGCCCCCGGTGGGGGGCAACCCGACCCGGCGGTCCGGCAGCTGCCGACGTTGCTGCTGCTCGCGATGCGTGACCGCCGGTTCGTCGGCCAGCTGGCGTGGCTGTGGACCGACGGTCTCAACGCCGCCGACGCGCACCGGGCGATGGGGGTGTCGCTCACAGCCTGGGCTGAGGCGGTGGAGCGGCACCCCGCCGCCCGCGCCGCCGTGGTCGACCTGCTGTGCAGCGCCGCGTCGCACCCCCGCACGGCGGCGATCATCGCCCGCGCCGCGTCGGGCTGGCGGGACGACGGCGGCCCGGCCGCGCCCACCGGGCACGACGTCCTCGACCGGCTCTGAGAGGAAGGCGATCACCATGACCGACCGGTCTCCACTGATCATCAAGAGGTCCGAGAGCGGATGGATCGCCACCATGCCCCGGGCCCGCCCGGACACGGTGTTCGTGCTGAGCTACGCCGACGGCGGGCTCAAGACGTTCCGGCACGCGCCGGGCATGAGCGAGCGCGCCGGCAGCCGGTGGTGCCACGTCGTCGACGTCTCCCAGCGGTTCAGCAGCGGCGAGCTGACGATCCCGGCGCGCGGCGACGCGTTCTTCTTCCAGGCGTGGTTCGACGCGGGCTGGCAGGTGGGCGACGCCGAGGCGGTGGTGCGCAACAACATCGAGTACGGCGAGCCCGTGGTGTCGGGGTTCCTGTCCGACGCGATGTGGCGGCGCGGCCGGCGCTACGACCCCGACGACGTGGCGGGGGCCGAGGAGGAGATCACCCGGGCGATCCGCCCGCCGGTCCAGATCGGCAGCGGCCTGGTGCTGACCGCGCTGAACGTGCGGCTGGCGCTGGACTCGCGGCAGGCCACGGCCGCCTCGGAGGACTTCGACGAGGACCGGGCAGGCCGGCGGCAGGCCGACCGGATGCGCCGGCTGCGTTCGCTGGTCGACGGCGACGAGTCGTTCCTGCTGATGCACCTGGCCGAGCACCAGGGCGACACGGGGGCGGTGCTGAACATGCTGATGCAGGCCCGCGAGCGCAACGACAAGACGCGCATGGAGCTGCTGGACCGGATGTTGAAGGAGGGGTTCATCCAGGACGCCGACATCGCCGGGCTGCGCGACAGCGTCCTGGGCGGCGGGGGCATGCCCGCGCTGCCGTCGGGGAACTCGGCGGGCCTGCCCCTGCCGTCCGGATCGCCGTACGGATCGCCCCCGTACGGGGCGCCGCCGCCCGGAGCACCGCAGTCCGGGTCGGCGCCGGCATCGCCCTACCCGGCCGCGGCTCCCGCCCCCCCCGGCGCGCCCCGACCCCGACGGGCCGCAGGACCGGCCCGCCACGGCGGCGGGCCAGGTCCCGCCCGCCCCGCAGGCCGCTCCCGACGCGCCCACCGACGGCGTCGCGGGCTGGCGTGACCTGCGCAACCGCCCCCGGCGCGGGACGTCGTGACCCGCCGTGGCCGGCGCGCGGTGCCCTGGGACCGCAACGACGTGCTGTTCCGCGTGGGCGCGTTCACCGTGGCGGCGCTGTCGCTCTGGCTGGCCGTGGTCGTCCTGATGCGCCAACCGCTGCTGGGGGCGATGGCGCTGGCCGGAGGCATCATCAGCGGTGTCGCACTGGCGTTCGCGCAGCCGGACCCGCCGCCGGATCCGCAGCGCGACGCCGTGCCGTACCCCGACACCGGGCGGGCCGGCGGCGCCACCGCGTCCGGTGGCCGTGCCGGGCAGGAACCGGGTTGGACCGCACCACCGCCGAACCGGGTGGGGGCCGCTGCCGGGTCGCCCGACCGGCCGGGTGCCCGCACCGCCACGGCGCTGGCGACCCGTACGGTGGCCGTGTCCGACGGGCACGTGCTGGGCACCGGGTCGAGCGCGGGCCGAGCGCCGTGGCGGATGCCGGTCCGGGCCGGTCAGCCGGGTATCGCTGCCGACGCGATGCTGCTGGGCGACCTGGAGGTGCGGGCGGCCTCGGTGATCGGGCCGGCGCACCGCTGCCGGGAACCCGCGGTGGCCCGGCAGGACGCCTACATGCTCGCCCGCGACGGGCGCGGCGAGCACCTCGTCATCGCCGTCGCGGACGGGCTCTCGGCGAGCAGCCAGTCCGAGCTGGGCGCCCGGGTGGCCGTGAGCACGGCCGCGCGCGAGCTCACCGCCGCCCTCGACCGCCTGCCCGACCCCGACGCGATCGACGTGGCGCAACTGTTCACCACGGTCGCCCGGGAGATCACCGGCACCGGCCGCGGGCGCGGCGCGACGGAGCGCGACCTGTGCTGCCTGCTCGTCGTCGCCGTGGTGCCGACGGGTCCGGCCGTGGACGGGTCCCGGCAGGTCTGGACCGCGCAGGTCGGCGACGTCTCGGTCTGGACCCACGGTGCCCGCTGGTGCCAGGCGGTCGGGGCCGCGAAGGCCGGGTTCGACCGCAACGTCGTCGACGCCGTGCTGCCCTTCCACCCGGATGCGGCCGTGCGCAGTGTCGTCACCGTGCCGCCCGGACACGGCGTCGCCGTGCTCACCGACGGGGTGGGCGACCTGCTCAACGACGTCGCCGGTGCACAGGAGTTCTTCGCCCGGCGGTGGGCCGCGCCGCCCGCCCCGGCGACCTTCCTCGCCGAGCTCTGCGTCGACGCGCCCGGCCAGGACGACGACCGCACCGCGGTGGTCGTCTGGTGCGGCGCCGGTGGCCGGGCGGTCGGATCGCGATGACCAGCCTGTCGGACGGCCCCTTCCAGCGGGTGCAGCAGCGTGCCGGGCTGGTGCTCGGGACCACGCTGAGCGAGCACCGGGGGCAGTCGCGACGGGTGTGCCTGCTGGAGTCGTACCCGGACTGGATCTACAAGGAGTACAACGACGAGGCCCGGCGGCGTACCGAGGACACGCTCCTGGACCGGCTGATCGCGTTCCCGGACTGCCTGCCGCCGGTCGACCGGGAGCTCGTCGCCGCCGCCACGAGCTGGCCGACAGCGCGGGTCGTCGACGACGAGGGCACCCGGGGGGTGATCCTGCCGATCGCCCCGGACACCTTCCGGGCCGACGTGCGGGGGTCCCGCCGGACCCGCTCGGAGCTGCTGACGATCGGCCTGCTGGCGCAGCGCGATGCCGCTCTCGAGCAGCGGGGGCTGCCGCCGCAGCCGCTGGCCAACCGCATACGGCTGTGCCTGTCGCTCGCGACGACGGCGACGCTGCTGGAGCGCCGCGGGATCGTCTACCTCGACTGGTCGTTCGCCAACGCGTTCTGGAGCCCCACCACCCTCACGACCTACCTGATCGACATGGACGGGTGCTCGTTCGGGCCCCGACCCCTGATCCAGACCCACGGCTGGGACGACCCCCTGGTGCCGCTGGGCAGCCCGGGCGGCCAGCAGGTGGACCGGTACCGGGTGGCCCTGCTGGTGGGCCGCTGCCTCACCGGCGAGCGCATGCTCCCGCAGCTACCGGCGGCCCTCGCCGCGCTCGCCACCACCGAGCCGCGCCTGGGAAAGGTGTGCCGGACGGTCTCCGCGACGCTGCACGCGCGGAACCTGGCGGACCGCCCGCCGGTCGCGGCGCTCGCCGTCGTGCTGCGCAACGCCGCCACGGCGCTGGGCGTCCCCGCCGGGAGCGGTGCCGCGCAACCCGCCGCCGGGAACACGGGCAACGTCGCGGCCTGGGTCCCGCTCGGGGAGCGCCGGCGCCCGGACGGCGGAGCCGTCGCGCCGCCGAAGCCGTCGGCGCCAACGCCGTCTCCGGCCCCGGACCCGGTGCCTGCGGCAACCCCGTGGACCGCGCCCGTCCCGGTGCCGCTGTCGCAGCCGCCACCACCACTGCCGGTCGCCGCCAAGGTCGCCCTCGTCCTGCTGGGTGTCTTCCTCGCCCTCGTCCTGATCGTCGCCATCTTCTCCTGAGAGGACATCTTCAGACGTGACCGCACCCCACATGACGAAGGTCAAGTGCCTGCCGACCTACATCCTCATCGACACGTCGAGCTCGATGACGCCGGTGCAGGACACGCTCAACGAGACGGTGGAGACGCTCTACGACGAGCTGATCCTCGATCCGAGCATCTGCGACTTCGCCCACGTCTCGATCGTCACGTTCAGCACCGACGCGCACGTGGTGCTCGGCATGACCGACATCCAGCAGATCAGCGCGCTGCCGATGCTGGAGTGCGGGGGCGTGACCAACTTCGGTCAGGCCCTGGACCTGGTCCGCGGCTGCCTCGACGGCGACGTCGAGCAGCTCATCGCCGCCGGTCGCGAGGTGCTGCGGCCCGTGGTGTTCGTCCTCACCGACGGCCAGCCCACCGACGAGCGGGGATACCTCTCGGACGCCTGGCGCACGAGCCACGCGCAACTGGTCGACCGGGCGTGGAAGCGGCACCCCAACGTCGTGCCGTTCGGGTTCGGTGGCGCCACGCCCGACGTGCTCCGCGACATGGCGACCATTCCCGGAGCGGCGTTCATCGCCAGGGACCCCGGCAACACCGACTCCCTGAAGACGATCTTCGCGACGCTGCTCAACTCCTTGGTGGCCTCGCAGCAGAGCAACGAGCTGCGGCTGCCGCGGGAGGTGGACGGCTTCGTGACCGTCAACCAGGACATCATCACCTGAGCGACGATGACCGACGACCGACCGCACCGGCCGCCGCTGGTGCGGTACCTGATGCCGGTGGCAGCCGGGTTCCTGGCGACGGTCGCGGTGGCGCTGCTGGTGGTGTTCGGCCGGTCCACCGGCGGAGGGTCCGGCGGCGGGGCGACCGCCGACGAACCGGCCGCGGCTCCGGTGGTCTCGGCGGCCAGCGCGTCGTGCGCCCGGGGCCCCAGCCGCGACAGCCGGGGCACCCCGACGAGCTACGAGCCCGCGCACGCGGTGGACGGCGATCCGGCCACGGCGTGGCGCTGCGACGGGGACGGAGCGGGCCAGCACATCACCCTGGAGCTCGCCGGACCGGCCCGGGTCACGCGGATCGGCCTCGTCCCCGGCCTGGCCAAGACCGACCCGGGCGACGGGACCGACCGCTACGCGCAGAACCGCCGGATCGCGCAGGTCCGGGTGAGCACGGACGCGGGGGACGTCGAGGCGGGGCTGGAGACCGACGCAGGTGACCGGGTGGTCCAGTACGTCGACGTGGGGGCGACCACGCGGTCGGTCACGCTGACGATCCTGCGCAGCGTTCCGGGGTCGGAGCAGAACGGCCAGGCGGCGATCGACTCGGTGGCGATCTCGGAGATCGTGGTGTCGTGACCGGTCACGGGCCGA
>JAEUJO010000229.1 GCA_016794615.1 Pseudonocardia sp. | reverse complement strand
TGGCGGGTGGCGCTGTCCACCGCGGGTGTGACGGGTACCGACGTCGGTGGCCTCGTCGGGTATCGGTCCGGCCGACTCACCGTCGGCCAGACCGCACCCGTCGTGCCGATCGGGCAGCGCGCGGCCTGATCGTCCACCGGCGGGCCCGCCCACGGCCTGCGGGTGCTGCCCGCGGCGTTGTCGGGTATGCCTCGGCCCGTGATGCAGCGCGGTGGGGCGGCGACGGATGTCGCGGCATCGGGGCGGCCTCGCCACCCGGTGCTGCTGGCGCTGTCCGTGGTGCTCGTCGCGATCAACCTGCGGCCCGCGGTCGCCGGGGTCGGGCCGGTGCTGCCCGAGCTGCGGGCCGGTCTTCCGTTGTCGGGCGTCGGCGCTGCGGCGCTGACCACCGTTCCGGTGCTGTGCTTCGGCCTGCTCGCGACCGTCGCGCCCCGGCTGGCCCGCCGGTACGGCATCGAGCCGGTGCTGGACGGGGTGCTGGTGGCACTCGCGGCCGGTGCGCTCGTACGTGTCCTCGACGGGCCGCCGGTGCTGCTCGCCGGCACGATCGTCGCGGGCGGGGCGATCGCGATCGGCAACGTCCTGCTGCCCCCGCTGATCAAGCGGGACTTCCCGGACCGCAGCGGCCTGATGATGGGCGTCTACACGATGGCCGTGAGCGGGGCCGCCGCAGCGGCGGCCGGGGTCGCGGTACCGCTGGCCGACGCGTCGGACCTGGGTTGGCGGGCCTCGCTCGGTGCCTGGGCGGCGCCGGCGGCGGTCGCGGCCCTGGCGTGGTTGCCCCGGACTCGGGGCCACACCCGCCCGCCCGCCCCGCCCGCACCGGCCGATCGTTGCTGCGCAACCCGCTGGCCTGGCAGCTGACGATCTTCTTCGGCCTGCAGTCACTGTCGTTCTACGCGGTGCTGGGCTGGCTGCCGTCGATGTACCGCGACTTCGGCGCCACACCCGCCGTCGCCGGGTTCCTGCTGTCGTTCTCCGGGCTCGTGCAAGTCCCGGTGTCGCTCGTCGTGCCGCCCCTGGCCAACCGGACCACCCACCAGGTCGGGTACGCCGTGGGTGGCACGGCACTGATCGGTGCTGGGGTCGCCGGCGTGCTGCTCGCCCCGATGGCGGCGCCCTACCTGTGGGTCGCGCTGATCGGGGCGGGGCAGGGCGTGTGCTTCGCACTCGGTCTCAACCTCTTCGTGCTGCGCACCGAACGGGTCGCCGACACCGCGCGGGTGTCCGCGATGGCGCAGAGCATCGGCTACACGCTGTGCGCGTTCGGTCCGCTGCTCGTCGGGCTCCTGCACGACGCGACCGGATCCTGGACGGCCCCGCTGGTGCTGCTGCTGGCGTTGCTCGTGCCGCAGGTGGTGTGCGGGGCCCTGGCGGGGCGCGACCGCACCGTCCGGGGGTGAGCGCGTCCGGCCCACACCCGCTCGACCACCTCGTCGGGCGCCGGCGGCCGGGTCGCCCTCGATGCGGCAGACGTGGACGGGGCACAGCTCGTTCTCCGCCACGACGCCGTCGGTGGCGCGGTAGGAGAACTCGGGCAGCAGCAGCGTCGGCTCACGGGCGCCCACGCCCAGCTCGTCGCTGGTCCGCGACGCCGGTGGGCCTGCCCGCGCCGTCGAGGAGCACCGCCTCCTCCCGGACAGGTCTCTCGTGCGGCGGGCTCCTGGTCACGGCGGTCCTCCCGGCGAACGTCACGGGAATGTCGGCGGCCCACCGGGGAGCGCTGCGGGCGGCGTTCCCGTCCAGGGTTCCGGAGGTCGGCGGCCCGGCGCCGAACGGGTCGACCCGGCAGCACGTCACGCGACCGGGAACCGGTCGACGTCGTCGGAGGCGCCGTCGATGCGGACGATCGCCCGCGGGTGCCTCCGGCAACGGAAACACCGGTCACGGCTGGAGTACGGCGGCGACGTCGGCGTGGCGCTGCAGCACGTGGGCGTGCCGGCCGGGTGCTCGGCCCACCGGGATCTCCGGCCGCGCACCCTGGACCGGTCGAGCCCGGCGGTGCCAGGGTGATCGCGTGGTTGCCTCGGATGCGTCCCTCCTGCACATCGAGCACGACCTGGCCGTGCGCCTCGCCCGCGAGGCAGGCGCACTGCAGATGCGCGAGCGCGCGGGCATCATCGCGCACACGGTCAAGGCGCACGCCAACGACCTCGTGTCGCACGTCGACCTCGCCAGCGAGGCCCTGATCGTCGACGGCCTGCGCGCCGCCTTCCCCGGCGACGGGGTGCTCGGCGAGGAGGGCGGCGGCGTGTCCGGCACCAGCGGGCGGCGCTGGATCGTCGACCCGCTCGACGGCACCAGGAACTACCTCTCCGGCGCCGGGCCCTGGTCGGTGTGCATCGCCCTTCAGGACGGCCAGGGCGACGACGACCTCGCGCTGGCCGTCGTGCACGACCCGGTCGTCGGCGAGACCTTCAGCGCGATCTCGGGGGAGGGGGCGTTCCTCGACGGCGCGCCGGTGGCGGCCGCGGATCGCCGCCTGCTGGGCGAGGCGATCGCGGGGCTCAGCTTCGACCCGTCGCCGTCGACGAAACAGCTCATGGCCGACGTCATCCGGGCGCTGCTGCCGGAGGTCGGCGACATCCGCCGTATCCCGGCCGCGCTGGACCTCGCCTACCTCGCCTGCGGCCGCTTCGACTGTGCCGTGCTGGCAGGCACCAAGATCTGGGACGTCGCCGCGGGCATGCTGCTGGCCCGCGAGGCGGGCGTCGTGCTCGGCGGGATCGACGGCAGGCCCTCCCCTGCGCTGATCCTCGCCGCCGCCCCCGGGCTGTGGGAGCAGTTCTCCACCTGCGACGCGGCGGAGGTCGCGGTCGACGACGCCGTGCGAGACCAGCGCTGACGTCGACGTACCCGGTGAGCCGTCGATCAGGCCCCGCGCTGTGTCCGGACCGCAGGCGGGCGCGCGGGGTCGGCGTCCGGTGATCGGCACAGCCCCCTGGCCTTCGGTCTCCGTACCGGAACTCGCCGTTCTACCAATACTCACTTGCCAACGGGCCGCCGCACATCGGCGGCAAGAGCCCGTTCATAGGAAAAGCCTGCGATTATGCCCGAGCCGCTTTCCGAGGCGGGTCCCCGCGCCCGGGTCGCACGCCTTGAGGAGATTCGGAATGCGCTCGCGGCCGAGCGGACCGACGCCGTTCCGGCGTTCGCTCGAGCGCACGCCGTGTCCCGGACCGCCCCCGGCACGGTCGAACCCGACGCCGGTGAACCGCCCGTGAACCGCCCGTGAACGCAGCATCCGCCCAGGTCGGGAGGGCCTGTCGGGTGTCGCCGCGCGAGGGACGCCGACGGGTGCGGGTGGCTCGTGATCGCCACGCCGGGCACGACCGGCACGGACGTTGTCCGCCGACGGCGGGTTGAGCGACCACCAGGTGGCCACGGTCGTCGCCGCACCGCGCACCTCGATCCGGCCGAGCGGGCCCAGGTCGACGAGGAATCGCCGAGCGGACGGTCGGGACGCTCGTGACGCCCGGTCGGCGGAATGTGTTGTGCATGGTGTCGCCGTCGCCGATCTGAATGCCGTGCGCACCGCGCGCGTCGACGACGTAGCGCCCGGACCGCGTGCCGGGCGCGTCCAGGAGCACCCTCAGCCGCCGGCGCGACCTACCCGGACGGCGCTGCCGCGCCCGGCTCAGACCGAATACCAGGCCGACGTCGCACCCGGCAGCGAGCCGTCGGGCTCCAGCGGGTCGCTCGAGAGCAACAGCGCCCCGTCGCGCACCGCGTCCGGCGGCGGCACCGGGTCGCTCCCCACGTTCACCACGCACACGAAGCCCGGGTCGCGGCGGAACGCGAGCACCTCGCCGTCCGTGTCGATCCAGGCCATCGTGCCGTCGCCCAGCTCCGGGCGGTCGTGGCGCAGCTCCAGCGCGGAGCGGTAGAGCGCCAGCATGGACGACGGATCGGCCAGCTGCTTCTCCACCGTCAGCGCCGCCCAGCCCGCGGGTTGTGGCAACCAGGGCTGGCCCGGACCCGGCCCGAAGCCGAACGGGGGCGCGTCGCCCGACCACGGGATCGGCACGCGGCAGCCGTCTCGCATCCCGTCCGCCCCGGCGGTGCGCAGGAACGCCGGGTCCTGCCGCACCTCTGCCGGCAGGTCGACGACCTCGGGCAATCCCAGCTCCTCGCCCTGGTAGACGTAGACCCCACCGGGCAGGGCGAGGGTCAGCAGCGCTGCGGCCCGCGCGCGGCGGGTCCCCTGATCCGGCGCGTCGTGGCCGGATCGGTCACCGCCGTAGCGGGTGACGTGCCGGACGACATCGTGGTTGCTGAGCACCCACGTCGCCGGCGCGCCGACCGCACTCAGGGCGTCGATGCTGTCGTCGATCGCCGTGCGCAGTGACTCGGCGTCCCACGAGGCGAGCAGGTAGGTGAAGTTGAACGCGGTGTGCAGCTCGTCGTCGCGCAGGTAGCGGGCCAGCCGCTTGGGCGTCTGGACCCAGACCTCACCGACGAAGACCCGGTCACCTGCATAGGCGTCGGCGACCCGTCGCCAGCCGCGGTAGACCTCGTGCACCTCGTCGCGGTCCCAGTGCGGGTGGCCCTCGACGGCCGGGCCGCCGGTGGCCCACTCGCCGTGCAGGTCCGGCATCTCCGGGTCCTTGGCCAGGCCGTGGGCGACGTCGATGCGGAACCCGTCGACGCCCCGGTCCAGCCAGAACCGCAGGATCGACTCGAACTCCTCGACGACCTCGGGGTTCGTCCAGTCGAGGTCGGGCTGCTTCGCGTCGAACAGGTGCAGGTACCACTGCCCCGTCCGGTCCGGCGCGGGCACCCGCGTCCACGCCGCGCCGCCGAAGTTGCTGATCCAGTCGTTCGGCGGGATCTCCCCGTGTGTCCCGCGGCCCTCCCGGAACAGGTAGCGGGCTCGTTCACGGCTGCCCGGTGCGGCGGCCAGCGCCGCCCGGAACCACTCGTGCTCGTCCGAGGTGTGGTTCGGGACGAGGTCGATGATCACGCGGATGCCCAGCTCGTGCGCCTCGGCGACCAGCGCGTCGGCGTCCGCGAGCCGGCCGAAGATCGGCTCGACGTCGCGGTAGTCGCTGACGTCGTACCCCGCGTCCGCCATCGGCGACGGATAGAAGGGGCTGATCCAGACGGCGTCGACACCCAGCCTGCGTAGGTACGGCAGGCGTGCGCGGATGCCGGGCAGGTCACCGATGCCGTCGCCGTCGGAGTCGGCGAAGCTGCGCGGATAGATCTGGTAGATCACGGCGGAGCGCCACCACGGCGCGTCCGCGGGCTGCTCCGCGCGGTCTTGCACCCGGTCATCAGATCACGTCCGCGAGCGCCGGGACAACGGCCGGAGGGCCGCAACTCGCAACCGCTTGCACCCAAATCGCCGGATACCGCCATGATCGGCCGGCGGCGAGGGAGCACCTGTGCCGGACCCGTCATCGCGAGACGTTGCCCACAAGCGATCGGTCTGGCAGCCTGCGGGTCGGCACATCGGATGGTGCCCACCGGTCCCCCTCGGCAGCGCCGGGACGAGCACGCAGGGACCGGACAGGGCGCTGGCCGTCGTGCCTGCAAGACGCCCGTAGAGGTACCAGATACGACGTAGCTCGACATCCGCCTGCAAAGACATGCAATGCAAGGAGCGAAGATGCCCGAGGACCAGGATCCCCAGGAGACCCAGGAGTGGCGGGACGCGCTCGACTCCGTTGTGGACTTCGACGGGCCGGACCGGGCGGCCTTCCTCCTGAAGGAGCTCAACGAGGAGGCCCGCCGGCATGCCGTTGCGGTCCCGTACTCGGCCACCACGGCGTACATCAACACCATCCCGGTCGACAAGCAGCCTCCTCACCCGGGTGACCTCGAGGTGGAGCACACCATCCGGGCGTTGAACCGGTGGAACGCGGTCGCGACCGTGCTCAAGGCGAACAAGGAAAGTTCCGAGCTGGGCGGGCACATCGCCTCGTTCCAGTCGTCGGCCACGCTCTACGACACCGGGTTCAACCACTTCTGGCACGGGCCGGAGTCCGAGCAGGGCGAGGATCTCCTGTTCATCCAGGGCCACGTCGCGCCCGGCATCTACGCCCGGGCGTTCCTCGAGGGCCGGATCACCGAGCAGCAGCTGGTGAACTTCCGCCAGGAGGTCGGGGGCAACGGGCTCTCCTCGTACCCCCACCCGTGGCTGATGCCGGAGTTCTGGCAGTTCCCGACGGTGTCGATGGGCCTGGGCCCGATCATGGCGATCTACCAGGCCCGCTTCCTGAAGTACCTGCAGGCGCGCGGCCTGGCCGACACGACGAACCGGCGGGTGTGGGCGTTCCTGGGCGACGGCGAGACGGACGAGCCCGAGTCGCTCGGCGCGATCGGGCTGGCGAGCCGGGAGAAGCTGGACAACCTCACCTGGGTGATCAACTGCAACCTGCAGCGGCTGGACGGCCCCGTGCGCGGCAACGGGAAGATCATCCAGGAGCTGGAGGGGATCTTCCGCGGCGCCGGCTGGAACGTCATCAAGGTCATCTGGGGTTCCGGCTGGGACCCGCTGCTGGCCGCGGACAAGTCCGGCCTGCTGCTCAAGCGGATGGAGGAGTGCGTCGACGGCGAGTACCAGGACTTCAAGTCCAAGAACGGCGCGTACGTCCGCGAGCACTTCTTCGGCAAGTACCCCGAGCTGCTCGACCTGGTCAAGGACATGACCGACGACCAGGTCTGGGCACTCTCCCGCGGCGGGCACGACCCGACGAAGGTCTACGCGGCCTACAAGGCGGCCGTGGAGACCGTCGGGGTACCCACGGTGATCCTGGCCAAGACCGTCAAGGGCTACGGGATGGGCGAGGCCGGCGAGGGCCAGAACATCACCCACCAGCAGAAGAAGATGGGCGAGAACGTGCTGCGCGCGTTCCGCGACCGCTTCCAGATCGTCGACCTCACCGACGAGCAGATCCCCCAGCTGCCGTTCCTGCCGCTCAAGGAAGGCAGCGCGGAGCAGGCCTACGTGCGCGAGCGGCGCTCCGCGTTGGGCGGGTCGCTGCCCGCCCGCCGGACGAAGTCGAGCGAGACCCTGCCCATTCCGGAGCTGCCGGCGTTCGACGCCCAGCTCAAGTCGACCGGCAGCCGTACGATCTCCACGACGATGGCCTTCGTCCGGATCCTCACCACGCTGCTGCGCGACAAACAGATCGGCAAGCGGGTGGTCCCGATCGTGCCGGACGAGAGCCGCACCTTCGGCCTGGAGGCCCTGTTCCGCCAGTTCGGGATCTGGTCCCAGGTCGGGCAGCTCTACCGCCCGGAGGACGCGAACCAGCTCCTGTACTACCGGGAGGACAAGTCGGGCCAGATGCTGCAGGAGGGCATCAACGAGCCGGGCGCGATGGCCTCGTGGATCGCGGCCGCCACCTCGTACTCGACGAGCAACGTCCCGATGATCCCGTTCTACATCTACTACTCGATGTTCGGCTTCCAGCGCACCGGTGACCTGTGCTGGGCGGCAGGCGACTCCCGCGCCCGCGGGTTCCTGCTGGGCGCCACCTCCGGGCGGACCACGCTCAACGGCGAGGGCCTGCAGCACGAGGACGGCCACAGCCAGGTCCTGTTCAGCACCATCCCGAACTGCGTGTCGTACGACCCCACCTACGCCCACGAGGTGGCAGTGATCGTCCACGACGGCCTGCGCCGGATGTTCACCGAGCAGGAGGACGTCTTCTACTACCTCACCCTCATGAACGAGAACTACGAGCACCCGGGCCTGCCGGACGACCGGCGCGACGAGGTGATCGAGGGGGTCAAGCGCGGGATGTACCTGCTGCGCTCCACCGAGGCGGCCGGCAAGAAGGCCCCCCGGGTGCAGCTGCTGGGCAGCGGTACGATCCTGCGGGAGGTGGAGGCGGCCGCGGAGCTGCTCGCCGAGCACGGGGTCGCCGCGGACATCTGGAGCTGCCCCAGCTTCACCGAGCTGGGCCGCGACACCCTCGCCACGGACCGGTGGAACCTCCTGCACCCGGGCGAGAAGCCCCGCACCAGCTGGGTCACCGCGCAGCTGGCCACCCGCCCGGCCGGCCCGGTCGTCGCCGCCACCGACTATCTGCACGCCTTCGCCGAGCAGATCCGCTCGTCGGTGCCCGCCGACCGACGCTACGTGGTCCTCGGGACGGACGGCTTCGGCCGCTCCGACTACCGCAGGGTGCTGCGGCGGCACTTCGAGGTCGACCGCCACTACGTCGCGGTCGCGGCGCTCTCCGCGCTCGCCACCGAGGGGACGGTGCCCGCGAGCACGGTCACCGACGCCATCGCCCGCTACGACATCGACCCCGACAAGATCGGTCCGGCCCACGCCTGACCGTCCCGCCGCCCGTACACGCTCCAGGTCCGAGAGGAAGGCCACGTCCATGCCAACCGAGGTCCGGATACCCGACATCGGCAACTTCAGCGATGTCCCGATCATCGAGCTGCACGTGGCGCCCGGTGACAAGGTCAACGCCGAGGACCCGCTGCTGACGCTGGAGTCGGACAAGGCGACGCTGGATGTTCCCGCGCCGTCCGCCGGCACCGTGGGCGAGCTGCTGGTCAAGGTCGGCGATGAGGTCAGTGAGGGCACGCCGATCCTCATGCTGAGCTCGGGTGACGGGGCGTCCACGACTCCCCCGTCGCTCGTGGAGCAGCAGGAGCCGGCGCCCGGACCGGCCGCGGCGAAGCCGGTGTCCGACGCGGTCGCGGCGCCGCTGGCAGCCCCGCCCGCGGTGGCGACTCCGGGCGACAACACGGCGCCTCCGGGGGCCCACGCCGGCCCGAGCGTCCGGCGGATGGCCCGGGAGCTCGGGATCGACCTGTCCCAGGTCAGCGCCACTGGCGCGAAGGGGCGGATCACCAAGGACGATCTCCTCGGCTTCCTCAAGGGCCCCGCAACCGCTGCGGCCGCAGCCCCGCAGGGGTCGGGGATCCCGGAGATCCCCGCGCAGGACTTCTCGAAGTTCGGCCCGGTGGAGCGCCAGGAGCTGCCGCGGATCAAGAAGCTGTCGGGCCCGTTCCTGCACCGCTCGTGGCTCAACGTCCCGCACGTCACGCACAACGACGACGCCGACATCACCGAGCTCGACGCCTACCGCAAGCAGCTCGACACCGATGCCAAGGGGGCGAAGGACCCCTATCGGGTGACGCTGCTGGCCTTCCTGGTCAAGGCCGTGGTCGCGGCGCTGAAGAAGCACCCGGAGTTCAACTCGAGCCTGAGCGCCGAGAAGGACGCCATCATCGTCAAGGACTACTACAACATCGGGATCGCGGTCGACACGCCCGGCGGGCTGGTCGTCCCGGTGGTCAAGGACGCCGACCGCAAGGGCATCGTCGACCTGAGCCGCGAGTTCATGGAGATCTCGGCGAAGGCCCGCGACAACAAGCTCAAGCCGGACGAGATGCAGGGTGGCACGTTCACGATCTCCAGCCTGGGCGGGATCGGCGGCACCAGCTTCACCCCGATCGTGAACGCCCCCGAGGTCGCGATCCTCGGTGTGGTGCGCTCGGCGATGAAGCCGGTGTGGAACGGCAGCGAGTTCGTCCCGCGGCTGATCCTGCCGCTGTCGGTGTCCTACGACCACCGCGTCATCGACGGCGCGCTGGCCGCGCGGTTCACCCGGCACCTGTGCTACCTGCTCGAGGACGACCGGCGCCTGCTGCTCTGATCCACCCGCCCCACCACCCCTGCCCCCTTCACGAAGGAGTGCGGCATGGCCGCCCAGGAGATCAGCGTCCCGGACATCGGCAACTTCTCCGATGTCCCGATCATCGAGATCCACGTCGCCCCCGGCGACACCGTTGCGGCCGAAGACCCGCTACTCACTCTGGAGAGCGACAAGGCGACGATGGACGTGCCCTCGCCCGTCGCCGGCACGATCACCGCGCTGGCGGTCTCGGTCGGCGACACCGTCTCCGAGGGCACCGTGATCGTCACGATCGACGCTGCCGGTGGCGGTGACGGACCTCCGAAGGAGGCCGTCACCGCCCAGCCGGCTGCGACGTCCGGAGGTGGTGCTCCGTCGAACGGCGCCGGCGCGACGGAGGAGTTGACGGCGCCGGCGGGGTACGGGTCGTCGGCGGCACCGCCGTCCGGCCACGACCGGGCCGCCGCACCGGTCGGCGCACCCGCCCCCTACACCGGGCAGAAGGGCGACGTGCACGCCGAGGTCCTGGTCCTGGGTGCCGGACCCGGCGGCTACACCGCCGCCTTCCGCGCCGCCGACCTCGGCCGCAAGGTCGTCATGGTCGACTCCCGCGGCCCGCTGGGCGGGGTGTGCCTCAACATCGGCTGCATCCCCTCCAAAGCGCTGCTGCACGCCGCCAAGGTCATCGCCGAAACCAAGGAGATGAGCCACGCCGGGCTCACCTTCAGCGCCCCCACCATCGACCTCGACGCCCTCCGCGGCTGGAAGGACAGCGTCGTCACCCGGCTCACCGGCGGCCTGACCGGCCTCGCCAAACAACGCAAAGTCCAGACCCTGGTCGGCACCGGCACCTTCACCAGCCCCAACATGCTCACCGTCACCACCCCCGACGGATCGACCACCACCGTCTCCTTCGACGCCGCGATCATCGCCGCCGGCTCCGAACCCGTCACCCTCCCCTTCATCCCCCACGACGACCCCCGCGTCATCGACTCCACCGGCGCCCTGGACCTCGACGACGTCCCCGAACGGCTCCTCGTCCTCGGCGGCGGGATCATCGGCCTGGAGATGGCCACCGTCTACTCCGAACTCGGCACCAAAATCAGCGTCGTCGAGCTGATGGACCAGCTCATCCCCGGTGCCGACAAGGATCTCGTCACCCCCCTGACCAAGCGCATCGCCAAGACCTACGAGGCCATCTGGCTGGGCACCAAGGTCACCGCGGTGTCGGCGGGCGCGGACGGCCTGACGGTGTCGTTCGACAGCAGCGCCAGCAAGGACAAGGCCAAGGCCCCCCAGACCGCGGTGTTCGACAAGGTCCTCGTCGCCGTCGGACGCCGCCCCAACGGCCGTGTCATCGGCGCCGAGAACGCCGGCGTGTTCGTCGACGACCGTGGCTTCATCCCCGTCGACAAGCAACAACGCACCAACGTCAGCCACATCTTCGCCATCGGCGACGTCGTCGGCCAACCCATGCTCGCCCACAAGGCCACCCACGAAGGCAAGGTCGCCGCCGAGAACACCGCCGGCCACACCAGCTACTTCGACGCCACCGTCATCCCGTCGGTGGCCTACACGGACCCCGAGGTCGCCTGGGTCGGGATCACCGAGAACGAAGCCAAGGCCGCCGGCGTCAAGTACGGCAAAGGCGTCTTCCCCTGGGTCGCCTCCGGCCGCTCCCTCTCACTCGGGCGCGACGAAGGCCTCACCAAAGTCCTGTTCGACGAGAACACCGACCGCGTCATCGGCGCCGGCATCGTCGGACCGTCCGCCGGTGATCTCATCGCCGAGGCCGCGCTGGCCATCGAGATCGGCGCGGACGCCGCCGACATCGGCCTCACCATCCACCCCCACCCCACCCTCTCCGAAACCGTCGCCATGGCCGCCGAAGCCTTCGAAGGCACCATCACCGACCTCTACATGCCGAAGAAGAAAAAGAAGTGAGCACTGACGGATGAGCACGGCGCGCGCCGGCGTAGGAGAACAGGGAGGCTGTCGATGCCGGCTTCGGTGATCGTCGCTGGCGCGCGCACACCCATCGGCAAGCTGTCCGGTGCGCTCAAGGGGTTCACCGCGATGGAGCTCGGCGGCTTCGCGATCTCCGCGGCCCTGGAGAGGAGCGGCATCCGCGGCAGCCAGGTCGACTACGTCATCATGGGCCACGTCATCCAGGCCGGCGCCGGGCAGATCACCGCCCGGCAGGCGGCGGTCAAGGGCGGTATCCCCATGGACGTCCCCGCTCTGACCGTGAACAAGGTGTGTCTGTCCGGGCTGAACGCGATCGCGATGGCGGACCAGCTGATCACCGTCGGCGAGTTCGACGTCGTCGTCGCAGGCGGCATGGAGTCGATGACCAACGGCCCGTACCTGCTGCCCGGCGCCCGCTCCGGCTACCGCTACGGCGACAACAAGCTCATCGACGCTACCTCGCACGATGCCCTGTACTGCGCGTTCGAGCTGCGCGGCATGGGCGACTCCACCGACTTCTACGGCAAGCAGCAGAAGATCACCCGCGCGGCCCAGGACGAGTACTCGGCGATGAGCCACGAACGGGCCGCCGAGGCGCGCAAGAAGGGCCTGTTCGACGACGAGATCGTCAACGTGGCGGTGCCGCAGCGCACGGGCGACCCGATCACGGTCTCCGAGGACGAGGGGGTGCGGCCGGGGACCACCCCGGCATCGCTGGCCAGGCTCCGCCCGGCGTTCTCCGCGGACGGCGCGGTCACGGCCGGGTCGGCGTCGCAGATCTCCGACGGCGCCGCGGCAGTGGTGGTGATGTCCCGGGCGAAGGCCGAGGAGCTGGGCGCGCCGATCCTCGCGGAGATCGGGATGCACGGCTCCGTCGCCGGGCCGGATCCGTCGCTGTTGTCGCAGCCGTCCAACGCGATCCTCAAAGCGCTCGGCCGGGCCGACAAGACGCCGAAAGACGTCGAACTTTACGAGATCAACGAGGCGTTCGCCTCGGTGGTGCTGCAGTCGATGCAGGATCTGGGGATCGACGCGAGCACCGTCAACGTCAACGGCGGCGCGATCTCCATGGGCCACCCGGTCGGCGCCTCCGGTGCGCGGATCGCGCTGCATCTGGCCCTCGAGCTTCGCCGCCGCGGCGGCGGTCTCGGCGCCGCCGGCCTCTGCGGCGGCGGCGGCCAGGGTGAGGCCCTTCTCCTGCACGTCGACCCCTGACCCGCCATATACGAAGACTTGAAGAGAGGACTCTCAGCATGGGAGACATGACCGGCCAGGTCGCACTGGTCACCGGCGGTATCCGGGGGATCGGGCGGGCGATCAGCGAGCGGCTCGCCGCCCGTGGTGTCGAGGTCGCCGCAGGCTACTCGCACGGAAAGGAGGCTGCCGAGCAGTTCGTCGCCGACCATCCGCGCGCCAGCCTGCACCAGGGCAACATCGGCGTGGCCGAAGACTGTGAGCGGGTGGTCAGCGAGGTCCTCGAGCGGCACGGCCGCCTCGACATCCTGGTCAACAACGCGGGTGTCACCCTGGACAAGACCGTCCGGAAGATGACCCCCCATGACTGGGACCACGTCATCCAGGTCAACCTGTCGGGCGCCTTCTACCTGTCGCGGGCGGTCCTGCAGCACATGCTGGACCGCGGGTACGGCCGCATCATCAACATCTCCTCGCTCATCGGCGAGGCCGGCAACATCGGCCAGGCCAACTACGCGTCATCGAAGGCGGGCCTGTTCGGCCTGACGATGAGCATGGCGAAGGAGACCGCTCGCAAGGGCCTCACCGTCAACTCCGTGGCGCCCGGCTACGTCTCCACCGAGATGGTCCGGGCCGTCCCGAAGGCAGCCCTGGACCAGGTCATCGCCAAGATCCCGGTCGGCCGCCTCGGCGAGCCCGACGAAGTCGCCCGCGTCGTGGAGTTCCTCGCCGATCCCGACTCCGGGTTCATCACCGGCCAGGTCTATTCCGTCAACGGCGGCCAGTACATGTAGTGCCGAGGCGGGCGGGGAGACGACGGCTCCCCGCCCGCCTGCTGCCGGGGCGACTCGCTCCAGCGCCGGGGTGGGTTATGGAGAGGACGACATGACGGACAACGTCTCGGCCGCGGGCCGAACGGTCATCAGCAAGGCTGCAGTGATCCTGATGACCTACCTCAACGGCGACGTGCACACGTTGACCGAGATCGCCACGGCAACGGGCCTTCCCCTGTCCACCGCACACCGTCTCGTCCGCGAGCTGGCCGCGTGGAAGATCCTCGAGCGGACCGACGACGGCGACTACTGCGTCGGGTTGCCCCTGCGACTGATCGGCGGCGCCGGCGGTACGGCCACCAGCCTCGAGGAACGCGCCTGTCTGGTGCTGCAGGACCTCTCCCAGGCCCTCGACGCCGACGTGCGGCTCGGGGTGCTGGGCGACCGTGACATCAACTTCATCGAGAAGCCCCGGGGCCGCCGTCCCGTCACCACGTTCAGCCAGGGCGCGACCGCCCCGGCCCACGCGACCGCGATGGGCAAGGCGCTGCTGGCGTTCTCGGCACCCGCGCTCGTCGACTCCTACCTGAGCCGCGGCCTCACGGCATTCACCCCGTTCACGGTGACGGCACCGGACCGGTTCCGGCGGGCACTCGCGATGGCCCGGCTCAGCCGGCTCGCCGTCGCCCGCTGGGAGCTGGAACCCGACCGCAGCGCCTTGGCGGTGCCGGTGTTCGGGCCGGGCGGCCGGGTCGCCGCGGCGATCGAGGTCCGGGTCGACGACCCGGCCGCTGAACTGCCCGTCGTCCGGCCGGCGCTCGTCATCGCCGGGCGCAGCCTCTCGCGCGAGCTTGCCGCCACGCACGAGATGACCGGTCGAGGCCCAGGTTTGCGGCCACACCCGAACGGAGGAATCCCGCACGGGACGATTCCCAGCGGGGTACTCCAGCCCGGAGGTATCCACCCGGGTACCCGGCCTGCCGCACGCGCCGGCACGGTCCAGAAGCTGCGACCTGCGGCGGCGTCCGCACGCAAGGTCAACGGCCAGTGACCGACGTCTGATCGAGACCCGGCACCGGATCAGCACCTCGAACCCCGTCCCGCGTCAGCGAGAAAGGGGGCGTCCGCCGCGGCGGACGCCCCCTTTCTCGCTAGTGCCCCGTCACGAGAGCTACCGGGATGCGGGCCGGTGCGCCGTCGTTCATGGTGGTGAAGCGCGGGGAGGACGTCAATCCTTGTCGAGGTCGCGCTGGAGCAGGGCCTCCAGTTCGTCGAGAGCGGCCTCGGCCCCCTCGCCCTCCGCGGCGAGCACGACCTCGTCACCGCCCCGGACGTCGAGGCCGAGGACGAACAGCACGCTGCGGGCGTCGACCGCGTTGCCGCCCGCCTTGGCGATGGTGACCTTCACCGGCTGCTTCGCGGCGGCCTGCGTGAAGATCGTCGCGGGGCGGGCGTGGAGGCCGACCGACGAGCCGACCTTGACCTTGCGTTCCGGCACGGGAACTCCTTTCGACGAGGCACCGGGGCAGGCCACCGGTCCGGTGACCCACCCTGGTACGGATCAGGGACGAGTCAGGCGGGTGCCGCGGCCTCCGTGGCCGGGATCTCGTCCGCCGCCTCCTTCGGAGTGCGGTGGAAGCTCTTGAGCGTGACGACCATGAAGGCCGTGACGACGGTACCGATGATGATCGCCAGCAGGTACAGGAACGGGTTCCCGATCAGCGGCACCACGAAGATGCCACCGTGCGGCGCACGCGACGTGCACCCGAACGCCATGCTCAGCCCACCGGTCACCGCGGACCCCACCATCAACGACGGGATCACCCGTATGGGGTCACCCGCGGCGAACGGGATCGCCCCCTCGGTGATGAACGATGCCCCCAACACCCAGGCGGCCTTGCCGTTCTCCCGCTCGACGTGCGTGAACAGGTTCTTGCGCAGCACCGTGGCCAGAGCCAGGCCCAGCGGCGGGGTCATGCCTGCCGCCATGACGGCGGCCATGATCTCGAAGCTCGCCGGTGTCGCGGCCGCCAGCCCCAGAGCGGCGAACGAGTAGGCGGTCTTGTTGACCGGGCCGCCCATGTCGAACCCCATCATCAGGCCGAGGATGATGCCCAAGATGACCTTGTTGGCACCCGACAACCCGTTCAGCCAGTTGGTCAGCCCCTCGGCCAGGGCGGCCAGCGGCGGCCCGAGCACCACGAACATCAGAATCCCGACGATGAGCGTGGAGACCAGCGGGATCACCACCACCGGCATGATGCCGGCGACCGAGCGGGGCACCTTGATCTTGCGAATGCCCATCACGACGGCACCGGCCAGCAGACCGGCGATCAGGCCGCCGATGAACCCGGCCTGGACCTGCACGGCGATGAAGCCGCCGACGATGCCGGGCACCAGCGCGGGCCGGTCCCCCATCGCGAACGCGATGAAGCCGGCCAGGATCGGCACCAGGAAACCGAAGGCGATCACACCGATCTGGTTCATCAGTGCGGCCCACGACTGCAGGCTGTTCCAGTCGAAATGGTCGGTGACCTTCGGCGCGTTGACGATCTCGTAGCCGCCGAGCGCGAAGCTCAGCGCGATCAGCAGTCCGCCCGCGGCGACGAACGGGATCACGTACGACACGCCGGTCATCAGCCATCCGCGCAGCCGCGTGCCGAATCCGGCGCCGGAGTCGACCTTGGTGGTCAGCCCACCGCCCGCGGCGGCCTCCGCCGGAGCAGCATCCCCTGCGGGCGGGCCGGCCGCGGCGGCTGCGCGCGCCTCGTCCAGCATCTCGGCGGCCCCGCCGATGGCCCGCTTGACGCCCGACTGCACGAGCGGCTTGCCCGCGAAGCGCTCGCGATCACGGACCTCGACATCCGCAGCGAAGATCACCGCATCCGCGTCGGCGATGATCTGGGGGTCGAGCGGGTCCGACCCCGCCGAGCCCTGCGTCTCGACGTGTATCTCGTCGCCGGAGTCGGCCGCGGCCTGCTCCAGAGCCTCGGCCGCCATGTAGGTGTGCGCGATGCCCGTGGGACACGATGTCACCGCAACGAACTTCATGCCTAGCTCACCTCCGAACGGATGAACTCGGCGGCCTCCGCTGGGTCCTGCACGGAACGCAGCCTCTCCTTGAACTGGGCCCTGATGAGCCTCCGGGCCAGTGACGCGAGGATCTTCATGTGCGACGCGTCGCCGCCCTCCGGTGCCGCGATCAGGAAGATGATGTCGGCGGGGCCGTCGGGCGCCCCGAAGTCGACGCCGTCGGTGGCGCGCCCGAAGGCGAGGCTCGGCTCGGACACGTGGGCCGACCGGCAGTGCGGGATTCCGATGCCGCCCTCGAGACCCGTCGGCATCTGCGACTCGCGCTTCGCGATGTCGGCCAGGAACCCCTCGATGTCGGTCACCCGGCCCGCCGCGACCAGCCGCTCGGCCAGCTGCCGGGACGCAGACCGCCGGTCGGCGGCCTTCAGGTCCAGATCGACCAGATCAGCGGTGATGACCTCACTCATCGTTCGGTTCCTCCGTACTCGATGTCGTCTTTGCTCTGTGCAAAGCCAGGACGCGCTCAGGTCAGCGTGCGGTCCAGATCGGGGGTGTCGGTGACGACCACCGCGTCCGGGTTCAGGTCGCTCGGGCGGGGCATCACGCTGCCGGGCAGCTGCACGGCAGCGGTACCGTAGGCGATCGCGGTCACGAGCGCCTGCCGGCCACGGCCGCCCCCGGCCAGGAACCCCGCCAGTGTCGAATCGCCCGCCCCGACGGTGCTCCGTACCCGCACCGGGGGTGCCCAACCGTGGAGTACCTCGTCCGCGCTCACCAGCAGAGCGCCGTCACCCCCGAGGCTGACGAGCACCATCCCCACGCCACGCTTGCGGATCTCGGCGGCGGCGTCCACGACGTCGGCGAGCCGCGGCAGCGGACGGCCGACGAGCTCGGCGAGCTCCTCGGCGTTCGGCTTGATCAGGTCCGGGCCCGCATCCACCGCCGCGGCGAGTGGCGGCCCGCTCGCGTCGATGCACACCTGAGTGTCGGAGCCCCGCAGGGCCGTGACGAGCCGAGCGTAGAAGTCCACGCCGAGCCCACGCGGCAGGCTTCCTGCCCCCACCACCCAGCTCGCCCGTCGGGCCAGATCGACGACCGTGCGGGCGACGGCCGTGGACTCGTCCGTGGTCAGCTCCGGGCCGGCCTCGTTGAGCTTGGTGGTGGTCCCGTCCGGCTCGGCGACGGTGATGTTGCTGCGCACGGTGCCGCCGATGGGGACCTGGACGGTCTGCACCCCGAACGGCGCGAGCAGCGCCGCGAGCTGGGCGCCCTCGGGGCCGCCGGAGGGCAGCACGGCGATGGTGGCGGTGTCGCAGGCCGCCAGCGCCCGGGACACGTTGACGCCCTTCCCCCCCGGGTCGACCCGGCCACCGGTGGCGCGGTGCACCTCGCCGCGGCGCAGCTCGTCGATCTCGACGGTCCGGTCGAGGCTGGGGTTCGGCGTGAGCGTGACGATCATGGGTTTTGCCCTCACAAGCCGAGTTCGGCGAGCTGCGGCAGCTCGGCGCGTACGGCCGCCTTGGCAGCTTGCGCCTCTCCGGCGTCGAGCGCGACCTGAGCGAGCCGCTTGCAGTCGTCGTACGACACCGTGCGCAGCAGCTCACCGACATCGGCGAGGGCCCGCGACGACATCGACAGGCTGGTGACCCCGAGCCCGACCAGCACCATCGCCAGCACCGGGTCCGACGCGGCCTCGCCGCACACGCCCACCGTCTTGCCGCGCTTCTCCCCCGCCGCGCCGGTGAACCCGACGAGCTTGAGCAGAGCCGGCTGCCAGGGGTCGTTCAGCGCGGCCAGCGGGCCGGCCATCCGGTCCGCCGCCAGGGTGTACTGGGCCAGGTCGTTGGTGCCGATGCTGGCGAACTCCGTCACCCCGAGGATCTGCTCGGCGTTCAGCGCGGCCGCCGGTACCTCGACCATGACCCCGGGCGTCTTGAGGCCGTGCTCCCGGACCTTGGCGGAGAACCACTCGGCCTCGCTCGCCAGCGCGATCATCGGGGCCATCACCCACACGTCGGACGAGCTGCGCTCCGCCGCGCGGGAGATGGCCTGCAGCTGGCGGTCCAGGATCCCCGACTCCTCGAACGCCACCCGGACGCCCCGCACCCCCAGCGCGGGGTTGGGCTCCTCCCCCTGGTCCAGGAAGGCCAGCGGCTTGTCCGCGCCCGCGTCGAGCGTGCGTACCACGACCTTCTTGCCGTCGGGGAAGGCCGCGAAGACACCCGCGTAGGCCTCCTCCTGCTCGGCGACGGTCGGCTCCTTCGCGGAGTCGAGGAACAAGAACTCGGTGCGGAACAGGCCCACGCCCTCCGCACCCGCAGCCGCCCCGGCCTGCGCGCTCTTCGGGTCGCCGACGTTGGCCAGCAGCAGGATCCGGCGGCCGTCGGAGGTGGCGCCCTCGCCGCTCCACACGCGCTTGGCGCCGCGCCGGGCGGCCATGCGCTTCTCGGCGTCCTGCACCGCGGCGTCGTTGGGCGCGGTGTTCACGGTCCCGGCGCCGCCGTCGAGTACCACCGTGGTGCCCTCGGCGATGCCGAGCGCACCGGAGGCGGCGACGACGGCCGGCACCCCCAGCGTCCGGGCGAGGATCGCGGTGTGGCTGGTCGGGCCACCTTCGGTGGTGACGAAACCGAGCACCTTCTCCGGGTCGACGGTCGCGGTGTCGGCAGGCGCGAGGTCGCGGGCTACGAGGATGAACGGGTGGCCCGGGTCCGGGATGCCGGGCATCGGCACGCCGAGCACGGCGGCGACGATCCGGTCGCGGACGTCCTCGACGTCGGCGACCCGGGCCCCGATGTAGCCACCGGCAGCGGCGAGCATGTCGCGGAAGGTGTTGGCTGCCTCGTACACGGCACGGGCCGCCGACAGGTGCCGCTCGACCACGCCGCTGATCGCGAGATCCATCATCCCCGGGTCGACGGCCATGTACGACGTCGCTTCCAGCACGGCCCGGGTCTCGGCCTTCGCCTTCTCCGCACGCGCGCGCAGCTCGGCAGCCACCGCCTCCATGGCGGGCGAGATCCGGGAGCGTTCCACGTCGGTGTCCGCCACCTGTGACGGGCCGGCGGACGGCTCCGGCACCGGGTCGGGCATCCGCACGAGCGGCCCGACCGCGATACCCGGACACACTCCGATTCCGTTCAGCAGCGTCACGACGACCTCGGCCTCCCCGACGGGTCCGTGCCCGTCCTGCTCGACGCTCTGGATGTCTTTCCCGAATCAGGCGCTCGACACGCCCTCCTGACGCGGGTGGTGGACGTAGGCCTCGTCGATCTGCACGACCTTGTCGACGCGTGCCCGGTACTTCGGTTCGTCCGCGAGGAAGTCCGTCGTCATCCAGACGCGCACGATCTCCAGCGCGATCCCGGACCCGATGATCTTGCCGCCGAGGCAGAGCACGTTCGTGTCGGAGTGCGACCGGGCGAGCCCCGCGCAGAACGGGTCCTGGCACACCGCCGCGAACACCCCGGGCAGCTTGTTGGCGATCATCGCGCTGCCGTAGCCCACGCCATCGACGAGGATGGCCCGGTCGACGTCGCCGTCCGACACCGCGCGGGCGGCGGGATGGACGTAGTCGGGCAGGTCGGCGGCCTCGGTGCCGTGCGTGCCGAAGTCGGTGAGCTCGTGGCCCTGGAGAACGGCCTTGATCTCTTCCTTCAGGGGATAGCCGGCGTGGTCACTGGCCAGCGCGATCCTGAACCGGCGCGGGGCGACCGCCGCGCACGCTGCGCGGGGAGGGTGCGTCGCGCCCGGGCCGGTCACGGTCAGCGGCCCTGGTTCGCGACCGCGGCAGCGGCCTCCTTCGCCGCCTCGGGGTCCAGGTACTCCCCACCCGGGGTGATGGGCTTGAAGTCGTCGTCCAGCTCGTAGCGCAGCGGGATTCCCGTCGGGATGTTCAACCCCGCGATCGCCTCGTCCGAGATGCCGTCGAGGTGCTTCACCAGCGCCCGGAGCGAGTTGCCGTGCGCGGCCAGCAGCACGACCTTGCCCGCCTGCAGGTCCGGGATCACCGAGCCCTCGTAGTACGGCAGGAAGCGCTTGACGACGTCGGCGAGGCACTCGGTGGCCGGCATCTCCGCACCGAGGTCCGCGTACCGCGGGTCACCGTCCTGGGAGAACTCGCTGCCCGGCTCGATCGGCGGCGGCGGCACGTCGTAGGACCGCCGCCACAGCATGAACTGCTCCTCACCGAACTCGGCGAGGGTCTGCTTCTTGTCCTTGCCCTGCAGAGCCCCGTAGTGCCGCTCGTTGAGCCGCCAGTTGCGGGTCACCGGGATCCAGTGACGGTCGCAGGCGTCGAGCGCGATGTTCGCCGTCGAGATCGCCCGGCGCAGCAGCGAGGTGTGCACCACGTCGGGCAGCAGGCCCGCCTTGGCGATCAACTCCCCGCCGCGGCGCGCTTCGGCCTCCCCCGTCGCCGACAGGGGAACGTCCACCCAGCCGGTGAAGAGGTTCTTCTGATTCCAGTCGCTCTGGCCGTGGCGCAGGAGCACGAGGGTCGCCATGGCACGAGCGTGCCAGCGGTTGCACACGGTGTCGCGCCCACTTCTGGTGAACGGGAACACCTCCTCGCCGACCGGGTGACGGCACCGCTCCACGACGTCGCCGCAGGGCGACGACCGGCGGGGATCCCTTCGCCGCTGATCGACTCCAAGTGATCGACTTCCGCTCACCGGTCGACGCGCTGCCCGGCCTCGCCGGCCGCGGGTAGGCTCGCCGCTCGCGGGTCCCCGGGACGGGGACCACCGGCCGGGATCTCCCGCGCCGGCTCGACCGCGATCAAGTGCGGTCCCGGCACACGCCGGCCGACCGCCCCGGCCCCTGGGGGTACATGTGGCAGTCATCGAGCAGGTCGGGGCGCGGGAGATCCTCGACTCGCGGGGAAATCCGACGGTGGAGGTCGAGGTCGCGCTCGACGATGGGACGTTGGCGCGGGCGGCTGTGCCGTCGGGGGCGTCGACGGGTGAGCATGAGGCGGTCG
>JAEUJO010000228.1 GCA_016794615.1 Pseudonocardia sp. | reverse complement strand
GGAGCGAACAGCTCGGTGATCATCTCCCGGGTGTAGGCGGCGAAGGCCGCGACCTCCGGGACGTGGGTGTAGACGAGGACGTCGCCGCCGAAGAGGCGGCGCCGCCGCTCCGCGTCGTCGAAGACCGGGTCGACGTGAATGGTGGCCATACAGCTTTCCTTCGGTCGAGGGTGGGGAGCTCCCTACCCTCGACGACGCCGCAGCCCCCCTCGACGTTGCTCGGAGGGCATCGTGAAACCCCGGCCGCGTGCGCCTGCACGCCCGGCGGGTTCCGAACGTGAGCACCTCACGGGAGAGGAAGCCGCCGGGCTCGGACCAGCCGGTGCCCGCGACGATGGCGGCGTCGAGGCAGCCGACGCGGGGGCCGAAGGTGCCGGCTCGCGGAGGAATCGGCGCGCGTAGCCTGGGTGCAGGCCCCCGCCCGATCCGTGCAGGGGTCTGATCTGGCGTGCGCTGATGATGGCAAGGGGAACTGTGGCCAAGCTTTCCGGTCTGCTCGAAACCTCCGACCCCGAACTCGGCGCCCTCGCCGCCGCATCCCGCGACCTGCGCGCCACCGGCGTCCCGGCGCTGGCCGTCGAGGGGCCTTCGGCGCTGCGGCCGTTCCTGGCCGCCGCCCTCGCCGGAGGCCAGGGCGCATCCGGCACCGCCCTCGCCGGAGGCCAGGGCGCATCCGGCACCGCCCTCGCCGCAGGCCAGGGCGCATCCGGCACCGCCCTCGCCGGAGGCGGTCGGACCGTGCTTGCGGTCACCGCCACCGACCGGGAGGCCGAGGATCTGGGCGGCGCCGTCGCAGACCTGCTCGGTCGCGACTGCGTCGCCGTGTTGCCGAGCTGGGAGACGCTGCCGCACGAGCGGCTGTCGCCGCGCCCGGACACTGTCGGCCGGCGGTTGTCGATCTTCCGGAGTCTCGCCGACCCGGCCACCGCGCCGCGGCTGGTCGTCGGCGCCGCACGCAGCCTGATCCAGCCGATCGCACCCGGCCTGGGCCGGCTGGAGCCGGTGACGTTGCGCGTCGGCGACACCCACGACTTCGACGACCTCCTGGTCCGGCTCGTCGAGCTGGCGTACACGCGGGTCGAGATGGTCACCGCACGCGGTGAGTTCGCCGTCCGCGGCGGGATCGTCGACGTCTTCCCGCCCACGGCCGAGCACCCCGTGCGCGTCGAGTTCTGGGGCGACGAGGTCAGCGAGCTGCGCAGCTTCGCCGTGGCCGATCAGCGATCGGTCGCCCCCGTCGAGGTCCTGCACGCGCCCGGGTGCCGGGAGTTGCTGCTCACCGTCGAGGTGCGCGACCGGGCCGCGGCGCTCGCCCGGACCCACGAGAACAACCCCGCGCTGCGCGAGTTGCTGGCGCGCCTCGCCGAGGGCATCCCGGCCGAGGGCATGGAGTCGCTGATCCCGGCGCTGGTCGGCGGTGCCGAGCTCGACCTGCTCACCGATCTGCTGCCGGTCGGCTCGCCGGTGCTGATCGCCGATCCCGAGCGCATCCGCACCCGCAGCGGGGACCTCGTCCGCACCGGTCAGGAGTTTCTCGAGGCGAGTTGGTTCACGGCGGGCGTCGGCGGGGATGCACCGATCGACGTCGGCGCGTCGGCCTACCGCGGCCTCGACGATGTCCTCGAGCACGCTGCCTCGACCGGGCGCCCGGTCGTCACGCTGAGCCCGCTGGTCTCCGGCCGCGACGATGCGTTCGCCCCGGCGGTGCACGAGGTCGAGTCGTACCGCGGCGACACGGACCGGGCACTGACCGACCTGCGTGCCCACGTCGCCACCGGCGGCGTCGCCGTGCTGGTCGTCGCCGGCCCCGGCACCGCGCAGCGCGCGATCGAGCAGCTGCGCGACGCGGACGTGCCGGCCAAGCTCGTCGAGCGGCTGTCGGCCGCGCCGGAACCCGGCCTCGTCACCGTCACCTGCGGCAGCCTCACCGAGGGCCTGACCACCGGCGGCGGTCTCGTGCTGCTCACCGAGGCGGACCTGACCGGCAACCGGGCCGCCGCGACGGCGGACCCGCGCACGCTGGGCAGCAAGCGGCGCCGCAACGCCGTCGATCTCGTCACCCTGTCGCCCGGCGACTACGTGGTGCACGCCCAGCACGGGATCGGCCGCTTCGTCGAGATGAGGGAGCGGACGGTCGGCGGCGCGACCCGCGAGTACCTCGTGCTGGAGTACGGCTCGTCGAAAAGGGGTCAGCCCGCGGACCGGCTGTTCGTGCCCACCGACGCGTTGGACGAGATCAGCCGCTACGTCGGCGGCGAGGTGCCCACGCTGAACAAGCTCGGCGGCGCCGACTGGGCCAAGACCAAGGGCCGGGCCCGCAAGGCGGTCCGGGAGATCGCCGCGCAGCTCGTGCAGCTCTACGCCGCGCGCCAGTCCGCTCCCGGGCACGCGTTCGCCCCCGACACGCCCTGGCAGCGCGAGCTGGAAGACGCTTTCCCGTTCACCGAGACCCCGGACCAGCTCTCGGCGATCGACGAGGTCAAGTCCGACATGGAGCGCCCCGTGCCGATGGACCGGGTGATCTCCGGCGACGTCGGTTTCGGCAAGACCGAGATCGCGGTGCGTGCGGCGTTCAAGGCCGTTCAGGACGGCAAACAGGTCGCGGTCCTCGTCCCGACGACGCTGCTGGCCACCCAGCACCTGCAGACCTTCTCCGACCGGATGCGCGCGTTCCCGGTGAACGTCAAGGGCTTGTCCCGGTTCACCGACAACGCCGAGGCCAAGCAGACGATCGCCGGCCTGGCCGACGGCACCGTCGACGTCGTGGTGGGCACGCACCGGCTGCTGCAGACCGGGGTGCGGTGGAAGGACCTCGGCCTGGTGATCGTGGACGAGGAGCAGCGGTTCGGTGTCGAGCACAAGGAGCACATCACCGCACTGCGCACGCACGTCGACGTGCTGACGCTGTCCGCGACACCGATCCCGCGAACGCTGGAGATGAGCCTCGCCGGCATCCGCGAGCTGTCGACGATCACGACGCCGCCGGAGGACCGCCACCCCACGCTGACCTACGTCGGTGCGTACGACGACAAGCAGGTCGCCGCCGCGATCCGCCGTGAGCTGCTGCGCGACGGGCAGGTCTTCTACGTGCACAACCGCGTGGCGTCGATCGAACGGGCCGCCCGGCACGTGCGCGAGCTGGTGCCCGAGGCGCGGATCGCCGTCGCGCACGGCCAGCTGAACGAGGACCTGCTGGAGCGCACGGTCAGCGGGTTCTGGCACAAGGAGTTCGACGTCCTGGTCTGCACGACTATCGTGGAGAACGGCCTGGACATCTCGAACGCGAACACGCTGATCGTCGAGCGCAGCGACACGCTGGGCCTGTCCCAGCTGCACCAGTTGCGCGGCCGCGTCGGGCGCGGTCGCGAGCGCGGGTACGCCTACTTCCTGTTCCCGCCCGACCACCCGCTCACCGAGACCGCGCACGACCGGCTCGCGACGATCGCCCAGCACTCCGAGCTCGGGTCGGGCGCGGCCGTCGCGATGAAGGACCTCGAGATCCGCGGAGCGGGCAACATCCTCGGCGCCGAGCAGAGCGGGCACATCGCGGGCGTCGGGTTCGACCTCTACATCCGCCTGGTGGGCGAGGCCGTCGCCGCGTTCCGCTCGGCCGCGGGCGCGGGGCAGGCCGAGGAGGAGGAGCAGCTGGCCGAGGTGCGGGTGGACCTACCGGTCGACGCGCACGTCCCGCACGACTACGTGCCGGGAGAGCGGCTGCGCCTGGATGCCTACCGCAAGATCGCAGAGGCGGCCGACCAGGACGCACTCGACGGGATCGTCGAGGAGCTGGCCGACCGATACGGCGAGCCGCCGACCCCGGTGCGCAACCTGCTCACCGTCGCCGCGTTCCGGCAGCGGTGCCGGGCCCTGGGCGTCGCCGAGGTCGCGGTCGCGGGGAGCAACATCCGCATCGGCCCGGTCGAGCTGCCGGACTCCGCGCAGCTGCGCCTGCGCCGGCTGCACCCGAAGGCGCAGTACAAGGCGGCGGCGAAGCTGGTCACGGTGCCGCGGCCGGTCGAAGGCGGCCGGATCGGCGGTGCACCGCTGCGCGACGTCGCGTTGCTCGACTGGTGTGCCGCACTGATCGGTGACGTGCTCGCACCGATCGCCGCGGGCAGGTAACGCCTGCCGGAGGCGGGTCGACCCCGACCGCGATGCCCGAGTCCGCCGCTGCGCCGCGCTCCGGCTCCGGCGCGGCCGGCGGCGGGCGCGCCGGAGCCGGCACGGCGGTCACCGGCGGGCTGCGGCGGTTCGGCCGTCGTTATCCCGCGGTGGGCCGGGCCTCGGTCGGCGTGCTGTGCGCCGCGGCGGGGCCGTTCGCGGCGCCACCGCGGGGCGTCGGATTCGCGACGGCGGTGGCGCTGGGCGTCGTCGCCTGGAACCTGGTCTACCTGCGGATGCTGCTGCCGGACGGCCGCACCGAACGGCGGTACCGGTGGACGTACGGCGTCGACGCCGTCCTGATGTGCGGGCTGTGCCTGGCCCAGCCGCTGCTCGTCGAGCCCGCGCGGCTGGCGGCCTCCCTGGGCTGGGTGTTGCCGATCGCGTCCTTCACCGCCGTCGCGGTGCAGTTCCAGCTGCGCCCGTGGGCCGCCGGGGCGGTGGCCGTCGCAGTGTGCGTGTCCTTCGTGGTCGGGGCCGCCGCGACGCCTGGGCTCACCGCGGTCGACGGCCTGATCGGCGGTGGCGCCTGGATGGCCGTCGAAGCCGTGCTGGGCCGGCTGCTGTGGGTGCTGCTCCGGCGCGCGGCCCGCGAGGCCGACCGCCTGATGCGTGCCCGGTTCGCCGCCGAGCGCGCGGCCGTGACCGCCGCCGCCCGCCGCTCCGCCCAGCGCGCGCATTGGGCGACCGTGCACGACACCTCGGCCAGCACGTTGCTGATGATCGGTCTGGGCGCGGTGCGCGGTACCGAGGAGTGGTTGCCGGGCCAGGTGCGGCGCGACATCGCCCTGCTGGACGGCGCGCGGGACGGGCCGCTCGACGGGGATGCCGCCGAGGTCGCGCTGGACGCCGTGCTGCGCGAGGTGTCCGGTGCCGCCCGCGTACCGGTCGCGTGCGACTGCGGGGCGGGCGTGACGGCGCCACCGGTGGTCGTCCGGGCCATGGCGGGGGCCGCGGCCGAGGCGCTGGAGAACGTGGCGCGGCATGCCGGCGTGGACGGCGCGCGCGTGCAGGTGCGGCCGGGCAGTGGACGCGGCGGCGAGGTCCTCGAGGTCGCCGTGGTCGACGACGGCGTCGGGTTCGACCTCGACGCGGTCGGGGCGCACCGCTTCGGGCTCGCGCTGTCCGTCCTCGACCGGATGGCCGCCGTGGGTGGGTGCGCGACGGTGGAGTCGGCGCCTGGGCGCGGCACGGTCGTGCGGCTGCGGTGGCCGGCGTGACCACCGCTGCGGCTCCGGTGCCGACCGCCGAGCGGCCGTACCTGGCGCTGGCGCTGCTGCGCAACCTGCGGGTGGCCCGGTCGGTGATCGTGCTGGTGATCCTGCTGGGCCTCGTGCTGCCGCACGTCGTCGCCGACCTGTCGCTCTACGACCCGCTGTGGACCGGGCCGGCCTGCTTCCTGGGGCTGCTCGCGATCGCCGCCACCGACGCGGCGCTCGTCGCGCGGCACCGCAGGTGGGGACGCGCGCGGTGGCCCGTGGCCGCGGTCGTCCTCGCGCTGTCGGTGTGGGCGACGGCGCTGCTGCCGCCGTGGGCGCTCGTCGGGCAGCCACACCAGACGTTCGGGGCGGTCGGCTGGTTCGGCGTCCTGCTGCTCGCCGACACCGGCCTTCCCGCGCTGCTCGGCTTCCTGGGGCTGCACGTCGCGCTCACCTCGGTACAGCTCGGGTTCGCGCACCGCCTCGACCCGGTCACGCTCGTCGACCTCGCGGTCGTCGTCGCCGCGACCGCCGGGTTCCAGCTGGCCGTCGGTGCCGGCGGCGCAGCCCTGGACCGGGTGGCGGACACCGCGACCGAGGCCGCGCGCCGCCAGGCCGCCGCCGTGACGGCGGAGGAGGTTGCCCGGCAGCTCCACGACGACCGGGAGGAGCGCTACGGCCGGCTGCGCGAGAGCGTTCTTCCGCTGCTCCGCGGGATCGGTGAGGGCACGCTGTCGCCCGCGGACCTGGACGTGCAGCGGCGCGCAGCGCTCGAGGCGGCCCGGCTACGGCGGCTGTTCGCCGAGGAGAGCGATGTGGCCGACCTCCTTGCGGCCGACCTGGGGTTGCTCGTCGACGTCGTCGAGCAGCGCGGCATCGAGGTGCAGTTCTCGGCGACGGGGCACCGCACGGTGCCGCCGCCGGCAGCCCGCAGGGCGCTGGTCGACGCGGTGGCCCCGGCACTGGTCGCGGCCCGCCGGTCCGCACGCGTGACGGTGAGTGCGGCGGGAACAGGAGTGCTCGTCAGCGTCGTGTCCGACGTGGCGGTCGCCGATGCGGGGCCCGCCGAGGCCGCACCGGACGTGTCGCCGGAGATCTCGACGGTCGTCGTCGGGACGGAGCAGCAGACCTGGGTGGAGGTGCGGTGGACCCCGTCAGCATCGTGATCATCGACGATCACCCGGCGATCGTGGAGGGGGTGGCGGCGTGGTGCGCCGCGGCGGACCCGCCGATCCTCGTCGTCGGTTCGGGGGACGAGCCGGGAGTGGCGGTGTGCGGGGCGGGCGCGACGGCCGACGTCGTGCTGTTCGACCTGCAGTTGGAGACCGGTGTGCTGTCCTTCCACACCGTCGGTCAGCTGGTCGTGGCGGGGCGGCGCGTGGTCGTCTACTCCCAGTCGGTGGACGCCGCCACGATCCTGCGCTGCCTCGAGCTGGGCGTGTCGACCTACCTGACGAAGGCGGAGGGGCGCGAGCACCTGATCCCGGCACTGCGTGCGGCGGCCCGGGACCTCCCCTACGTCTCCCCGGCGCTGGGCGGGGTGATGGCAAGCGACCGGCGCGCCGACCGGCCGGTGCTGAGCGACCGTGAGCGGGAGGTGCTGCTCGCGTGGTTCGAGAGCGACTCGAAGAACCTCGTGGCCGCCCGGTTCGGGCTCTCGGTGAAGACGGTCGACACCTACATCGCGCGGGTGCGGATCAAGTACGCCGAGGTCGGTCGCCGGGCGTCGACGAAGGCGGCGCTGGTGGCGCGGGCGCTGCAGGACGGGCTGGTCGACCTCGACGACCTCTGACGCTCCCGATGCCCGCGCCGGCGCGCGACGGCGCGGCCGACCGTGCCCGACCGGCCGCGCCTCCCCCGCGCCCCTCTCGCGGGAGACGCTCGCTCCTCGAGAATCCGCCGGGGAGCGTGGCGCGTCACGACCCGGCGCCCTCAGGCGGTGGACCGAGGGCGCCGGATCAGGCACCGACCGTAGTGGGAAATCTGGTTCGGCCGCGTCGGGCGAACGCCCGACGGGGACAGCGCGGGACATACGAGGTGACACCTCCCGCGGCCCGTGAGGTGCTGCCGCCGTGAGAGGGTGTGGATCGTGTACAAGCAGGTGGGGCGTGCCCTCGCGGTGATGGCGACCGTCGGCGCCGTGGTCAGCGGGTGCGGTACGGGCCCCAGCCAGGTCGGTTCGGCTGTGATCGTCGGCACAACGTCGGTTCCGCTGGAGCAGGTGCAGTCGCGGCTGGACGTCGCGCTCGGCAAGACCGACGCCGTCGGCCAGCTGGCGAGCAGCGGCGTCGGACCGCCCGAGATCGCGCGCGACGTCGTCAGCGCCGCCGTGACGCACGACCTCCTGGCCCGCACCGCCGTGGCCGAGGGGATCACGGTCAGCGACGCGGACGTCGACGCGGCACTGCAACAGAGCGGTGGTGCGGACGCGGCGCTGTCGCAGTCGCTCTACGACCTGCCGGCCATCCGCGAGCGGGTCCGGGACCGGATCATCGCGATCCGGCACGCGCAGCGGATCGTCCCGGGGCTGACGGTGACAGCCGATCTCATCGCGGCCGATACGCGTGACGACGCCGCGGCCAAGGCGCGCGTGCTCGCCGCGGGCGGTCCGGCGGCGGACGCGCTCTTCGCGCAGAACCCCGAGACGTCCCGGCGCAGCATGTCCTACCAGGCCGTGCGCAGCCCCGAGGCCGCGTCGACCGTGCTGTTCGGGCTGCCGGTCGGGCGGACCGCCTACTTCCAGCCCAGCCCGCAGCAGGGCGGCTGGATCGTGCTGCGCGTGACGGACCGCAAGGTCGACCCGAACGCCGATCCCAACGGCGCGGCGTCTCTGGGTGACTCGGACCTCGCCGCGATCGGCCAGCGGCTCCTGGAGCCGCTCGCCGAGGAGGTGGGTGTGCGGGTCAACCCGCGCTTCGGGGTGTGGGATCCAGTCTCGATGCGGGTCGTCGCGGCGAACCAGGAGGGCGGCGCGATCCTGCCGCTCATGGGCTGATGCCGCGCATCGTCGTCGTCCTGCCCGTCGGCGGTGCGGTGCTGCCGGTCGCCGCGCTGCCGGCCCTCCGGGCCACGGCCCAGGTCGTCGCCGACACGACGATCCCGGAGAAGGTCGCGCTCGCCGCGGGCGCGGTGGCGGGCAGCCCGTCCGGTAGCGACTGGGTGCTGCTCACCACGGATCTCACGCAGGCCCCCGCGGCGGACGACCTGATCGGCGCGCCTCGGGGGGCGGCCCTGCTCGACGCCGCGGCCGTGATGGACCGGTTGCGCTCGCCCGGCGGCTGTCCCTGGGACGCCGAGCAGACCCACGCGTCGCTGCTGCCGTACCTGGTGGAGGAATGTTACGAGCTCTACCAGGCGATCGAGGACGGCGACGGGGCCGCCGTGCGCGAGGAGCTCGGAGACGTGCTGCTGCAGGTGCTGTTCCACGCGCGGGTGGCTTCGGAGACGGAGAGCGAGCTCGGGAGCCGATCAGGTGACCCGGAGGGGGAGCGGTCGTTCGACATCGACGACGTGGCCGCCGACCTGGTGACCAAGCTCGTCGGCCGCCATCCGCACGTGTTCGCGGGCAGTGACGTCAGGGCACGGGAGCGGATCGACACCGCGGAGCGCCAGGAGCACCGCTGGGAGGAGCTCAAGCGGGCCGAGAAGCAGCGCGACTCCAGCGTGGACGGCGTGCCGCTCGGCCAGCCGGCCGTCGCGCTGGCGGCCAAGCTGATCAGCCGGACGACCCGCGCCGGGCTCCCCCCCGACCTGCTGCCCGAGGGGCCCGGTGTGGGCGAGCGGCTGTTCGCGGCCGCGGCCCGCGCCAAGCTGGCAGGCGACGACCCGGAGGCGGCGCTGCGCACCGCGGCCCGCCGCTTCGCCGACGACGTCCGGGCCGCGGAACGCTCGGCGCGGGACGCGGGCCTGGACCCGCACGCGCTCGACGCCGCCGCCTGGCGCGCCCACTGGCCGTCCTAGAGCACAGGCTGCTCCACGGCCGCGCCGTCGCCTGATGTCAGACGCGCTTGCGGCTGCCGAGCACGAACTTGTTGTAGAGCAGCAGCACGATCACCGCACCGATGATCGAGCCGATCCACCCGGCGGGCTGGAAGCCGCGGAACCCGACCGTGAACAGCCCGAACACGAAGCCACCGAGGACGGACCCGATCACACCGAGGACGATGGTGCGCAGCACCCCGATGTTGTCGCGCCCCGGGACCAGGGCCCGGGCGATGAAGCCGACGATGAGCCCGAACACGATCCAACCGACGATCGTCCAGAGCATTTCCTTCTCTTCTCCTCTTTGCTGCGCGCCGCCGCGGCGCCCCATCCCGTTGTACCCCTCGGCGCCGACCAGGGTCGGGGTGAGCTGCACATCACCCGCACGGGTGAGCAGATCCGCCACGCCGCGCCGTCAGGCTGCAGCCGGCGGACGAGTTCCACCGCGGCGTCGACCCTGCAGACCATGTGTCAGGCGAACAGCGCCTCGCCGATGTAGTGACCCTCCTCGGGAGCCGGCGGGACCACGAAGATGCCCGAGCCGATGTGCCGGATGTACTCGTTGAGCAGGTCGTTCGCGCCCAGCCGGTTCTGCATCCGGATGAACAGCTGCGGGTCGTTCTGGTAGGAGACGAACAGCAGCCCGGCGTCGAGCGACCCGTCCGCGGCGAGGCCGTCGGTGTAGCTGTACGACCGCCGCTTGATCATGATGCCACCGTTGTTCTCCGGCGCCACCAGCGCGATGTGGGCGAGCGGTTTGATCACGAACTCGCCTTCGGCGTCCCGCGCCGCGAAGTCCGGCGTGTCGAACTCCTTCGTTCCGGTCAGCGGGGCACCTTCGAGCTTGTCCCGCCCGAAGATCTGCTGCTGGTCGCCGACCCGGTCGGCATCCCAGGTCTCCAGCAGCATCCGGATCTTGCGGACGACCTGGTACGTGCCACCGTCGAGCCACGGCTGGTCGCTGCGGTCGATCCACACGAAGCGGTTGAGCTCGTCGTCGGTCTTGATGTTGCGGGTGCCGTCCTTGAACCCCAGCAGCATGCGCGGGGTCTGCTGCCCCGGGCCGGCCGAGGCCCGGCCGAATCCGAGCACCGTCCAATAGGGAATGACGACGCCGCGGCCGATCCGGGAGAGGTTGCGGAAGGCGTGGTAGCTCACCTGCGGGTCGTCGGCGCACGCCTGCAGGCTCAGGTCGCCACCGGTGTACTTCGGATCCAGGAAGTCGCCGTTCAGGGCCGGCAGGTCGGAGAACAGTGCCGGCTTGAACCGGGCCAGACCGAACCGGTCGCCGAACACCGACGGCCCCAGCCCGAGCGTCACCGTCAGGCTCGCCGGACCCAGTTCGTACGCCTCGCCGGTGTCGCGCGGCGGCTGGAGAGCCGACGTCGGTTCCACCGCACCGACGGTGCGACCGTCCTGGAGCACCGCGATCGCGGCCGACCAGCGGGCCAGCAGTAGCTGGAGGTCCTTCGGACCGGCACTCGGCGCGAACCGGAAGGTTGCGAACACGCAGTGCCGCTGCGGTTCCGTCGCGACCCCGCCCTGGTACCGCTGCCCGTAGAAGGGGTACTTGGCGCTGAGGTCGATGGTGTCCGTGACGTCCTCGGAGATCAGCGTCCGGCCCGCGACGGAGCCTCCCGCGGCCCCGACGACCAGACCTCCGACACCGCCGAGCAGTGCACCCCGGAGGAGGTCGCGGCGGGAGGTTCCCACCGCGGCCTTCTCCGGGGACTGCTGGGGGTGCCGCGGTTCCGCGGCCGCCCCGTCAGCCGACGTCATCGGGTCGGTCACACCACCTTCTGGGCGATGGCGGCCAACGACTCGTGCAGCGGCTGGATCGCGGCGGTCAGCTTGGCGGCGTCACTGGCCTGCAGCTGGGTGGTGTAGGGCTGGAAGCCGCCGGGCGCGTTCGGGTCGCGGTAGCTGTCGAGCGTCGTCTGCACGGACTGGAACTGCTGGTCGAGCGTCTTGACCAGGTCGGGGTCGATCTGCTCCAGGCCCGGCCGCAGCGCGGCGTAGGCCTGCTGGGCACCTTCGACGTTGCCGGCGAAGTCGACCAGGTCGAGGTGGCTGAACTGCTCCTCCTCGCCGGTGATCTTGCCGCTCTGCACCTCCTCGATCAGGCCCGCCGCGCCGTTGGCGAGGTCCTCGGGGCGGTAGTTCAGCTCGGCGACGACACCCTGGAGCTTGCCGACGTTGGTGACCAGGTCGGCGCTGTACTTCTTGGTCTGGTCGGTGATCGCGCCGCCCTGCCACAGGTCGCGCTCGATGGCGTGGAAGCCGGACCAGCCGACCGCCGCGTCGACCGGGGTCGACTCGCGCATGTCGATGAGGTAGTCGAGGTTGCCTGCGTTGTCCTCGGGGGCGGAGCCGGGCAGCACGAAGCCCTCGACGGCGGACTCCGCACGCTCGTAGTACGGACGCGCCTTGGCGTAGGCCTGCTTGGCGGCGTCGACGTTGCCGGACTGGACCGCGGTGTTCAGCTCACCGACGGCCTGGTTGAGCGAGCCGACCTGGGTGACGACGTACGCGGCGTAGTCCTTGGTGCCCTGCGCGAGGACCGACTGCGCCGAGCCGGTCGGCGGTGCCGCAGCCTGGCCGGTGACGGTGAAGTCGACGTGGTCCTGCCCTGCGCCCGGGCAGTAGAGCTGATAACTCCCGCCGTCGAGGGTGAGCGTGAACGTCACCGGGGCCAGGCCGGGCGCCAGGTTCTCCTTCTCACCGAGGATGCGCTGGTCCTTCAGCAGCTCCATTTCGGTGATCCCGGCGGCGTTCTCGTTCTTGATCGAGAAGGTGACCGGGCCGGCCGGGACGGAGTTCTTGTCGGGGATGCAGGCGTCGGTACCGGACTGGTTGGTCAAGGTGATGTTCACGGTGGTGATCCCACCCTCACCGGTGGCCGCGCCCGTGGGCGCTGCCGAAGGGGCGGCACCGTCCGATGAGCCCGATCCGCAGGCGGTCAGTGCGAGCGCCGAGGCGGCGATCACGGCCGGGGTGGCGAGCCATCGCTGGGCGGGCACCCAAGAACAAGAAGACACCGGCCTGGTCCCTCGCAACTTCGTCAACATACGGTTGTCTGTTCCTTTCTCTCTTCGGGAGCGTTGCGGCCGCGCGCGATGGCGGCGGAGGCCATGGCGATGGCAGCGAGCAGGAGGACGGCGGGCAGCCAGTGCCGCCAGAGCGTGCGCTCGGACCGGTCGAAGGCGGCACTGGTGACCGCCTTCGCCGCAGCGGTCGCCTCCGGTTCGGGGATCGACCAGTCCGAGCCGAGGCTGCCCGCGCTGACGGTCTTGGCGGTCGACAGTCCGCCGCCCTGGAGCGTGACGATCCGCGTGCTCTGCGCGTCCGCGCTGATCAGTGCGTCTCCGGCGGCCAGGACGTTGTACTCGGTATTGGCCGCCCACTGCGCCTGGAACGGGCCGGGCGTGACGTTGGCGCTGAGGCCCACCGGCAGCCGTCCACCGGTGAGAGTGGCGAGCTGGCCGAGGGTGACCGGATTCGCGTTCTGGTCCGCAGCCGTGGGGACCTTGGCCTGCCAGACGTCCACGGTGAGGCCGTCGACGATCTGTTGGCCCGCGGGGGCCAGCGCCACCGCGGTGGTGCCGGCGCTCGACGCGATCGTCAGCGGCCGGCTGTCGCCGTCGACCGCTCCGAGCGTCAGGGTCGCCGTGTCCCCCGACTCGACCGGCGCCGTCCGCACCGGTCCGGGCTGGTCCGTGCCACCGGCGGGAACCAGCGCCACCAGGGCGGCCGCAGCCGCGGCGAGACCCGCTGCGGACCATCCGAGCAGCCGTCGTCTCGCTGCGGGCGACGACGCCCACCGGGCCGGCCACAGGAAGATGACGAGCACCGGGACCGCGTAGCACAGCCAGCCCAACACCTCGATCAACCGGGGATCGGTGGGGATGCCGAACATCCCCGTCACGATCGCGCCCCGGACCGAGTTCGTCGGGATCCAGGACGACAGGTCGAGGAGCTGCTGCTGGCCGATGTTCACCCAACCCGCCTCGTGTGCGGTCCGCAGCGTGCTCAGCACGAGCCCCGCGGCGATCAGGATGAGGAAGACCCCGGAGATCCGGAAGAACCGGCCGAGGTTGAGGCGGACACCGCCGACGTAGATGGCGACGCCGATCCCGACGGCGCACAGGATGCCGGCCAGGGCGCCGAGCAGACCGAGCGCCCCGCTGCCGCGGCTCGCCTGCACGGCCGCGAGCATGAAGACCGCAGTCTCGAAGCCTTCCTTCAGCACCGCGAGGAAGGCCATCGCGACGAGGGCGAACGAACCGCCGGACGACACGGCCCGCTGGGCCTCGCGCTCCAGCTCGCCCTTGAGCTGGAAGGCGTGACGGTTCATCCAGATGATCATCGTGGTCACGAAGACGATCGCGACGGCGCCGATCACCGTCTCGAGCATCTCCTGCTGGGCCTGCGGCAGCGCGGTGGACAGGAGATCCAGCCCCACCCCCACCCCCAGGCTGATGGCGATGGCCAGCGCGACTCCGATGAACATCGGCCGCAACGAGTGGCCGTTCCGCTTGAGGAAGGTAGCCACGATGCCGACGATCAAGGTCGCCTCGAGGCCCTCGCGCAGCCCGATGAGGAAGGTGCCGAGGAAGACACCCTGCATACTCACAACTCCTGTCTCCGGTCACGAGCCGCTGACCGTCACAGACGAGGCTTCGCGAATCTCAGGCGCGAATCTCAGGTGCTGGGCTTTCGTTCGGGTCGTCGTGGTGACGCCGAGCCGGAACGATTCACGGCGGTGGTGCGGTGCGGGGGCGCACTCTCAGGCCGTGCACAGCCGAGGTGCGCTTGTCGCGGGGCACTCGGTCCTCTCCTACTTAGGTCAGGCTCATCGTGGGCACGGTGAGGCTAGCCTGATTACCGACGGAGAGGGAGGCTCTTCGGTCTCAAGGAGGTAACACGCGCGGCCGCAAGCCGGGGTGAGACGAGCCGAATGCCTGTTCAGTCCGATTCTTGTGAGGCCAATCTCACGCGTACCTCGCCGAGCGCCTCCTGGTACTCCGGGCGTGGGTCCATCGCGGCCGCCATCTTGAGCTGGGCGTGCGCCTCGGCGAGCCGGCCCTGCCGCTGCAGCGCCTTGCCGAGGGCGAAGCGCGCGTAGTGGTCCGAGGGGTCGAGCTCGAGGACCCGGACGAACGCCTTCTCGGCGAGCTTGAGCTGGGCCGAGTTGAGGTAGGCCCGCCCGGCGAGGAGCTGCACCGAGGCGTCGTTGGGCTGGCTCTCCAGGACGGGGCCGAGCGCCTGCAGCGCGTCCAGCGGGCGGCTCCGCGCGATCAACATCTCGGCGCGGCGGAATGATTCGAAGAGGCCATCGGGCGCGGGGTGGCTCGTCATGGTCGCTCTACGCTAGGTCCCCGCGCGGCGATCGGCGATACCTGGGCCGCCGTGGCTCGGTGAGTGACCGCGTTCCTTCGGCCGACCGTCACGAGCCCTGCGGCGGAGGCATCGGCGCGCCCGACTGCCGTGACCCTCCCGTCGTTTCGCTCTGCGCACGGCCCGGGCTCGCTACCCTGCTGCGAGATCCACGGAGTCCTTCATCGAGCACGGGACGGGAGCACTGGTGGCAATCATCGAGCAGGTCGGGGCGCGGGAGATCCTCGACTCGCGGGGAAATCCGACGGTGGAGGTCGAGGTCGCGCTCGACGATGGGACGTTGGCGCGGGCGGCTGTGCCGTCGGGGGCGTCGACGGGTGAGCATGAGGCGGTCG
>JAEUJO010000196.1 GCA_016794615.1 Pseudonocardia sp. | reverse complement strand
CTGATCACCGACGGGACGCTCACGAGCGGGGCGTCCGGCCGGTCGCTGTCGTGGCTCAACTCTGCGGCCGAACGCTCCCCCGCCTATCACCGGCTCCGGATGATCGGGATCGACCGGTACCGGACGTTGTCCGCGGCCCTGGACGCACCGTGGCTGCGGTTCGACGGCGGGCTGTTCTGGGGCGAGCGGGCAGAGGTGATCGCCGACCACCACCGTGCGGTGGGATACGAGGTACGCCGGGCACGCGCTGTGGCCGGCATCGCGGTGCCGGCCGAGGGTGCCTACCTCAGCCCCGGCGAGGGTTGGGTGGATCTCCCGTCCCTCGTCGGGCACTTGATCGGCCGGTTCACGACGGCCGGTGGGCGGCTGCTCACCGGCGTGGGCGCGGCGCGGCCCGTCGTCGACGGCGACCAGGTGCGGGGTGCCCGGTTCACGGACGGGACGCGGCTCGACGTCGATGCCGCCGTCGTGGCCACCGGCGCCGCGGTGCCCGCCATGCTCGGCGAGCTGGGTGTGCCGATCCGCGCGCAGCACTCCCCCGCGGTCGTCGTCCGTACGCGACCTGTCGACGTCAGCGTTCGCGTGGTGGTCAACACGCCGCGCGTGTCGCTGCGGCCGACCCACGACGGCTGCCTCGTCGTCGGCGCCGGGTGGCTGGACGCCGAGCTCAGCGACGTCGGCAGCGTGCCCGAGGCGCAGATAGCCGAGCTGCTCGCCGAGGCGTCGGCGGTGCTCGTCGGCCATCCCGCCCTCGTCGCGGACGCCGTGCACGCCGGGCCGCGGCCGATGCCGGTCGACGACGAGCCGGTACTGGGCCGGGTCGCCGGGATCGCGGGCCTGTACGTCGCGTTCACCCACAGCGGAGCGACTCTCGGCCTGATCGCGGGTGAGCTGGTCGCCGACGAGATCGACACGGGCACGACCCACCCGCTCCTGGATCCGTTCCGCCCCGACCGGTTCGTCGGCTGACGACGCGACGGCCGCCCCTCGATCGCACGCCCCCGCGGTCGCCGCACGCCCACGCCGGCCGGCGCACCCCTCCCAGCAGGCGCGCCGGCCCCACACGCCGCGCGACACCGCGGACAGCGCGCGACACCCCGCGACACCCCGCGACATGGGTCGGGGCAGCCCGGCTCACCCGACCTGCGGGTACCGCGCGCCGATCAGCGCGGCCCCCGCGGGTAGGGTCGCCGCATGCTCGGCCGCGCCTACGGGATCGCCCGGTCGCTGGTGATGTACCACGGAGTGCCTGGGCGGCATCGCAAGATGGTGCGGTTCTACGGCGCGTTCCTCGGGCCGGGCGACATCGGGATCGACGTCGGCGCGCACGTCGGCAGCCGCGTCCGCGCCTGGCGGGCGCTCGGGGCGCGGGTGATCGCGGTCGAGCCGCAGCCAGACTTCACGCGCATCCTGCGGCTGTTCTTCGGGCGCGACGACGGTGTCACGATCCTGCCCCAGGCGCTCGGGGCGCGACCGGGGACGGCCCGGCTGGGCATCTCGACGGCGACACCGACCGTGTCGTCACTGTCGACCGACTGGATCGACACGGTGGCGACGGACCGCAGCTTCGCGAAGGTCCGCTGGGACCGGTCGGTGGAGGTCCCGGTGACGACGCTGGACGCGCTGATCGCCGCCCACGGTGAGCCGGCGTTCTGCAAGATCGACGTCGAGGGCTTCGAGGTGGAGGTCCTGGCCGGGCTCACCCGGCCGGTGCGCGCGCTGTCGTTCGAGTACCTGCCGATGGCCCACGATGCCGCGCTGGCCGTGCTCGAACGCGTGGACGAACTGGGTTCCTACCGCTACAACTACTCCCCCATCGAGACCATGACCTGGGCGAGCGACCGGTGGCTGGACGCGGCGGAGCTGCGCGCGCTGCTCGACCGGTACCGCCCGCTGGGCCGCTCCGGCGACGTCTACGCGCGCCGCACGAACGACCGCTGACCCCGCTCGGGGGCACTAGTCAGCGAGGTCTGCGCCGCCGACGGTGAACGAGCCGATGGGTCGGTCGGGTCGGCCGGAAGTGGTACGCGGCGAATGCCAGCGCTGCCGCTACGAGACCGGGGAGGACCAGCGACAACAGCAAGCAGAGCACCGCGGTGGCGGCTGCGGCCACGGCGACGATGTCGTGGCCACGGGCCGCCCGACGCGACTGCAGGCGCCCCATCGATGTCGCGAACCCCGGGTCGTCCGCCGCGATCTGCTCGGCGATCCGGGCGAACGCCTGCTCTTCCTGCCCGCTCAACATCGGAGCCTCCGGTCGTCCGGACGCCGCCCGTGCGCGACCTCCCGTGATATGAGGCCCCGACGGCCCCGGAGATACATCGCCGGACACACCGTCAGCCGACGTCCCAGGCGGTCACGACATCGTCGGCGGTCAGGTGCACCGAGCGGTTGCGCAGGACGATCCCGTCGGTCACCCGCAACACGCCGAGGTCCCCGACGGCCTCGGTGCCCGCCCCGATGATCCGGGGTGCGGTGCCGACGACGATCCGGTCGACCAGCCCGGCGCCGAGCAAGGAGGTGATGACCTGCGCACCGCCCTCGACCAGCAGGCTGCGCACGCCCTCGGCACGCAGCTGCTGAAGGCCGGCCTTGAGGTCGACCCCTCCCGGGCCCTCCGGGAGCACCCGGATGCCGGCGCCGAGGTCACGCACCCGCGACCGGTCGGCCTCGGTGGAGCGCTCCGTGGTGAGGATCAGCGTGGAAGCGGCGCCGTCGTCGAGGCCGGTGAACAGCAGCGCGTCCGACGGCGTGCGCAGCGTCGAGTCGAGCACCACCCGCAGCGGAGACGCGCCGGGCACCAGCCGCACGTTGAGCCGGCAGTCGTCGCGCAGCACCGTCCCGATCCCGACCATGATCGCGTCGCAGGCGGCGCGAAGGGCGTGCGACAGCGCGCGCTCCTCCTCGCCGCTGATCCACTTCGAGTCGCCGCCGCCGGTCGCGATCCGCCCGTCGAGGGTCTGGGCGTACTTGAGGACGACGTACGGGCGGTCCAGGGGCGGATCGACGTTCCCGATGAGGTCGACGGCCTCGGGCGGGATCACCGGACCGGGCAGCTCCTCCCCCGCCGTGTCGCCGTGCCCCAGGCGCTGCTCCTTGGTGCGCAGGTAGCCGACATTGCGCACGTGCGCGGCGGTCCGCAGCGGCTCCATCCGCTCGACGGCGATCCCGGCGGCCTCGAGGCCGTGCGCCTTGTCCGGGTTGTTGGTCAGCAGCCGCACCGACAGCACGCCGAGCTCGCGCAGGACGTGCGCGGCCTCGGTGTAGCTGCGGTCGTCGACCGGGAGCCCGAGGCGCAGGTTGGCGTCGACCGTGTCCGCACCCTCGTCCTGCTCGACGTAGGCCCGCAGTTTGTTGAGCAACCCGATCCCGCGGCCCTCGTGCCCGGTGGCGTAGAGCACCACGCCGCGGCCCTCGGCGGCGACTCGGCGCAGCGCCATCCGGAGCTGGATCCCACAGTCACAGCGCAGCGAGGTGAGCGCGTCGCCGGTCAGGCACTCCGAGTGCACCCGGGTCAGCACGGGTGCGCCGTCGCTCAGGTCGCCCCGGGCGAGTGCGAGGTACACGAGCCCCGGCCGGACCTCGACGGCGGTGACGTCGAACTCGCCGAACTGCGTCGGCAGCACCACACGGACGGAGTCGAACGCTCTGGGGTCGAACACGGTCTGGCAGCCGGTCACGCAGGGCTCCTCTCGAGGATGGTCGGCCGCGAGGCCGGAAGGCGTCGGGCGGCTGCGGTCAGGAGCAGCACCACGGCGCCCGGCAGGCAGGCGATCAGGCTCAGCACCCCGTACACGACGGCGGTCGCGAGTCCCTGCGCCGCGCCGAGGCCGACCGCGCCGAACGCCACGGCCATCACCCCTTCGCGCGGACCCCACCCGCCGATGTTGAGCGGCAGCGCCATCGCCAGCAACCCGAGGACGAGCAGTGGCAGCAGGTCGCCGAGGGCGGCCTGCGATCCCGCGACCCGAGCGGCGACGACGAACAAGGCAAGGTAACCGGCCAACGTGACCACCGACAGCGCCAGCAGGCCCGGCCACGCCGACCGGGACAGGACCCCGGACCGCGCGTCGACGCAGGCCGACCGCAACGCGGCGCGGATCCCGGCGGTGCGCGGGTTGCGGGCCACCCACAACACCGCCGCGGCGAGCGCGACGAGGGCGGCGAGCAGCTCGACGGTGCCGAGCCGTCCCGGTGCCAGCGCCGTCAGCAGGCTCGGCCGGGCGGTCAGCAGCACCGCCAGCCCGACGACGACGATCGCGAGCTGGCCCGTGACGCGCTCGAGGGCGACGACCCGGACCCCGCGGCCCAGGTCGCCGATCCGGCGGCCGTAGCCGACGGCCCGGTGGACGTCGCCGAGCACGCCCGCGGGCAGCACGGAGTTGAGGAACACCGCCCGGTAGGTGTCGGACACCGCGGCGGCCAGCGGCAACCGCAGCGCGAGGCCGCGCGCGACGAGGCACCACCGCGCCGCGCTCGCGACCGTCGTCAGCAGGCCCAGGGCGAGCGCGGCGAGCACCGACCCGGCGCCGATCGCCGCCAGGCCGTCGACGAACGCCTGCGCGCCCAACCGGACGACGAGCCCGACGAGAATGCCGACCCCCGCCGCCGTCTTGACCAGCGGCCAGAGGCCTCTCACGGCGTACCTCCCAGAAGCGGTGGAGCAGGTGGACCGGGTAGGGCGAGCACGTCGAGGTGGCCGACGACGACCCGCAGTTCTCCCGCCGCGCAGGCGGAGATCCGGCGGTGCAGGTAGTCCGGCGCGACGGCCGTGAGGTCGGGTTGCTGCGCGCAGGCGGCGGCGATCCAGCCGCGCAGCCACTCCTCGATCAGCTCCGCGTCCTCCGGGCCGAGTCGCCACGGGCTCGGCCGGACCTCGGTCGGGACCCCCCGCTGTGCGAACGCCGACGCAACGGCAGCACCCGCGTCCGGCCCGAGCAGGCGCCGACCGTCGTCGGTCCGCCGCTGGTGGGCGTCGAAGGCGGCGCCGAACACGGGGTCGAGCGGCTCGGCCGGGAAGAACCCGACCGAGCCGCTGACCGAGAGCGTCAGGAGCGCGGGGCAACCGGCCGCGGTGCAGGCGTCCGCGAGGGCGTCCACCTCCTGCGCGGTGAGCAGGTCCAGCAGGGCCGATGCGGTCACCAGTGACGCGCCTGCGAGCCGCGCGGCGTCGAGGCCGGTGACGTCGCCCTGCTCGACGCGGGTGGTGACGGGGGTGCCGTCGGCTGCGGTCGTCGGCAGGCCGGCTTCCGCGCGGGCCAGCAGCGCGGCGTCGCGGTCGTGCAGCACCCAGCGCTGCGGGCCGGGCAGCCGCGGCGCGAGCCAGCGACCGAGCGAGCCGCTGCCGCAGCCGAGATCACGGATCACGAGCGGTCGGTCGTCGCCGAGCCGGTCCGCTGTGAGCGCGGCGAGCTCGGGGGCGCGGGCGGCGGCGTCGGCGGGCTCACGCAGCGCGAGCCAGTCGGGGGTGCAGACCGGTGATCCGGGGGTGCTCAGGCGGGCGTCCCACTCGTTCGGGCCAAGGCTTCGGCCACGCATCGCGACGTCACCTCCCATCCGTGAAGCATGCCCCGACGCCGCCCGGCCGAGTGCCGGAGCCCCGCCCGCCGGTCCGGGTCGGCCAGCCAGCCGCGCAGTGCGGCACCGAGGTCCGCAACGCGACCAGCCGGGACGACCATCCCCGGCACCCGGCCCTCCGGATCCCGGCCGAGCGTCTCCGGCAGCCCGCCCGCATCGCTGACGAGGACCGGGACACCGCGGGCCAGCGCCTCGGTGACGACCATCCCGTAGGTCTCCGCGCGCGACGGCACCACCAGCAGGTCCGAACCCGCGTAGGCCGCGTCGAGGGCCCCGCCGGTCAACGAGCCGGTCAGCCGGACGCGAGCGGCCAGCCCGTGCCGCTCGACCGCGGCGCGGACGGTGTCGACGTGCCCGGGGTCGCGCAGGGGGCCGACCAGCGTGGCGGTCCACGGCAGGTCGCGGACCTCGGCGAGCGCCGCGACCAGCAGGTCCTGGCCCTTCGTCGGGGTGAGCGCGCCGACGCACAGCAGGCCGGTGCCACCCGAGCCGGGGGCGAGCGGTGCGGGATCGACGCCCGGTGTCGCGACCGCGACCCGGGCGGGGTCCAGGCCGTGCCAGGTGACGACCCGGAGCGCCGCCCACGGGCTGGTGGCGATCACCGCCGCGGCCGCGGCCAGGACCTCCCGCTCGCGCACCGCCAGCTCGGGCGGCGCCCCCGTCTCGTCGCCGAGCGGCAGGTGCACGAGCACGACGAGCGCGAGCCTGCGCGCCGCCGGGACGATGACGTCGGGGGCGCCACAGGCCACCAGCCCGTCGACGAGCACGACCGCGCCGTCCGGCGTCGCGGCGAGGGCGGTCCCCAGCCCGGCGCGGGCCGCGGCGTCCGGCTGCGGCCAGCCGCCGGGCACCGCGCGCTCGCGCACGTCCCAGCCGGCCGCCGCCAGGCCCTGCACGACGCGCCGGTCGTAACGGTTCCCCCCGCTGGGCGAGGCGAGGTCGTCGATGCCGGCGGGGACGACGACGTGCACCTCACGGGTCATGACCGGCGAGGTCGGACGAGGCGTCACAGGTCACGCTCGTAGCTCGCCCACGCGATGTGCGACTCGTGCAGGGCCACCGTGATCCCGGTCAGGCCGCGCGCTCCCTCGCCGAGCGCGCCGGCGTGCACCTTGTCGGCGAGCCGGTCCGCGATCACCTTCGCGAGGAACTCGGTCGAGGTGTTGGTCCCGGCGAACGCGGGCTCGTCGTCGAGGTTGCGGTAGTTGAGGTCGGCCAGCGTCGCGTGCAGCTCCCGGGTGGCGAGCCCGATGTCGACGACGATGTTGTCGGCGTCGAGGTCGGGCCGCCGGAACGTCGCGTCCACCACGAACGTCGCGCCGTGCAGGCGTTGCGCCGGACCGAAGACCGGGCCGGTGAAGCTGTGCGCGACCATCAGGTGGTCGCGCACGGTGATGCTGAACATCATTCGCTCCTGTCCGGCGTCCGGTCGTCCTCGTCGTAGGTGACACGCACGCACAGTGCGGACGGTTCACCGGTGATCCGCGGCATCTCCCGCGGCAGGTCCGCGAACCGGATGTCCCGGGTGATCAGCGTGTCGAACACCGGGTCCGCGAGCAGACGCAGGGAGAGCGCCATGCGGTCGGCGTACGAGCGGCGCCCGCGCCGGGCGGGGGCGATGCTGCCGACCTGGCTCGCGCGGATCGTCAAGCGCCGGGAGTGGAACGCCTCCCCGAGCGGCAGCGTGACGGGGCGGTCGCCGTACCAGCTCAGCTCGACCACCTCGCCCTCGTCGGCGAGCAGCTCCAGCGAGCGGGCCAGCCCCGCGTCCGTCGCGCTCGCGTGCACGACGAGGTCGCAGTCGCCCGCGGCGGCGGACGGTGTCGCGAACCCGGTGCCGAGCGCGGCGGCGACGCCCGCGCGCGCCGGGTCGAGGTCGACCAGCTGGACCCGCACCCCGGGGATGCGGGCCAGCAGGGCCGCGACACAGCACCCCACCATCCCGCCACCGACCACCGCGATCCGGTCGCCCACCCGGGGAGCGGCGTCCCACAGGGCGTTGACCGCGGTCTCGACGGTGCCGGCCAGCACGGCGCGGGCCGCGGGCACGGCGTCCGGGACCATGGTCACCGCGCCGGCCGGGACGACGTACCGGGTGCGGTGCGGGGCGAGACAGAACACGGTCCTCCCCACCAGCCCCGCGGGCCCGTCCTCCACCTCGCCCACGTTGAGATAGCCGTACTCGACGGGCGCCGGGAACTCCCCGACCTGGAACGGCGCGCGCATCCGGGCATGCTGGCTCGCGGGCACGCCGCCGCGGAAGACGAGCGTCTCGGTGCCGCGGCTGACGGCCGAGAACCGGGTCCGGACCACGACGTCGTCCGGCCCGGGGGTGGGCAGGTCGACGGTGCGGATCTCCCCCTCCCCGGGGGCACGGAGCCAAAAGGAACGGGCACGGTGCTCCACGTAATCTCACCTTCCAGTGAACCGATCCGTCCGCCCGAGCGTGCATCACAACGTGCTCGACTACTCCACGGCCCCCGCACGGGTCGACCACCAACTCGCCGCAGCCGCCGTTGCGCAGGTCGCGCTGCTCGGTGCCCTGGCCTACGAGGTCGGTCTCGGCCCGGTCGGCTGGCTGACCGGCGTCGCGTACGCCCTCGGCCTGGCCGCCCTGCTCGGCGGAGCTGCCCGGCGGGCGGGCGCCACTGCGTTGGGGCCCGCCGACGTCGTCACCCTGGCCCGGGCGAGCCTGGTCGGGGGGGTGACCGCGCTGGTCGCCGACCGGCTGGGCGGCGACGGCTACCCGGTCGCGACGCTGGTGCTCCTGTCGTCGGTCGCGCTCGCGCTGGACGGGGTGGACGGCTGGGTCGCCCGGCGCACGCGCACGGTCTCGGCACTGGGGGCCAGGTTCGACATGGAGGTCGACGCGTTCCTCGTGCTCGTGCTGAGCGTGCACGTGGCGCTGCTCGTCACCCCGTGTGCCCTGGTCATCGGGGCGATGCGCTACGGGTTCGTCGTCGCGAGCTGGATGCTGCCGTGGCTGTCGGGGGCGCTCCCGACCCGCTGTTCGGCGAAGGTCGTGGCTGCGTTGCAGGGGGTCGTGCTCATCGTGGCGTCCGCGCAGCTGATCGCGAACCCGGCCGCGAGCGTGCTGGTCGTCGCTGCGCTGGCGGCGCTGCTCTGGTCGTTCGGCAAGAGCGTGACGTGGCTGTGGCGGGCGCGTCTGATCCGGCCCGGGACGGCCGACCGGCACCCAGTGGAGGGCCGACGCATCGGAGCCGGATCGGTCACCGCCCGATGACCGTCCGCGACCGCGTCCGCCGCCTCGGAAGTCACCCCGCCGTCCGTGCGACGCTCACCGCGATCGCGTTCCTGATCGTCTACCTCGCGCTGGCGCTCCCCCGCGAGGTCGACCAGCTCACGCCCGCGGCGCTGGTGCGCATCCCGGTCGAGCTGCTCCTCGGCGTCGCGCTCCTGCTCGTGCTCCCGCCGCGGATCCGGCGCACCGCGGCCGCGGTCGGCGGTGCCGGCATCGGCGTCCTGACCATCGTCAGAGTGCTCGACATGGGCTTCCGGTCCGTGCTCGGCCGCCCCTTCGACCCGGTGTTCGACTGGGCCCTGCTCGGCAACGCCCGGGAGTTCGTCGAGGGCTCGTTCGGCTCCGCGGGCGCGATCGGTGCGGTGATCGCCGCCGTCGTGCTGGTCGTCGTCGTGGTCGTCGCGACAACGCTGGCCATGGTGCGGGTCGCCCGGGTCGCCGGCAGGCACCGGCCCACCGCGGGCCGGGCCGTCGCCGTCCTGTCGGTGGCCTGGGTGGCCTGCCTCGTCCTCGGCGCGCAGCTCGTCGCCTCCGTACCGATCGCCTCCCGCGGCGCGGCCGCGCTCGCCTACGAGCAGGCCGGCCAGATACCGGCGAGCCTGCGCGACGAGCGCGTGTTCGCCGCGCAGGCCGCCGACGACGCGTTCCGCGCCACCCCGCCGGACGAGCTGCTGACCGGGCTCCGCGGCAAGGACGTGGTGCTGACCTTCGTCGAGAGCTACGGCCGCAGCGCCGTCGAGGACCCGCGCTACGCACCGGTGATCGACCCGCTGCTCGACGCCGGGACCGCCCGGCTCGCCGCCGCCGGGTACGGCGCGCGCAGCGGCTGGCTGACGTCCCCGGTGGCAGGCGGCGGCAGCTGGATGGCCCATGCGACGCTCCACTCCGGCGTGAAGATCGACAACCAGAACCGCTACCGCAGCCTCATCGCCAGCGACCGGGTGACCCTCGGCTCGGCGTTCCACCGGGCGGGCTGGGAGACCACGAGCGTCATGCCGGCCACCAACCGGGTCTGGCCGGAGGGCGCCTTCTTCGGGATCGACCGCGTGCACGACGGCCCGAGCCTGGGCTACCGCGGCCCCGGCTTCAGCTTCTCGCCGATGCCCGACCAGTACGCGCTGTCGGCGTTCGAGCGCCTCGAGCACGGCCGGACCGATCGTGGACCGGAGTTCGCGCAGGTCGAGCTGACCTCCAGCCACGTGCCGTGGACGCCGTTCCCGAAACCGGTGGCGTGGGACGCCGTCGGCGACGGCACGGTGTTCGGGCCGCAGGTCGAGGGCGCGGAGCCGGCGGACGAGGTCTGGAAGGACGACGACCGGGTGCGCGCGGCGTACCGCGACTCGACGGCCTACTCGCTGGACACGCTGATCTCCTACGTCGAGCGTTACGGGAACGACAACCTCGTGCTGATCTTCCTCGGTGACCACCAGCCGCAGACGCTCATCACCGGCGACGGGGCGAGCCACGACGTCCCGATCACGATCGTCGCGAAGGACCCCGCGGTGCTGGACCGGATCTCGGGCTGGGGTTGGGATTCGGGCCTGCGGCCGGGACCGCAGGCTCCGGTGTGGCCGATGGAGTCGTTCCGCAACCGGTTCCTGACGGCGTTCGGGCCGGAGCAGGTGCAGGGGCGCTGACCTGAGCGGATCAGCCGGCCCGCGCGCGCGGCACAGCCGCATGGGAATCCCCGCCGCTCACGGCGGGGAGGATGTCACGAGTCAGTAGATCGGCACGAAGACGGGGCGGGCGTCCTCCGCCGGCCCGACCGTCGCGGCCACCTTCTCGGGGCGCACGATCGTGACCGGGCACGTGGCGTGCAGCACGCAGTGCAGGCCGACCGATCCGAGCACGGCGCTCTTGAACGCGCCGCGCCCGCGGTGCCCCAGAACCAGCAGGTCCGCGTCCCGAGACTGGTCGATGAGCGCCTTCGCGGCCGGCCCCGGGAGCGTGACGAGCTCGATCGGCACCCCGCCCAGCCGGGGCTCCACCTCGACGACGGCGGCGACGGCATCCCGGGCGAGCTGCTCGGAGTCGCGGTCGAGCTCGTCGAGTGTCGGCAGCACCGTCAGGCCGTAGGAGAGCGCCCAGTACTCCGGCGGGACGTAGACGGCGACGACCCGCACGCCGACTCCACGGCGGGCGGCATCCACGAGGGCGAACCGCAGCGCGGCCTGTGACTCCCGCGAACCGTCGACCCCCACGACGACCGCATAGCGCTCGCTCATGACGCCTCCTGACGTTGCCCCCATCTGTCCGACACTTCCGACGGTCCCACCGCGCCAAGATCGTCAGCAGGGGACGAAGGACCTTCCCGCCGGGGCCGAAGGATGGACGGATGGCAGAATCGCGCGCCGAGGAGGTGAGCCGTGCTGGTCGTGGCGGTGATCGGGTCGCCGCACGCGGGCGGGCGGACCCGGGTCGCGGTGGACGCCGTGCTGCAGGGCACCGAGCAGGAGGGCGCGCGGACGCGCGTCGTGGAGCTCGCCGGCACGCCCGTCCCGGACGCCGTCGCGGCGCTCGGCGAGGCCGACGCCGCGGTGTTCGCGTCGCCGACCTACCGTGCCGACATCACCGCCCAGCTCAAGGGGCTCCTCGACGCCACCCCGCGCGGGATGGCGTACGAGTCGGGCGACCCGCTGCGCGGGACGGTCTGCGCGACGGTGCTGACCGGCGCGAGCGACCACCACTTCCTCGCGGTCGAGAAGGTCCGCGGGATCCTGGGCGGATTCTTCGGCACGCAGCTGCTGTCGCCGGGGCTCTACCTGCCGTCGGCGGCCTTCGCGGAGGGCGGCGGTGCCCTGCGCGACGAGCCGCAGCAGCTCGCGGAGCTGCACGGGCGGGCGCTGGTGGAGTTGGCGACCGCTGTCGCGTCGTCCCGGTGGCTGCGGACGATGCGCGCTCAGATCTAGCACGACATCATGGCGCGACCCCCGACGCGAGGAGAACGCGTGGCCGAGCACACCTACCGCATCGTCGAGCTCGTCGGAACATCGCCGCACGGCATCGACGCCGCGATCCGCAACGCCGTGGCACGCGCGAGCCAGACGCTGCGCAACATCGACTGGTTCGAGATGGTCGAGGTTCGCGGCCACCTCGCCGAGGGCGCGGTGGCCGACTGGCAGGTCACCGTGAAGATCGGTTTCCGCGTGGAGGAGACCGCGTAGCGGATCGTCCGGTCAGGACACCGAGGCCGGGACCGACACCGCGTCCGAGCGCGCCGTGTCGGTCGGCTCCTGCTGCGGGCGCACCACCGTCACGGGGACGGTCGCGCGCAGCACGCAGTGCATGCCGACCGACCCGAGCACGGCGCTCGTGAAGCCGCCGCGCCCGCGGTGGCCGACCACGAGCAGTTCGGCGTTCTGCGCCTGTTCGAGGAGCACCTTCGCAGGCGCGCCGGGCAGCGCGACGATGTCGACCGGTACGTCGGCCAGGGCCGGCGCACCGGCGACGACCGTCCGGAGCGCCTCGCGGGCGACGATCACGTTGTCGTCGACGACCTCCTCGATCGTCGGCAGCGCCGACAGCCCGTACGAGGCGGCCCAGTACTCGGGTGAGAGGTAGGCGGTGACGGCCTTGACCCGGGCACCACGCCGGTGCGCGTCCGCGAGCGCGAACCGCAACGCCGCACGGGACTCCGGCGAGCCGTCCACCCCGACGACGACGGTCCTGCTGACCATGACGCCCTCCGACTCGTGATGTCGTCTCTGCGAACACCGCCAAGGCTAGGCAGCCGGTCCGGCACCCGGCGCATGGCGAACGGCCCTTGCCAGCGGGCCGGTGGTCGGGTGTCAGGGGTCCGGCTCTCCGGCGTGGCCGGGCCGGAGACTCGCGACCGCGCGGGTGACGTCGTGGTGCACCGGCCACCGCCGGTCCAGCCCGAGCAGGCACACGCTCCGCCACACCGGACCCCGGTCGGCGCACACCACGCGCACCGTGCGCCCCCGGTCGCGGAGCGCGCCGACCGCGGCGTCCACCCAGTCGGCTCCGGCCACCGCCAGGAACCGCACCCCGCAGAGATCGACGACCACCGCGGCCCCGGCCGCCGCGAACGCACGCCCGAACGCCTGCTGCACGGTGGCCCGGTGGCTCATGTCGATCTCGCCGGCGAGCCGGACGAGCACGTAGCCCTCCGGCTGGTGCGCGACCTCGACCTCGACCATTCCTCGCCCAGTCCGTCCTGCGACAACCGTTGCGGCACGCGCGATCCCGGGACCTTACGACGTAAGTGATGGTGCCGATCGAGGGGGGTTACCGTGTGCCGGCATGGGCGACCTCGATACCGGCGAGCGTCCGCACCTCTCGCGCGAGCGCATCGTCGCCGCCGCGATCGCCTTCGTGGACCGCAGGGGGCTGACCGCCCTGACCATGCGCCGGCTGGGCACCGAGCTCGGGGTCGAGGCGATGTCGCTGTACCGCTATGTCGCGGGGCGCGACGACCTGCTCGAGGGCATGGTGGACCAGCTGGTCGAGCAGCTCCACCTGGACCCGAGCGGCGGCCGGCCCGGTCCGGACGACAGCTGGCAGGCCTACCTGCAGTGGCTCGCCCACGGAGTCCGGCAACTGGTCCAGGAGCACCCGCACGCGTTCCCGCTGATCGCGACCCGACACCCCGCCGCGCCGTGGCTGCGGCCGCCCCTGCGCGGCCTCGGGGTGGTCGAGGACTTCCTCAGCACACTCGTCGCGCGGGGCTTCACCGACGACGGCGCGGTGGCCGCCTACCGCGCGTTCTCCAGCTTCCTGCTCGGGCACCTGCTGCTCGAGGCGGCCATGCTCGGCAGCCGGCCGGTCCCAGCGGTCGACCTGCGGGACTTCCCGGTCCTGCGACGGCTGGAGGACCGCCTGTCGCAGGACCACGCGGCCGCGGAGTTCGAGCGGGCGCTGGAGGACCTCCTGGACGGGCTCGAGCGCGACCTGCCCGGCTAGTGCCCCGTCAGTCCGCGATGTGCAGACGGTAGTCGCCCACCGGGTCGTCCCACTCCATGTCCAGCAGCCCCTGCGCCCGCGCGGCGCGGACGAAGGACAGGAAGCTGCCGAAGCCGAACCGCTTCTCGCTGAAGTCGGGCTCCCGGCGCCGCAGCTGGTTCTTGAGGCCGCTGAGAACCGGCGATCCGAGGTCCGCGACGACGTCGGTGAGCAGGCGGAAGGCGTCGTCCACCGGGGACGCCGCCGACGGGAAGGTCACCTGCGGATCGCCCTGCGCGCTGCCCTCGCCCAGCTCGACGACCCGCTGGGCGGCGAGGTGCCGCAGCAGTTCGGTGAAGCTGCGGAAACCGTGGTCCGCCTCGTCGAACGTCGGGTCCTTGCGGAGGATCGCCCGCTTGAGCCGGGAGGCGAGCACCGGGCCGTCGGTGTGCCGCTGCAGGCCGGCGAGGGTGCGGGCGACCAGCGGGCCGACGTCGGGGGCACCGTCGACCGAAGGCTCGGGCGCCGGCTCGGGGGTGGGGGCGGGGGACCGCCGTTCGCGAAGGCGCGGGTCGACGCCGGGCAAGCGGTCGTAGAACAGGAACTCGTCGCACGCGGGCGGGAGCAGGGCCGACGTCGACGACTGCACGCCGATCCCGATCACCCGCTTGTCCATCTCGCGCAGCTTGTGCACCAGCGGGGTGAAGTCGGAGTCGCCCGTGCCGATCGCGAACGTGGTGATGAACCCGCGCTCGTACGCGAGCTCGATGGCGTCGACGGCCATCTTGATGTCGGCCGCGTTCTTGCGCGAGCCGCCCAGCCGCTGCGGGATCTCGATCAGCTCGACCTGCGCGCGGGCGAGCAGGCGGCGGTCGTCGGCGAAGTACGACCAGTCGGCGTAGGCCCGTCGGGACACGACCCGGCCGCGCTCGGCCAGTGCGTCGGCGACCGGTCCGAAGTCGAACGGCGACACCCCCAATCCCTCGCGAGCACCGATGGCCAGGTTCTCGTAGTCGAGGAAGAGCGCGATGCGTTCGTCGTCGTTGATCAATCGGACCTCCTGGGCCGGGGATGGATGATCGGGAGTACGGCTCCCGCGTCCGGCGCAAGGGCCGAACGCCCCGGATCCGGTAGCCGAAACCACCCGGTCCCGGGGCGTTCGTCCGCTGTCGGGCCGCGTCGGCCCTTCATACGCTCGATTCAGAGGCTGCCGACGACGGCCTGCACCGATGGAGCGCGCGTCGGCGGACCGTTTCCGGGAGGAGCGAGATGCCGAAGTACGTTTACGCGTTCGCCGAAGGCAACAAGGATCTCAAGGATCTTCTTGGCGGCAAGGGCGCGAACCTCGCCGAGATGGCCGGGATGGGACTGCCGGTACCGCCCGGGTTCATCGTCAGCACCGAGGCGTGTCGCGTGTACCTCAACACCGGCGCCGTCCCCGCGGAGCTGTCCAGTCAGGTGGACGTCCACCTCGCCGCCCTCGAGAAGGAGATGGGCAAGCCCCTGGGCGCCCCCGAGGACCCGCTGCTGGTCGCGGTCCGGTCGGGGTCGAAGTTCTCGATGCCCGGAATGATGGAGACCGTCCTCGACGTCGGCCTGAACGACAGCTCGGTGATCGGCCTCGCGAAGACCTCCAACGACGAGCGGTTCGCCTGGGACTCCTACCGCCGGCTGATCCAGATGTTCGGCAAGACCGTTCTCGGGATCGACGGCGAGCATTTCGACAAGGTGCTCGAGGCGGCCAAGGCGGCCCGCGGCTCGAAGAGCGACCTCGACCTGAGCACCGCCGATCTGCAGCAGATCGTCGCCTCCTACAAGGGTGTGGTCCGCGAGCAGGTCGGCCGGGAGTTCCCGCAGGACCCGCGCGAGCAGCTCGACCTCGCCATCAACGCGGTGTTCCACTCGTGGAACTCCCCGCGCGCCCGGCTCTACCGCCGCCGCGAGCACATCCCGGACGACCTGGGCACCGCGGTCAACGTCATGGCGATGGTCTTCGGCAACATGGGCTCCGACTCGGGCTCCGGCGTCGCCTTCACCCGCAACCCGGCGACCGGCGAGCGCGGCGTCTACGGCGACTACCTGCAGAACGCTCAGGGTGAGGACGTCGTCGCGGGCATTCGCAACACCATGCCTCTTGCCCAGCTGGAGACGCTCGACGCCGCCGCCTACCGGCGCCTGCTGGAGATCATGGAGACGCTGGAGCAGCGCTACAGCGACATGTGCGACATCGAGTTCACCATCGAGCGCGGCCGGCTGTGGATGCTGCAGACCCGCGTGGGCAAGCGCACCGCGGCGGCGGCGTTCGTGGTGGCCTGCCAGCTCGTCGACGAGGGCCTGATCGACATGGACGAGGCCCTGCGCCGGGTGGCCGGCGACCAGCTCGTCCAGCTGATGTTCCCGCGGTTCGACGCCGGCGCCGCCGCGAAGGTGCTCTGCACCGGCATGAACGCCTCCCCCGGCGCCGCGACCGGCGCCGCTGTCTTCGACAGCGTGACGGCCGTGGAGCGGGCCGCTAAGGGTGAGAAGGTCATCCTGGTCCGGCGCGAGACCAACCCGGAGGACCTCAAGGGCATGATCGCCGCCCAGGGCATCCTCACCAGCCACGGTGGCCGCACGAGCCACGCCGCCGTCGTCGCCCGCGGCATGGGCACGACCTGCGTGTGCGGGGCCGAGGCGCTGCACGTCGACGTCCCGAACAAGACGGCGACGGCGCCGGACGGGACCGTGGTCAACGAGGGCGACATGATCTCGATCGACGGCGACACCGGCGAGGTGTTCCTCGGCGAGGTGCCGGTCGTGCCGTCGTCGGTGGTCGAGTACTTCGAGGGCACTGCCGACCCCGAGGCCGCCGACGCGGGCGACCTGCTGCGCGCGGTCCACCGCATCATGAGCCACGCCGACGTGAAGCGGCGGCTGCTGGTGCGGGCCAACGCGGACACCGGCGAGGACGCGGCGCGGGCGCGGCGGTTCGGGGCGCAGGGCATCGGCCTGTGCCGCACCGAGCACATGTTCCTCGGCGACCGCCGGGCGACGGTCGAACGCCTGGTGGTGGCCACGACCGACGAGGAGCGCCAGTCGGCCCTGGCCGAGCTGCTGCCGCTGCAGCGGGGCGACTTCATCGAGATCTTCACCGAGATGGCCGGCCAGGCCGTCACGATCCGGCTGCTCGACCCGCCGCTGCACGAGTTCCTGCCGAACCTCACCGATCTCACGGTCAAGGTCGCCCTCAGCCGCGAGCACGGCAAGCCCGTGGAGAAGGACGAGATGCTGCTCGCGGCCGTCCGCCGGCTGCACGAGGAGAACCCGATGCTCGGGCTGCGTGGCGTGCGGCTGGGCATCGCGATCAAGGGGCTGTTCGGGATGCAGGTCCGGGCCATCGCCCAGGCGGCGGCCGAGGTCCGCAAGCGCGGGCTCGACGTGCACCCGCAGATCATGATCCCGCTGGTCGGCTCGGTGCGGGAGCTGCGCCTGGTGGCCGAGGAGACCTCCGGGGTGCTGGCCGAGGAGGCCGCGCGCGAGGGTGTGGAGCTGGGCGCCACGATCGGCACGATGATCGAGCTGCCGCGGGCCGCGCTGACGGCCGGGCACATCGCCGAGGACGCGCAGTTCTTCTCGTTCGGCACGAACGACCTGACGCAGACGACGTGGGGCTTCTCGCGCGACGACGTCGAGGGCGCCTTCTTCTCCCAGTACATGGAGCACGGAATCTTCGAGGCCTCGCCGTTCCAGACGATCGACCGCCACGGCGTCGGCCAACTGGTCAAGATCGCCGCCAAGGCGGGCCGTGAGGTGCGCCCGGACCTGGAGCTGGGCGTCTGCGGTGAGCACGGCGGCGACCCCGCGTCGGTGCACTTCTTCCACGAGGCGGGGCTCGACTACGTGTCGTGCTCGCCCTTCCGGGTGCCGGTGGCTCGCCTGGAGGCGGGACGTGCGGCGGTCGAGGTCGCAAGCGGCTCGGGTACCGCCTGACCGACCGACCCGGGGTCTCCCGACCAGGGACCCCGGGTCAGGTCCGCGGGCCGACACACCGGCCGACAGACGAGGCGGCCCCCGTCCCTTCTCGGGACGGGGGCCGCAGTCGTGTGACGGCCTACCGCTCGATCTGCTCGTCGAGGGCGCGCCGCGGGGTCAGCGCGGGGACCGCACCCGCTCCCGAGGGCCACCCGACACGGATCACGATCTGGGGTGACATCGTGCCGTCGAGCACCTCGTCCGCGATGACCGTACGGGTGCGGGCGATCTCCAGCGGCTCGGTCAGCGGGCTGCTGCTCATGCCGGCCAGCGCCGCCTGCAGGAGGACCGCGCTCGCCGCCTCGCCCGCGCGCAGCTGGGAGAGCCGGTCGTCCGAGGAGGTGCCGATGACCAGCAGCGTCGCGGAGTCGGGCGCGACCGCGCCGCGCTCGGTGAGCTCGGCGTCGGCGAACCGGCGCTCGGGCGGGCCTGCGGAGCGCTTGCCGGGCACCGGGATGTTCGCCGCCGGGATGCCGGCATCGGTGCCGTGCAGCCCCGTCCAGGCGATGAGCTCGGCCTCGACCACGGCGTCCTCGTCGTGTTCCGCGGCGGCGGCCCGGATCGCGGCGTACAGCGTGTGCAGGGCCATCCCGTCGGTCACCACCCGCAGGATCGCCCCTTGCGCGCCGGCGTGCTGCACGAACTGGGCCGTGACTCCCTCGGGCACCGCCCACCCGTCGAATCGCCTGCGGTCCGTGCGCCGTCCCGGGATCGCGGCGGCCTGCTCCGGGTCGACCCCGGAGTGGCGTCCGCTGCCCGGGTGCAGCTCGATCGTCGCGAGCAGGTCCGGTCGGGCCGGGTCGGGCAGCCGGTGCACGGTCGTGTCGACACCGGCCGCGGCGAGCGCCACCCGCACGTGGTGCAACGCGGCGCCGCAGCTGATCATCAGGTCGCGGCCGTCCTGGTCCGTCGCGCGCAGCCGGCGGGCCTCGTCCGCGAGCAGCTCCACGGATCCGTCGCCGACGCGCCACTTCCAGGGCTGCGTGTTGTGCACCGACGGGGCGCGTGCCGCCAACTGCAGGGCGCTACGCACCGTGCTGGGATCGACAGTCGTCGCAGTCATCGTCACTCCCGTCCGTTGGGTCGGCGTCGACCCGATTGCGGAGCATCCCGCCGACGGTATCCATTCAGCCACCGGTGCCACGAGGCGGGCAGTGCCGCAGGTCTGCGGGCCGGGGGACGTTCGGCCCGTCGCCCCGCACCGGTCTACGGCGGGCCTCTCACCGGCCTCGCCACCGCTCCCAGGCGGCCTGGCGGCTGGTTCCTGCGATCTCCGCGACACCCGTCCAGGAGCTGTGGTCGGCCAGGGTGCGCGCCGCCGTCCCGACGGCCGCACCGGTGACCCGCGTCAGCCGCAGGAGATGGCCGAAGGCGGCGGGATCGTCGCTGCGGGCGAGTGCGTCGATCGCGGCCTCGGCCAGGACGGCCAGCTCGTCGGTGGTCGCGGTGGCGAGGCGGTCGCGGCCCGTGCCGGTCACGGCGAGGCGGCCCAGCCGTCGCGGTAGACCGCGAGGTGGGTGTCGTCGGGCGAGTCGAAGGTGCGGCGCCAGCGCGAACCGGGCCAGACGTAGTCGACGAAGCCGAGGTCCGGGCGGTAGGCGGCGGTGTACATCGTGCCGAAGCCCCGGGCGTACTCGGTGGTGTACAGGGGCTCGGTGAGGAAGGCGGCGATCACCGCCTCCGGGTCCGGGCGCCGCTCCAGCAACATGAACAGCGTGTCCTGGCGCTCGACGCTGGACAGCGACGAGGCGTGCTCGGGGTCGTCGGGCACGGTGTCGCGGTGGTTGGTGGCCACGCGGTGCGCGGACGCGTGCGGCTCGACGCCGGGCGCGACGAACACGGTGGCGGCGTCGCCGTGGCGGTCCAGCAGGGTGAGGTTGTAGGCCATGTGCACCGGGAGGCGCGACACGGCGGCGATCGCCTCCCGTGTGGTCGTCGCCGTCTCGAGCAGGTAGCGCACCACCAGCGGGATCCCGAACCCAGGTGGCCCGGGGTACCCGGTCACCGCGGTGAGCGAGATCGCGAGCCCGGCGTCGTTCATGCCGTCGAGCAGGCCCCACAGGCAGTCGCCCGAGCCGATCACCCGGCGGCCGGTGAAGGCGCTGGAGTAGACGACGCGCTCGCACAGGTCCGGCCGGTAGTCGTAGTTGCGGATCAGCGCCAGGGCGTCGTCGACGAGCGCGACCTGCGCGCAGCCGGGCAGGAAGCGGGGCGGGTCGTACAGCGTGAGGAAACGGGCGGCGGTCTCGTCGCCGCCCGCGAGGTCGACGAGGAGCCGCCAGGTCGGCACCAGCTCCGGCATGTACCGATCCAGCATCTCCGCCGCCGCAGCCGGGGTCGGGCGCGCACCGGCGCCGTGGCCGACGTACCAGCCCCGGTAGCCGCTCCACGTGGCGTCCAGCAGCTGCCGCCACCGCGGGCCGGGCACCGGCTCACGGATGCCCCAGAAGATCAACGTTCCCACGGTGTCAAGACTGCCTTGACGGAGGCTGCTCGTCAAGGCAGTCCTGACGGACGTGCCGTTTCGGCCAACGGGAGCGAGGCCGACCTGCCGGGACGTCCGTTGTCGCGCACGGTGCGCCAGGTGGAGTGTGACCTCCTCACACCGCCTCGCACCGCGCCACCTCCAGGAGGTCCCGTGACCACCGCTCTCGCCCCGGGCGGCCCCACGCTCGCCCAGCGCCGCCTGCTCGTCACCGAGATCCCGGGCCCGCGGTCGCGGGCGCTGCTGGAGCGCCGCGAGGCCGTCGTCGCTCCGGGTGTCGGCACTGTCCTGCCGGTGTTCGTCGAGCGCGCCGGCGGCGGCGTGCTCGTCGACGTCGACGGCAACTCGCTGATCGACCTCGGCTCGGGGATCGCCGTGGTCGGGGTGGGCAACGCCGCGCCGCACGTCGTCGAGGGCGTCCGCGAGCAGGTCGAGCGCTTCACCCACACCTGCTTCATGGTCACCCCCTACGAGGGCTACGTGGCGGTGTGCGAGGAGCTGGCGCGGCTCACGCCCGGCAGCCACGCCAAGCGCTCGGCCCTGTTCAACACCGGCTCCGAGGCGGTGGAGAACGCCGTCAAGATCGCCCGCGCCCACACCGGGCGGCAGGCCGTGATCGCGTTCGACCACGCCTACCACGGCCGCACGAACCTCACGATGGCGCTGACCGCCAAGAACATGCCCTACAAGCATGGATTCGGGCCGTTCGCGCCCGAGGTGTACCGGATGCCGATGGCCTACCCCTACCGCTGGCCCACCGGACCGGAGCAGTGCGGTCCCGAGGCGCTCGCCGCCGTCACCGGCGCGATCGACGCGCAGGTGGGCGCGGGGAACGTGGCCTGCGTGGTGATCGAGCCGATCCAGGGTGAGGGCGGGTTCGTCGTGCCCGCACCGGGCTTCCTGTCCGGGCTGGCCGAGTACTGCCGGCGCAACGGCATCGTGTTCGTCGCGGACGAGGTGCAGACCGGGTTCGCACGCACCGGCGACTGGTTCGCCTGCGAGCACGAGGGCGTGGTGCCGGACCTGGTGACGACCGCCAAGGGCATCGCGGGCGGCCTGCCGCTGGCCGCCGTGACCGGCCGGGCGGAGATCATGGACGCCGTGCACAAGAGCGGCCTGGGCGGCACCTACGGCGGCAACCCCCTGGCCTGCGCGGCCGCCCTCGGCGCGATCCGCACGATCGAGGAGCAGGACCTGTGCGCCGCCGCCCGTCGGATCGGGGCGACGATGCTGCCGCGGCTGCGCGCACTGCAGGACCGCTGCCCGGCTGTCGGCGACGTGCGGGGCCGGGGCGCGATGGTCGCGATCGAACTGGTGCAGCCGGGCACGACCACCCCCGACCCGGCGGCCACCGCGGCGGTCGCGGCGGCCTGCCACCGGGCCGGGGTGGTGGTGCTGACCTGTGGCACCTACGGCAACGTGCTGCGCTTCCTTCCGCCGCTGGTCATCCCGGACCACCTCCTTGACGAGGGGCTCATGGTCGTCGAGCAGGCGGTCGTTGCGCTCGGTCGACCGGGCCTCACTTGACGGCGGGGCGGGCGACCACGGGCGGCTCGCCGGCCAGCGGCTCGCTGACGTAGAGGGCCCGGATGCCCTCGATGTAGCGGCCCGCCCGGTCGGTGAGGCCGTCCGGGGTCTGCATCCGGTCCCTGGCGACGAGGACGCCGAGGTCCGCGCCCTTGAACCGGTAGTCGCCCGCACCGTAGACGCGCATGAAGAAGCACTCGTCGGGGTCTTCGAGCTTGTGCCAGTCGTGCGACTCGCGCATGAACCGCATCGACCCGTCGGGCTCGAGCCGGTAGGTGCCCGTTCGCGGGGCACTGACGATCCGCTCGACCGTGTGCCGCGGCTCCTTCATGATCAGCTGGGACCACGCGTCGGCGCCGCCGAGCTCCCGCCACCGCTCGTTGATCTCCTCGACGTCGAGGTCGTAGTCGACGTCCATGTACTCCAGCAGGTGGAACAGGAACAGCGGCAGGTCCGCGTAGGCGCCCGCGGTGACGTTCGTCAGCGACGACACGCCGGAGATCCGCGGGTTCAGCTCGCCGAGGTAGACCTCGTCGCTGTCGACGTCGATCAGCACGTCCACCTCGAAGAAGCCGCGGTAGCCCTCCCCGCCCAGCCGGTCGCCCAGCCTGCGCACGAGATCGACGGCCTTGGCCTGGTGCTCCGGCGTGACCGCCTCCGGGAACAGGTCGTTGCCGCACCATCCGCCCGGGTAGGGGGTCAGCTCGGGGTACCCCGTCAGGTCCGTCATGAAGGGCCCCACGATCGTGCCCTGCCGGGTGAGGACCGCCTCGACGGCGATGGCCTCGTTGTTGATCCGCTTCATCACCTTGCTGTGCTGACCGGTGATCTCGGCACCGTAGCGGTCCCAGTCGGTCTCGGAGGTGAGGAAGAACGTCGTCTTGCCCGAGTCGCCGTACGGGGTCTGCACCACCAGGTCCGTGCCCAGCCCGGCGTCGGTGGCCACCCGCACGAGCGTGTGCCACGAGTCGACCTCGACGAGCACGTTCGGCACGCTCGCCGCGCCCGCCTCGTTGCCGAGCTCGGTGGTGACGATCTTGGAGTCCAGCCGGCGGCGCAGGGTGTCCGGCGGCAGGATCAGCTCGTAGCCCAGCTCCTCGCAGATCCGCTCGGTCTCCTCGTTGAAGAACACCATCGCCACCTTCGGCCGGCCCGGGCGCGCGCCGATGAAGGCCTGCACCTCGGGGTCCCGCAGCAGGTAGTTGTTGATCGCCTCACCGCTGTCGAACTCGACGAGCGGCTTGTTCCGCGGGCTGAAGACGCGAGGGTGCGCGCCGTCCCACGAGTCGTAGTAGGCCACGTAGTGGAAGTTGCGCACCCACCGGTCGATCCCGAGCAGGTTGAACGCCGTGGGCCCGAAGAAGTAGACGGGCGCGGTGTTGGTGCGGAAGAAACCGCGGATGTCGGGGATCCCGTGGAGGTGCCGGCGTACCGGCCCGTCCGATTCCTCCCGGACTTCGGGCAGATCGGGAGATGTGACGGACGGCGGGACGTGCACGTCGGACATGGACCTCTCCTGGGCGAGGGGGCCGGAGCCTCGGGAAATAGGACGCCGACCCACCGTAGGTGGTTCGCTTTCCGGAGGAAACCTGCCGAATCGGCGAACGATCGACCCCCGACGTGTCCATCGCGGTGCGCAGCCGTCGACCCCGGGTCCAGGTAACGTCCTGGTGACGGGTGCGGCGGCCGCGCGCGCTGCTCGGGGACCAGCGAGGCGTCCCGACCGACCGCGTCGACCCTCCGGCACTGTTTCACGCACATTTTCTATCCATTATCCCGCAATTTCCGTGCGGCATTCGCCGAGGCTCGCCTGCTATCGTCGGGGCGTGCTCATGCAAGGATTTCCACCGGCTCCGGACGCCCGGGTGACACTGGCCAACTGGCAGGAACCCCCATACAACCGCTGGGCGTTCTCCCACCTGCGCGAGATCGTTCCCACGCAGCGGATCGCCCGCGGCGACGGCCCGGTGCTCCCGCTCCCCGCGGACCCGCAGCCGGTGGGCGAGGTGGAGACCGTCCGGTCGGACCACACGCGCACCAGCGTGGACGCCGTCCTGGACGACACCTTCACCGACGGCGTGGTCATCGTGCAGGACGGCCGGCTGGTGTACGAGCGCTACCTCGGCCAGACCGGCGCGGACACCACGCACCTGCTCATGTCGATCTCGAAGTCCGTCGTCGGCTGCGTGGCGGGCAACCTGGTCGCCCGCGGGGTGCTCGCGCCCGAGCAGCTCGTGACCGAGCACATCCCGGAGATGCGAAGCGGTGGCTACCGTGGTGCGACGGTGCGCCACCTGCTGGACATGCGGTCGGGCATCCGCTTCAGCGAGGAGTACACCGACCCGAACGCCGAGGTGCGCGTCCTCGAGCAGGCGGCCAGGTGGAGCCCGCTGGTCACGCCGGGCCTGCCGGACTCCATGTACCCCTACCTCACCCTGCTGGTGGCCGCGCGCGAGCACGGCGGCGCGTTCGAGTACCGCTCCTGCGAGACGGACGTGCTGGGCTGGGTCTGCGAGCGGGCCGCGGGACGGCGGATGGCGGACCTGATCGGCGAGCTTGTCTGGGCACCGCTCGGCGCCGGGCAGGACGCCGAGATCACCTGCGACGTCGTGGGCTCGGCCATGCACGACGGCGGTGTCTGCGCGACGACGGCGGACCTCGCCCGGTTCGGGGTGATGCTGCTCGACGGCGGCCGGGCAGGCGAGCGGCAGGTCGTCCCCGAGGCGTGGGTGCGCGAGGCGTGGACGCCGGACGACGACATCCGCGGTGCCTTCGCCGTCTCCACGAGCGGTCCGGTCTTCCCCGGCGGCTGGTACCGCAACCAGTTCTGGTTCAGCCCACGCCCGCTCGGCGACGTCCTGATCTGCCTGGGCATCAACGGGCAGATGCTCTACGTCAACCCGGGCACGCGCACCGTCGCCGCGAAGACCTCGACCTGGCCGGTCGCGCAGTCCCCGGTGATGCTGCTGGACACGTTGGCCGCCTTCGACGCGGTGGCCGCGGCGCTGTCGGGGCGGGAGGCCGCGCCGCCGCTCCAGCCCGGGCCGCCCGGTGTGGCCGCGGGCGTCTCGCGGCGCCGCGCGACCACCTGAACCCGCGGCCGCGCCGTGGCGCCGACCGTCGGCTGGCTGCTGACCCGGCCGGAGCTGTGCCTGCGCCTGGTCGCCGGGCACGCGGGCGCGGAACGGGAGATCCGCTGGGTGCACGCGACCGAGCTGGAGAACCCCGGTCCCTGGATGTCCGGCGGCGAGCTCGTGCTCACCACCGGCCTGCGGCTGCCGCGAACGGCGCAGCGGCGCCGCGCCTATGTCGAGCACCTCGACCGGGCCGGGGCGGCCGGCATCGGCTTCGGGATCGAGCTGTCGCACCCGCAGGTGCCCCGCGACATCCTCGCCGCCGCCGACGGCTGCGGGCTGCCGGTGCTGGAGGTGCCCTTCGCCACGCCGTTCCTCGCCATCTCCCGTGCGGTGGCCGAGCGCCTGGGCACCGAGCGGCTCGACGAGGTCCGACGGATGGTGGCCGTGCAGGCGCGGCTGGTCAAGGCCACCATGGACCGGGGCGTCGGCGGCGTCGTGCAGGACCTGGCCCGGCACCTCGACGGCCGGGTCGCGGTCCTGGACACCGGCCTCGCGGTGCTCGCCGCGGAGCCGCAGGACGCGTCCGCCCTCGTCGCGCGGGTGGAGCAGCAGATCGCCACACAGCGCCGCCTCCGGGGACGGTTCGGGCTCACGGTATCGGACGACGTCGGGCGGCTGACGGTGCAGACCCTCGCCGCGGCGAACACCCGACGGGGCTACCTGGCCGTCGTGACCGGCCGCGCCCTCGAGCCGCTGGAGCAGCTGCTGGTGAGCCAGGCCGCGTCGCTCGTCGCGCTGGAACTGGAGCGTCCGCGTGACCTGCGCACGCGCGACCGGGAGATCCGGGCCACGCTGCTGGACCTCGCAGCGAGCGGTGCGCTGTCCGGCGACGGGCTGGCCCGGCACGTCGGGCCGCTCGGCTTCGGGGCGCGCGACCCGGTCGCCGCCGCGGTGGTGGCGTCGACCCTGCCGCAGCTGCGCGCGCAGGAGGTCGTCGACGAGACCCTGACCGCGGCCGGGCTGCCGTTCCTTCTCGACGGCGGGATCGACGAGGTCGTGGTGGTCACCACCGGTCCGGCCCGGCTGCAGGCGGCCCGGGACGTCGCCGCGGCGGCCCGGACGGCCGGCGCGTCCGTGGTGGCCGTCGGAGTGGGTACCACGCAGGAGTGGGACGGCATCGCGAAGAGCCTGCGCCAGGCCCGGTACGCACTGCGGCTGGCCCGGGCCCGCCGCGCGGAGCTGGTCGAGTTCGCCGACCTCGGTGTGGTGGACCTGCTGTTCGGCGTGCAGGAGACCGCTGCGCTGGCGGACCTGGCGGCGCACGTCCTCGGTCCGCTCGAGCACTACGACCAGGAGCACGACGGCGAGCTCGTCGCCTCGCTCGCGGCGTTCCTCACCCACAACGGCCACTGGGAGGCGGCGGCCGCCCGGCTCGGGGTGCACCGGCACTCCCTGCGCCACCGGGTGCGCAAGATCGAGCAGCTCACCGGCCGCAGCCTGGACTCCGCGCACGACCGCACCGAGTTCCTGCTGGCGCTGGCCGCCCGCGATCTGGCGAATGGCTGATACCCGCCATTCACCCACGCGATACAGAAGCGCGGAACTATGATGCCTCGGGCGCCGAACGCGGCGCCCGAGCATTCGTGATGTGCGTAGCCGCAGCGTGCGCACCTGACCGGCCCCGCATCAGTCGGGGCGCACGACCCTACCGTTGTTCGTCGGCCGACTGCGAGCATTCGGACCTGCAGGAATTCGACGATGTCACTCCCCGGCACATCTGTCCGGGGCGGTGTCCGCCCATCCGGTCCAAGAGGCGAAGGAGATCGCTGATGGTGACACAGGCGTCCGGCATGGAATTGGAAAAAGGCCTCAAACAGCGCCACCTGACGATGATCGCCATCGGTGGCGTCATCGGGGCCGGCCTGTTCGTCGGGTCCGGGGTGGTCATCAACGACGTCGGGCCCGGGGCGTTCCTCACCTACGCGCTCACCGGCGTCCTCATCGTCCTGGTGATGCGGATGCTCGGCGAGATGGCTGCGTCGCACCCGTCCACCGGCTCGTTCGCCGACTACGCCCGCACCGCGCTGGGCGGCTGGGCGGGCTTCGCCGTCGGCTGGCTGTACTGGTACTTCTGGGTCATCGTCGTCGGCTTCGAGGCCGTCGCGGGCGCCAAGATCCTGCAACGGTGGCTCCACCTGCCGCTGTGGACGCTCGCCCTGGGGCTGATGCTGCTGATGACGGTGACGAACCTGTTCTCGGTGCGGAGCTACGGCGAGTTCGAGTACTGGTTCGCCGGCATCAAGGTGGCCACGATCTGCGTCTTCCTCGTCCTCGGCGGGCTCTTCGTGCTGGGCCTGTGGCCGGGCCGCAGCCTGGACTTCTCCAACCTCACCGCGCACGGCGGGTTCTTCCCCAACGGCCCCGGCGCGATCTTCGCCGGCATCGTCGTGGTCATCTTCTCGATGGTCGGTGCGGAGATCGCGACGATCGCCGCCGCCGAGTCGAACGACCCCGAGCGCGCCGTCACCAGGGCCACCAACTCCGTCGTGGTGCGCATCTCGATCTTCTTCGTCGGCTCGGTGTTCCTGCTCGCGGTGATCCTGCCCTGGAACTCCCAGCAGGTCGGGGCCTCGCCGTACGTCAGCGCGTTCGAGGCGATGGGCATCCCGGCCGCCGCCGAGATCATGAACGCCGTCGTGCTGACCGCCGTGCTGTCCTGCCTGAACTCCGGGCTCTACACGGCCTCGCGCATGCTGTTCGTGCTCGCCGCGCACCGGGAGGCGCCGCAGCGGCTCATCGCGCTGAACCGGCGCGGCGTGCCGGTCTGGGCGATCCTGTTCTCCACGGTCATCGGCTTCCTGTGCGTGATTGCGGCCTACGTGTCGCCGGACACCGTCTTCCTGTTCCTGCTCAACTCCTCGGGCGCGATCATCCTGTTCGTCTACCTGATCATCTGCCTGTCCCAGTACGTGCTGCGCAAGCGCACCCCGGAGGCGGAGCTGCCGGTGAAGATGTGGGGCTTCCCGGTGCTCACCTGGCTCACCATCGCCGCGATGGTGGCCGTGCTGGTCTCGATGGGGATCGCGGAGGACAGCCGCTCCCAGCTCGAGCTGAGTCTCGTGTCGCTGGCGGTGGTGCTGCTGGTGTACGCCGCGGCACGGCGGCACATCCAGAGCGGTGCCGACCAACCGGAGCCGGCGCGCGAAGGCTGACGCCGGTCACAGGCGCCTCACCGGCCCCAGAGGGAGGCGGTCGGCCGGCGCGTCCCATCTCGCGGTCGCGGCGGCCGAACGGCGCACGCCGCTCGTCAGGGCCCGACGCGACGCCTGCGCAGCAGGTAGGTGTCCATGATCCAGCTCTTGCGGGCACGGGCCTCGGCGCGGCGCGCGCAGATCTCGTCCCGCACCGCGGGCAGGTCGCCGGACACCAGGATCTCGTCCGGTGTGCCGAGATAGGCGCCCCAGAAGATGTCCAGGTCGGTGTCGGGCAGGCCGGCGAAGGCCGCCCGGCCGTCGAGCATCACGATCACGTCGTCGACGTCGCGGGGCATGCCCCCGTCGGCAAGCCGGCGGCCGGTGGTGATCAGCACGGGTGCGCCGACCCGGTTGAGGACGAGTCCGTGTGCCGCGGCGAGGGCGCCGACGCTGCTGATGCCGGGGATCGACACGATCCGCAGCTGGTCGTGGGTACGCTCGGCGATCCGGCGGAGCAGGGGCAGGGTGCCGTCGTAGAGCGCCGGGTCGCCCCAGACGAGGAAGGCGCCGGTCTCTCCGGGGCGCAGCGCCTCGGCGATCATCGCCTCGTAGAGCATGCCGCGGCGGAGCTGCCATCGGCTCGCGGTGTCGACGTACTCGGCGGGGTCGCGGTCCCGGGGGACCTCCGGCGCGGTCACGACCCGGTGCGGGCGCGTCACGTGGCGGGCCAGCAGCTCGGCGCGCAGGGCAGCGAGGTCGGCCGTCGCTCCCCCGTCGACCGCGCCCTTGTCGATCGTGAAGAACACGTCCACACGGTTCATCGCGGCGACGGCCTGCAGGGTCAGGTGCTCGGGGTTCCCGGCGCCGATCCCGATGACGTAGATCGTCCGGTTCACTCGGCCTCCAGGTCGCCCTCGGTCTCGAGGTAGGCCTGGCGCAGGGCGTCGAGGGTCGTCTGCTCCGGCGCCTCCCACAGACCGCGGTCGACGGCCTCCAGCAGCCGCTCGGCCATCCCGTGCAGGGCCCACGGGTTGGCATCGGCGAGGAACTCGCGGTTCACCGGGTCCAGGACGTAGCTCTCGGTGAGCTTCTCGTACTGCCAGTCGGCGATGACGCCCGTCGTGGCGTCCCAGCCGAACAGGTAGTCGACGGTCGCGGCCATCTCGAACGCGCCCTTGTACCCGTGCCGGCGCATGGCCTCCATCCAGCGCGGGTTGACCACGCGGGCGCGGAACACGCGCGCGGTCTCCTCGTGCAGGGTGCGGGTGCGGACCGACGACGGGCTCGTGGAGTCGCCGACGTAGGCGGCCGGCGAGGAGCCGGTCAACGCACGGACGGTCGCGACCATGCCGCCGTGGTACTGGTAGTAGTCGTCGGAGTCGGCGATGTCGTGCTCGCGGGTGTCGGTGTTCTTCGCGGCGACCGCGATGCGCCGGTAGGCGGCCTCCATCGCGCCGCGGGCGGGGACGCCGTCCAGGCCGCGGCCGTAGGCGTAGCCGCCCCAGGTGGAGTAGACCTCGGCGAGGTCGGCGTCGTCGCGCCAGCTCCGGGAGTCGACGAGTTGCAGCAGGCCGGCGCCGTAGGTGCCGGGCTTGGAGCCGAAGATCCTGGTGGGGCGCTCGTCCGGTTCGAGGTGGGCGCGGACGAAGTTGCGCTCGGCGGGCTCGTCGAGGGCCGCGACCAGCTGCACCGCGTCGTCGAGCAGCGCGAGCACGTGCGGGAAGGCGTCACGGAAGAAGCCCGAGATGCGGACGGTGACGTCGATGCGCGGGCGGCCCAGCTCGGCGAGGTCGATCACCTCGAGCCTCGCGACGCGCCGGGACGCCTCGTCCCAGACCGGGCGAACCCCGAGCAGCGCGAAGACCTCGGCGATGTCGTCGCCGGACGTGCGCATCGCGCTGGTCCCCCACACGCTCAGGCCGACGCTCCTCGGGTACGCACCGTCATGGTCCCGCCGGTAGCGCTCGACCAGCGACTCGGCCATCGCCTGCCCGGTCTCCCACGCCAGCCGTGACGGGACGGCCTTGGGGTCGACGGAGTAGAAGTTCCGGCCGGTCGGGAGCACGTTGACCAGCCCGCGCAGCGGCGAGCCGGACGGGCCTGCGGGGATGAAGCCGCCGTCGAGGGCGTGCAGGACGCGCGGGATCTCCTGCACGGTCGCGTCGAGCCGCGGCACGACCTCCTCCGCCGCGAACCGGAGCACCCGCTCGACCTCCCCGCGGTCCCGCGCGGTTCCAGCAAGGTGGCCCTGCACCAGTCCGATTGGAGTAGGGCCACCTTGCTGCGAACCTCCCGAGCCGCCGGCGGCTGCACACTCCCCGCAGATCTCGGTGACGACGGCGGGGGCCGCGTCGGGGTCCCAGCCGCGCGACTCCATGCCCGCGACGAGGGCGTGCGCCAGCGCCTCCACCTCGTCGACCCGGGCCTTGGGGGCATCGTCGGGCAGGCCCAGGGCCTCGCGCAGGCCCGGCAGGCTCTGCTCGCCGCCCCACATCTGGCGGGCGCGCAGGATCGCGAGCACCAGGTCCACCCGCACGTCGCGGGCGGGGGCGGCGCCGAGGACGTGCAGGCCGTCGCGGATCTGGACGTCCTTGATCTCGCAGAGCCAGCCGTCGACGTGCAGGATGAAGTCGTCGAACTCCGCCTCGTGCGGCCGCTCCTCCAGGCCGAGGTCGTGGTCCAGCTTCGCGGCCTGCATCAGCGTCCAGATCTGCTGGCGGATCGCCGGCAGCTTGGCCGGGTCGAGCGCCGCGACGTTCGCGTGCTCGTCGAGCAGCTGCTCGAGCCGCGCGATGTCGCCGTAGGTCTCGGCCCGGGCCATCGGCGGGATGAGGTGGTCCACGAGCGTGGCGTGCGCCCGGCGCTTGGCCTGCGTCCCCTCCCCCGGGTCGTTGACCAGGAACGGGTAGACCAGCGGCAGATCGCCGAGCGCCGCGTCGGTCCCGCACGAGGCGCTCATCCCCAGCGTCTTGCCGGGCAACCACTCGAGATTGCCGTGCTTGCCGAGGTGCACGATCGCGTCCGCGCCGAACCCGCCCTCGCTCTGCGGCGCGGCGAGCCAGCGGTACGCGCCGAGGTAGTGATGGCTCGGTGGCAGGTCCGGATCGTGGTAGATCGCCACCGGGTTCTCGCCGAAGCCGCGCGGCGGCTGCACGATCAGCACGACGTTCCCGCTGCGCAGGGCGGCGACGACGATGTCGGTCCCGTCGACGTACAGCTCACCGGGTGCCGGGCCCCAGTGCGCCTCGACGCCCTTGCGGAAGTCGTCGGGCAACAGGTCGAACCAACGGGCGTAGGCGGCGGCCGAGATCCGGACCGGGTTGCCGGCGAGCTTCTCCTCGGTCAGCCAGTCAGGATCCTGCCCACCGGCCTCGATCAGGGCGTGGATCAGCGCGTTCCCGTCCTGGTCGGCGACGCCGGGGAAGCCGGCTGCGCCCTTGTCCTGAACGGAGTACCCGGCCTCGGCCATCGCCCTGATCAGGGCAACGGCGCTGGCCGGCGTGTCCAGACCGACCGCGTTGCCGATCCGGGCGTGCTTGGTCGGGTACGCACTGAGCATGAGCACGATCCGCTTGTCCGCGTTCGGGATGCGCCGCAGCCGGGCGTGGCGCACCGCGATCCCGGCGACGCGGGCGGCGCGCTCGGGGTCGGGCACGTAGACCGACAGCCCGTCGGCGTCGAACTCCTTGAACGAGAACGGCACGGTGATCAGCCGGCCGTCGAACTCGGGCACGGCGACCTGGGTCGCGACGTCGAGCGGGGAGAGGCCGTCGTCGTTGGCCGCCCAGTCGGCACGGCTGCTGGTGAGGCAGAGGCCCTGCAGGATCGGGACGTCCAGCGCGGCCAGTTCGGCGACGTCCCACGCCTCGTCGTCGCCGCCCGCGGACGCACCCGCGGGTTTCGTACCTCCCGCGGCGAGCACGGTGACGACCATCGCGTCCGCCGCGCGCAGCGTACGCAGCAGCGCGGGCTCCGCCTGCCGCAGCGAGGCGCAGAACACCGGCAGGGGGCGCGCGCCGGCGGCCTCGATCGCGGTGCACAGGGCCTCGACGTAGGCGGTGTTCCCCGCGAGCTGCTGGGCGCGGTAGTAGAGCACGGCGACGGTCGGGCCGTCCGCGTCCGTGGTGTCGCGGTCGAGGACGCCCCAGCTCGGCAGCTCGACCGGCGGCGCGAAGCCCTCGCCGGTGAGCAGGACGGTGTCGGAGAGGAAGGCGTGCAGCTGCGCGAGGTTCTCGGGGCCGCCCTGCGCGAGGTAGGTGTGGGCCTGTGCGGCGACCCCGGCCGGCACCGTGGACAGCTCCATCATCTCGGCGTCCGGGGCCTGCTCACCGCCGAGCGCGACGACCGGCAGGCCTGCGGCGAGGACGGCGTCGATCCCCTCCTCCCAGTACCGGCGGCCGCCGAGGACGCGGACCACGACCACGTCGGCCTCGGCGAGCAGCGCGGGCAGGTCGGTGACGCGGTTCGGGTTGGCGGGCCGCCAGCCGGCGCCCGACGCGCGGGCGGAGAGCAGATCGGTGTCCGAAGTGGACAGCAGGAGAATCACCGGGGTGGCTCCCGGCGCAATGCGCGGCGCATGTGGACCTTCCTCGGGATCCTCGTCCCAGGTCTGATCCGGCGCAGGGCGGCCGTCCCGCACGGAGCGCGGGGCGGACGCGTCGTGGCCGGATCGATTCCAGCGGCGGGAGGGGCAGTGTCCTGGCTCCCGGATCGGCGCTCGCCCCGGCCTTCCCGGGATGGCTCCCCGTGGCCGTCGACGGGGTCCGCTCCCCGGTGACAGGGAGCCCATTTTCGACCTGTTGTCATCCCTTGGACGGGACCGACCGGATCAAACCGGCACGGTTGAAAATGGGCTTGGAAGCGGGACCGCGCCGGACTCGCACCGGCTTCCTGGCCCCCGCCCGCATGTGCAGTTGTCGCATCACTCTCGCACGCGGGCCGTCGCTGGTGCACGCGTCGGGACTGTGAGTCGACTTTCACGACGGCTCATTGCGAGCCTCGTGAGGCGGGTTCCTGCTTCGTCGACCGCTGCTCCGATCGCTCGGAGTCCGACGTGGTCTGCACAGGCTTTCGAACCCCGGGGGTCCCGTTCCCGCCGGCCCGGCGGTACCCGACGTGGCGACCAGGGCGGGGACCGGCGAACGGGACCGACGGCTCGGCGCAGCGGGTGGGTGCGGAGTCGGGGACGGGGTGAGGCGGGTCAGGCTGCGGGCTCCACAGTGACCGGCCCACGACCTCCGACGGGCCATAGAGCCTGTTCGTGAACTGATCACGGTCATTCGGGCGGGGTGAAA
>JAEUJO010000172.1 GCA_016794615.1 Pseudonocardia sp. | reverse complement strand
GCCGGAGGCGTCCACGTGCAGCGCCCGCAGCGCAGCGAGGACGAACGACGTGGACACCGACAAGCGGGTGGAAGACGATCAACAACGGAGGGAATTCCTACCACTGACCGATTCACTTACACAGACATCTTGACAAGCTCCCGGGCCGACGACCCGACGTTCTGGACGCGGGCCGGTCAGGTCTGCCGCCTCTACCTGGACCCACCGGCCGGGACCGTGCTGGTCAGCATCGACGAGAAGACCGGGATCCAGGCGAAGACCCGTAAGTACCCCGAGATCCCGCTACGGCCCGGCCGGGCGGCCCGCCGCGAGTTCGAGTACGTCCGCCACGGCACCGTCTCGATCATCGCCGCGATGGACGTGGCGACCGGTCAGGTCCTCACCCAGCGGATCGGCCCGAACACCTCCGCCGCGTTCACCGCGTTCCTCACGACGCTCGACAAGCACCTCGATCCGGCGCTGCGCATCCACCTGATCCTGGACAACGGGTCGAGCCACACCGCGCGGGCCACCCGGGCCTGGCTCGCCGCACACCCGCGCTTCAGCGTGACCTACACCCCGAAGCACGCCTCCTGGCTGAACATGATCGAACAGTGGTTCGGTGTCCTGACCCGCCGGCTGCTACGCCGCGGCGACTTCAGCTCCCGCGAGGACCTCGAAACCCACATCACCGAGTTCACGATCCGCCACAACGAGACAGCCCAGCCCTACCGGTGGAGCTACGACGCCGACACCGAACACGCCCGCTACCTCGAACGCCACCCCACCACAACCGGCCTCACCCGAGCTGCCTGACATCACACACCGTCACCAACACAGGAGAAAGGAGCTTATGAGGCGCTGCACTAGGAGACGGCAGGCGGTTCGGTCGTCGCCGGTGCGGTGGCGACGGGCATCTCGGGGCGTCGCGCCCACGCCGGGGCGTGCTCGGGCAGTGGGCCGATGGCGATCACTCGCGCCGGGATGCCCTGCAGCACCGGGAACCGGCGCACCAGCCGCAGCGGAAGCGGGAGCGACGCGGACGGCGCCTCGGTGCCGGTCCGGTCGTTCAGCCCGGTGGGACCTGCGCCGGTGTGCCCGTCCCCCCGCGACCCCGCGGGCGCGGCACCGGCAGGTGCGCCGGCCGCGGGTGCGGCGGGGTGATCCTGCTTGCCCGTGGTGCCAGCAGGTCCACCCTGCCGCGCTCCCGCATCGCCTGCGGCCCCACCCGCCAGCACCGGCCGCAGGACCCGCCGGTGCGCCAGCCGCTGCGCGGCCTGTACCAACGCCGTCGGCCACCAGCGCCGTAGCTGCACGCGCCGCAGCAGCGGGACCGGCACCGACCCGGCTGCGCGCAGCGCCGGCGCGAGGATCCGGGCCGCCGCCACGGCATCCTGCACCGCCAGGTTGATCCCGACACCGCCGACCGGGCTCATCGCGTGCGCGGCGTCGCCGATCAGCAGCAGCCCGTCGGCGTACCAGCGCCGCAGCCGGTCCAGGCGCACGTCGAGCAGCTTCACGTCGTCGAACGAGGCGAGCGCGTCGACCCGGTCCGCGATCCAGGGCTGCAGTGCCGTCAACCGGGCCCGGAAACCCGCTATCCCCTCGCCGCGCAGCACCGCATCGCTGCCCTTGTGGATCAGGTAGGCGCACTGCCAGTAGCTGCCGCGGTCGATCATCACCATGAACCCGCCGTTGCCGATGCGCCCGACGCCGCCCTCCGGGTCGTCGGCCTGCCGAGGCAGCCGGAACCACCAGACGTCCATCGGCACGCCGAAGGCCCGCGACCGCAGCCCGGCAGCCGCCCGCACCGCCGAACCGCGGCCGTCGCAGGCCACGGTCAGGGCGGCGCGCACCTCGTGGACCGAGCCGTCGGTCCGGTCGGTGTACCGCGCCCCGACGATCCGGCCGTTCTCCCGGACGACGTCGGTGACCTCGGCGTTGCGCCGCAGGGTGAACGCCGGCTCGGCCGCGGCCGCGTCCGCGAGCAGGTCGAGCAGATCCCACTGCGGAACCATCGCGATGTGCTTGTGCGGGCCCGGCAGCCGGCGCAGGTCGCCCAGCTGGACCGTCCCGTTGTCCAGCTGCACCGTGGCGCGCTCGAGGCGGCGCTGCGGCAGCGCGGCGAACCGCGTGCCGAGGCCGAGCTCGTCGAGCAGCGTCAGCGTGGATGCGTGCACGGTGTCGCCGCGGAAGTCGCGCAGGAAGTCGGGGTGCTTCTCCAGGACGGTCACCGGGACGCCGGCGCGGGCGAGCAGCAGGCCCAGGACCATCCCGGCGGGCCCGCCGCCGACCACGAGGCAGGTCGTGCGCTCGTTATTCGACACTCGTTGAATATAGCGCCGTCTCGTGCTCGTCGCCACCCGCGGCACCCGGCGACGCTGCTGGGGTTCGCAGCAAGGTGGCCCTACACCAGAAGGATTGGAGCAGGGCCACCTTGCTGCAATCCCCGGCGCGCAGGCAATCCCCGGCGCGCAGGCTCCCCGGCGCGCAGGCTCCCCGGCGCGCAGGCTCCCCGGCGCGCAGGCAATCCCCGGCGCGCAGGCAATCGCGGCGGCCTGCCCGCGACCACCTACGCTCCACCCGTGACCGCAGCCAGCTCCGTCCGGGTTCGCTTCTGTCCCTCGCCCACCGGCACCCCGCACGTCGGGCTGGTTCGGACGGCGCTGTTCAACTGGGCCCACGCCCGCCACACCGGCGGCACCTTCGTCTTCCGCATCGAGGACACCGACGCCCAGCGCGACAGCCTCGAGTCCTATGCCGCCATCCTCGACGCCCTGACCTGGCTGGGCCTGGACTGGGACGAGGGGCCGCAGGTCGGTGGCCCGTATGGCCCGTACCGGCAGAGCGAGCGCCGCGACACCTACCGCGACGCGCTCGGGCTGCTGGTGCAGGCGGGTGAGGTGTACGAGTCCTACTCGACGGCCGAGGAGATCGAGGCGCGGCACCGGGCGGCGGGCCGCGACCCGAAGCTGGGGTACGACAACGCGGACCGCGATCTCACCGACGAGCAGACGGCCGCGTTCCGGGCCGAGGGGCGACGTCCGGTGTTCCGGCTGCGCATGCCGGATCGCGACATCTCCTTCACGGACCTGATCCGTGGCGAGATCATGTTCAAGGCGGGCGTGGTGCCCGACTTCGTGCTCGCCCGCGGTGACGGCACGCCGCTCTATCCGCTGACCAACCCGCTCGACGACGCGTTGATGGGCATCACGCATGTCCTGCGCGGCGAAGACCTCCTGCCGTCGACCCCGCGGCAGATCGCGCTGTTCGAGGCGCTCGGCCGGGTCGGGATCGGCAACGGCGCGCCGGTGTATGCGCACCTGCCGCTGGTGACCGGCGAGGGCAGCCGCAAGCTTTCCAAGCGCGACCCGCAGTCGAACCTCTTCCTCTACCGTGACCGCGGCTTCGTCCCCGAAGGGTTGCTCAACTATCTGGCCCTTCTCGGCTGGTCGATCGCCGAGGATCGGGACGTCTTCACCCTCGCCGAGATGGTCGCGGCCTTCGACGTCGCGAAGGTGTCGTCGAACACCGCGCGGTTCGACCTCAAGAAGGCCGAGGCCATCAATTCCGCGCATCTGCGGATGCTCGCCCCCGACGACTTCGCACGGCGGCTCGAGCCGTATGTCGTGGCCGAGCTGACGGGCACCACGCCCGTGATGAGCGACACGCTCGGTGAGGAGCAGCGGCCGCTGCTCGTCGCCGCGGCGCCACTGGTGCAGGAGCGCAGCACGGTCTTGTCGGACGCCGCCCGCATGTTGCGGTTTCTGTTCGTCGACGACGGGGCGTTCGCGCCCGACGCCGATGCGGCGGGGAAGAACCTCGGCGCGGATGCTGCTCCGGTCCTCGAGGCAGCCCTGAGCAGCCTCGATCCGCTCAACGGCTGGTCGGCACCGGAGATCGAGACGGCCCTCAAGGCGGCGCTGGTCGACGGGCTGGGGCTCAAGCCCCGCAAGGCGTTCGCGCCTGTGCGGGTGGCGGTGACGGGCGCGACGGTCTCCCCGCCGCTCTACGAGTCGATGGAACTGCTGGGCCGCGAGCGGTCGCTGGGGCGGCTGAGGGCCGGTTTTGAGCGCGCCGGAGCCGTCGGCTAGAGTGGTAACGCAGGGCACGCAGCGGGTACCGGCTGCGATCTCTTGGGGTATGGTGTAATTGGCAGCACGACTGATTCTGGTTCAGTTAGTCTAGGTTCGAGTCCTGGTACCCCAGCGGAAGTGCTGCATTCCGAGAATGCTAGTGTTTTGGACACATATGAATGGTCGCGGCCCCGTCGTCTAGCGGCCTAGGACGCCGCCCTCTCAAGGCGGTAGCGCGGGTTCGAATCCCGTCGGGGCTACTCCGAGAAGGGCCCGTTCCGGAATCCGGAACGGGCCCTTCTCGCGTGTCCGCTGTTCGCCGTGCGGACCTGTCAGTCGTCCTTGGGCTCAGTCGTCCTTGGGCTTGGTCGTCGTCGATGTCGTCGTCGACCCGGACGCCGGTGGTTCCGAGGCCGACGGCGACGTCGACGACGACTCGGTCGTGGTCGGCTCGGTGCTCACGCTCGCGGCCGGCGTCGTCGTCTCCACCACCGGCGATACGACCCGCCGGGTGCGCGGCGGCGCCGGTCGCGGCCGGTGGGTGGTCGTGGGCGTCGGGGTCGGAGTGAGCTCCGTGGTCGGTTCGGCGGGCGCGGTCACCGCGGGAACCAGGGGCGCGGGCCGGCTGATCGCGCTGTTCGTCGTGCGCGGCGCAGGCCAGAGGAACAGTGTCGACACCACGGCCACCGCCGCCGCGGCCCCGCCGATGCTCACCAACGCGGCCGGGCTGCGGACCCGCTCGGCGACCGGTGCCGGCGCTGCGACCGGCTCGCGCTCGTCGGCCTCCTCGTCGTCCGACAGCGCGACCCGCCGGCCGCTGCCGTTGCGTTGTGCCGGCGGGGCGAGCGGTTCGTCGGTCTCGACGATCAGAGCGGTCGCCCCGCTGCCGGTCGCGGACAGTGCCAGCCCGGACGGCGGCGTGTAACCCGACAGCAGGCCCGCGGTGTTGGTGGCGCCCAGGGTACCGGTGAACCCGCCGAGCGCCGCGAGCAGAGCGTCCGCCGCCCCGGCGCGGTCGACGACCGGGTCCGCCTCGGTCCGGTTCGGGGCCGCATGCGCTCCCGACGCCTCCGCGGAGCCGTTCTGACCGCGGATGCGCCCATCGCCGACCGCGTGGCTCCCGGATCCTTCGACGGATGCCTCGTGCGCACCGGATCCTTCGACCCGACGCTCGCCTTCGTCGGCGTGGGCGGCAGGTGGTGTGTCGTCCGCGGGCCGGTCGCCCGAGTCGTGAGTGCGGGGTGCCGGTATGTCGGCGGACCGGGCGTCGTCCGGGGCGCCGCCCGTCCTCGCTGCCGGCATCCCCGGGAATTGCGCGGCCGCCGCCATGTGAACGGCGATGTCGTCGGTGCGTTCCGCCTCGACGTCGCCTGCCAGCAGGGCGAGCGCCGCGCCGCACGCCGCGGCGGACGCGACGGGCGCGGCGTCGTCCGCGGCCGGGGTGTGCCACTCGGCGGCGCGCGCCGTCGTGAGGAAGGTGACGTCGAGGTCCTGCTCGGCCAGCGCACCGGCCAGCAGTTCGATGCGGTCGTCGTCCCACGTGGCGGGGCGCGTGACCGCGATCCCGGCCGCCGAGCCGCCCTCGCACTCGGCGACCCGGTCCACGACCCAGCGCACCAGCCACGCCGTCAGCTCCTCCGGCGCCCACGGCTCGCCCGCCAGCAGCATCGGGACGTCGTCGCCGATCCGGCCGGGGAACCCGCGGACCATCCGCTCGGGCTCGCCGTCGGCCCACCGCTCGGCCGCCTCGCCGACGTCCAGGCTGCCGTCGGCGCCGAGATGCAGCACCGATGCGACGCCGCACCCGCCGTCACCGAGATCGACCGGCTCGACACTGTCCGAGCCGGGCCGCGCGACGGCCGCGGAGGTGCGGGCAGCACCCACGTCGATCCCGAGGACGTAACTCACCGCACTCCCTCGCTGCGCTCGGTCGGCGCTTCGCGCACGCGCTGTGACACCGGCTCGTTCGCACGCTCACTCACCGCACCGCTCCGCGCTGTACAGCCGTGCTG
>JAEUJO010000164.1 GCA_016794615.1 Pseudonocardia sp. | reverse complement strand
CGGCGCCCGGCGTAGCCGACCCCGCTGCCGCCCGCCGTGCGGTACTCGGTCAGCAGGTCCGGGTAGGTCTCGGCGGCGAACCAGGCGTCATTGCGGATCGACGCGTCTCGCTCCGGGAGAACGGGTAGAACTCGCCGTGGCGAAATCCGGTGGCGAGAGCACACTGACCAATGCCAGGGAGATGAGTGGTTCCGGCCTCTCTCCGGGCCGCTCGTCCGACGGTCACGTTGAGTGAGGTCGGGCTGGTGGGTGGCCGGGCTGTGATCGGGTGTGCTCGGCGTGGCGTGCCGGGGATGGGTGGAGGCTCCCGGTAGAAGACCCGGTGTCGAAGCCGATCTTCTTCCCTGGAGCCTCCGCGTGTCTTTCTACCCGGTCTCGTCCCGGCCCGTGATCGCCGGGGTGGAGATCCCCGGCGGGGTGGTTGGCCAGGCGGTGGTGGTGGCCGTGCCGGTGTCGGCGCTGGTCTGGCCGGTGCGGGCGGGTTCGGGTGGGGACGGGCGGTCGGCGCTGCTGGTCGCGGGCGCCTCACCGATGACGGCGGGCGAGCCGGTGGTGTGGTGCACGGTGGTGGTGACCGCGCCCGCGGTGGTACGCCGGGACGGGCGGGTCCAGGCCGCGGGCCGGCCGTGTGATCACGCTCGGCTCGGGGTCGCGGAGCAGGAGCTGGACCGCCGCTGCGGGCCGGGGACGATCGACCGGATCGCCGCCGCCGTCCGCCCGACCGGGAAGATCAAGGCCGTGGCGCGGCGGGAGATGAGCGTCGCGTTCACCATCCGGGCGGTGCTGCTGATGACCGTGATGCCCGACGCCGACTCCCGCGAGGTGCTCACCACGTTGCTGGGTGAGTTGACCGCGGTGCCGTGGCAGCGGGCACACACCGTGCCGTCGGGCACGGTGCTGTCGTCCTGGCGGGCCGCGATCGGTGAGCCACCGCTGCAGCAGCTGCAGCGGGAGCTGCTGGCCGCAGTCGTGGCCGAGCATCGCGACGACGCCGAGCATCGCGACGACGCCGAGCATCGCGACGGTACTGCTCGGGTGGAGGTGGGCGGCGGGCTGCGGCTGGGCGCCATTGACGGCACGGTGACCCGGATGCCCGACACGAAGGCGAACCGGGCTGCGTTCGGCACCGCCGGGCAGGCGGAGACCGGCTATCCGCAGATCCGTCACCTGCACGTCTCCGACGCGTTCACCCGGGCCACCCTGGGCGTGGTGGCCGGTCCGGCCGGTGGGGACCAGGCCGGCAGAGACGAGGGCGGCAGGGACAAGGGCGAGGCCGAACAGCAGCTGCTGGACCGGATGCTGGCCGAGCAGCCCGGCGTGTTCGGCCCCGACCGGTTGTGGGTCATGGATCGGAACTTCCCCGGCGTGCCCCGGATCGCGGCCATGCTCGCCACCGGCAGTCACGTGCTGATCCGCGTCAAGTCCGACATCCGGCTGCCCCGCATCGGCCCGTTCGCCGAGGATGGGTCCTACCTGACCCGGCTGTCCGGCGGCGGCACCACAGTGACCATGCGGGTCGTCGAGTACCACGTCAGCATCGACGGGGCGATCACGCCTGAGTTGTTTTGCCTGGTCACCGATCTGCTCGACCACCACACCCACCCGGCCCACCAGTTGGCGCAGGCCTACCGGTGGCGGTGGGACGGCTCGGAGACCGCGCTGCGGGAGGCCAAGTCGGCCATCCACGACGCCGGACCCGGGACCGGGGCGATCCTGCGCTCGCACACCCCGGAGCTGATCCGCCAAGAGCACGCCGCCTGGATCGTCGGCACCGAGCTCGTCCGCGCCACCACCCGCTCGGCCGCCGCCACCGCCCAACCGTTCCGCAAGGGCCCCCGCACCGGCCAGCCGGTCGCGGCCCGGCACCTGTCGTTCAGCACCGCGCGGCGCACCCTGATCACCACCGTGCGGGCCGGGACCGCCACCGCCTCGCTGCCCGCACCCGCCCGGGCCGCCGCCCACCAGCACGCCCTGGCCGTGGTCGCCACCGCCCGGGTCACCACCGACCGGCACCGCCACCGTGACCACAAGATCAAATCCAGGCAGGCGTTCCCGCACGCACCCCGCGGCATCGCCAGCCGCACCGTGCCCGCCGTCATGCACGTCTGCGGCTCCACCGCGGCCTGACCCCGGCACCGTCCCGTCCCCCGACCGGAACAGCACCCCGGACTGGACCCCGGCGCACCCGGCCAGACAGCCGGGCCGCCGTCATGCGCCCAACCCGCTCTCACTCTCCGTACACAACTCGAAGATCACCACAAGCGGTCCGCCGCTCCGCGACCTACCGCATCTCCCTGGCATTGGCACACTGACCGTCCTCATCGCGATGGCGGCGAACCTCGGCGTCGGCGCGGCGAAGCTCGTCGCGGGCCTGCTCACCGGCAGCGCCGCGATGCTGTCCGAGGCCGCGCACTCCGTGGGCGACACGATGACCGAGGTGCTGCTGCTGACCGCGCTCAAGCGCTCCACCAAACCGCCCGACCGCAGGCATCCCTTCGGCTACGGCAAAGAGCGCTACGTCTTCTCGCTGCTGGCCGCTGTGTCGATCTTCGTGGCGGGCGCGCTGTTCTCGATCTACCAGGGCTTCCACACGCTGCTCGGCGGCCCGGAGGAGCGGCAGAACGTGACCGTGGCGCTCGTCGTGCTGGTCGTCGCCGCAGCGATCGAGGGCGTGTCGCTGGTGCAGGCCGTCCGGCAGGTGACAACAGAGCGTCACAACGAGCGGCTGGACCTGCGCACCTTCGTGCGCCACAGCGACGACCCGACCGTCATCACCGTGCTCTTCGAGGACTCCGCCGCCATCACCGGGCTAGTGATCGCGTTCGCCGGGGTCGGGCTCACCGCGCTCACCGGCTCCCCCGTCTGGGACGGGCTGGCGTCGCTCGCGATTGGCCTGCTGCTCGTGGTCACCGCCTACGGCCTCGCGCGCACCAACATGGCCCTGCTCATCGGTCGCCAAGCCGACCCGCGGCTGGTGCGCGGCATCAGCGAGCGGCTAGCCGAACAGCCCGAGAGGTGGAGGCGGTCGTCGACCTGCTCACCATGCTCACCGGCACCGACAAGGTGCTCGTCTGCGCCCGGCTGGACTTCGCCCAGACTGCGACGTCCGACGAGATCGAGCGCACCTGCGTCCGCATCGACAACACACTACGCAAGGAGTTCAGCGACATCGACGAGGTATTCCTCGAGCCAGCGCCGCGCAACGACCCGCAGCTGCGCGCCCGCGTCCGCGCCCGCTACGGGGAGGCGGACCTGCGCGCGCTCGCGCCCGAGTAGGACCACCGGACGCGAGTGCGCATCGCCGCTCGGCCTACTGCTCGACAGCGGCATACTGCATGTCGGGCTCGCCCGGACCTTCCCCATCCTGTTGATGCTGACGTGCGGCCACTTGATCCAGCCGGGCTCCGGCGGGGCTGCGCGGCGTCCGCCGGTGCAACGGGGATAGCTGAGCGTGCTGTCCCGGCGGAGATCTGGCGGCGGCTTGAGGTACGGAAGGGTTCGAGCAGCGCGTGTAGGGCCGACGCGCCGTCACCCGGCCGGTCCGCCCCATCGACCTCGATCCGACTGCGCTCGTGCTCGTCCGGCAACTGCCGCACCCGGTGGGCGCGCTCCGGTTTGGGCGGTCGGCCGAGGTCGCGGCCGTCGTCGTGGCGTCCGTCAAGATGCGGCGCCGCAGATAGTCGCTCACCTGCGGCCCGTTGTCGGCGGGTGCGAGGTCCGCGCAGCCGTTGCGTCTCGGCTTCCCCGGGTGACCGACCACACCCCACACCGCCTGGCCGGCCACCACGGCGGCGACGACCCCGGCGACGGTCACGGCTAACCAGAGGTATACGGCGGCCGGGGCGCCGAGCACGCGTCGCACGAGGGTCAGCA
>JAEUJO010000151.1 GCA_016794615.1 Pseudonocardia sp. | reverse complement strand
TCCGGCCACGCTGCGGTACCCGCCGTCGAAGCGGTCGAGGCCGAGCCGGCCATGGCCCCTGCTCGCCCGGCCTCCGCGACACGGAGCATCTGGCAGGAGCGAGCCAAGCGCTTGCTGCCGGTCCCGTTGGCGGCGTACCTGGCGTCCACGCTGCTCGCTTGGGTCACGGCAGCTCTGTCGGGTGAGGAGTTCTGGAGCCTCGCGGCGCGGGAGCGGTGGGACTCGGTGCACTACCTGAGCATCGCGTCGAGGGGCTACGAGATGTTCCGGTGCCGGGAGCGCTACCCGGAGTTCCCGGACGTGTGGTGCGGCAACACCGCCTGGTTCCCCGGCTATCCGATGGCGGCCCGAGCGGTCTCGTGGACCGGGCTGCCGGTGGACGTCGCGGCGGTCCTCGTCACCGAGCTGTGCCTCGTCGCCGTCTTCGTGCTCTTGTGGCACCTGCTCGGCGCGCGACTGACCCCCGGCACGGGTGCGGCGATGGCGCTGGCGGTGGTCTTCCCCGGCGCCATCTATTTCCATGCGGTCTTCCCGGTCACGATCGGCGCGCTGGGCCTGCTCATCTGCGTTCTGGGCATCCAGCGCGAGTCGTTGTCATACGCCGCTGTCGGAGCGTGGATCGCCTTCTCGACGCATCTCGTCGGCGCGGTCGCACCAATCATGTTGGTGCTCAGCATCGGGTTCGCGTGGCGCAGTTCGGCCTGGCCCGTACGTGTGGCGAAGGGCCTGGGTGCGGCGGTGGCGGGTGCGACGGCGTACTTGCTTCTCGCCGTATCCGAGTATCGCGCGACCGGTCGCTGGGACGCCTACTGGGAGCACCAGCGCGACGCCTACGGCCAAGGCGATCTCAAGAATCCGTTCGAGCAGGTCGAGGTCTTCTTCCACACACCGTTCTCGAGCTGGTACCCCGCCGACCCGGACGACACCTGGCTGGTTCAGCACGCCGGCGACGCCCACTCGACACAGCTCGTCATCAACCTGGTCCTCGCTGCGGTGATCCTCGCCGTCGTGGTGTGGCGTGCGGTGAACCGTGATCTCGAGCCATGGGAGATCGCCGCGGCAGTGCTGGCCGCGGGCGTGCTGGCCATGCCCTTCGTGACCGGAGCGGAGACATCGTGGTATCGCAACCACGCCCTGGCTGTCGTCGCGGTCCCGGTGCTGCGCAAGGCGCCGTTCTGGCTGCTGCTGCCGCTCGTGCTGCGGTGCGCCGAGCAGTACCTCTTCCTCGGCGCGATGTGGTACGGCGGCTCCCTCGTCTGAGCAGGACTGCGCGCGCAGTGTCGGGCACCCGCCAGCCCGGATCGCCGCCCTGAACCGCGACGACCGCCTGCTGAACGCCGATCGCAGCGGCATTCCGGCGCCGCTCAGCGTCTTCGCCGCCGACACGCTCGTCGAGTTCGCGCTCGCGGTCCGCGATCCGCAGGGCAATCCACCCGGACCGGCTCGCCGTCCGACGTGCCTCGGCGGCTGGTGGCGCCTGACCGCGCGCGATGGCATCCTCCTCCCGCACCAGGTGCGCAGCACGACCCACGCACAACCGAGCGTGGACCTGGCGCTGGTCGGCGCCCTGGTCGTCCTGCCGGTCACGAGCGTCCGACGAGCCTCGTCACGAGGTCAAGGAGAGTGGGATGACGGTTCAGGAACGCGTCGAGAAGCTGCTGGCACAGATGACCCCGGCGGAGAAGGCGGGTCAGCTGACGCAGTACTTCTACTTCCGCCTGCCTCCGGACGCTCCGGGACCGGTCCTGGAGTTCGACCGCGACGAGCAGCCGCGCATGGTGGAGGCGCGGCTGGGGGAGGGACTGGTCGGCTCGTTGCTGTTCCTCACCGATCCGGCAGAGATCAACCGACTGCAGCGGCTCGCGGTCGAGGGCAACCGGTTCGGTATACCCGCGCTGGTCGGATTCGACGTCGTCCACGGGTTGCGCACCGTCTTCCCGGTGCCGATCGCGATGGCGGCCTCCTGGGACCTCGAGGTGATCGAGGCAGGTCAGGCGGTGGCTGCCCGGGAGGCGCGGGCGGTGGGCATCCACTGGGCGTTCGCGCCGATGGTCGACATCGCCCGCGACCCGCGCTGGGGCCGGATCATCGAAGGTGCGGGGGAGGACCCCTACCTCGGCGCCGCGGTCGCCGTTGCCCAGGTCCGCGGCTTCCAGGGGCAGGAGATGGGCACGCCGGAGCGGATCATCGCCGGCCCGAAGCACTTCGCCGGGTATGGCTACGCCCTGGGCGGCCGCGACTACGACGAGGTCGACCTGTCGGACTCGCAGCTGTGGAACGTCGTCCTCCCGCCGTTCCGGGCCGCGATCGAGGCCGGTGCCGGCAACGTCATGACGGCCTACATGGACCTCAACGGCATTCCCGCCACCGGCAGCGGTTGGTTGTTCACCGACCTGCTGCGGGACACGTTGGGGTTCGACGGTTTCGTGGTCAGCGACGCGAACGCCGTGCGCAACCTGGTCACCCACGGCTTCGCCGCCGACCTGACCGACGCAGGCGCCCGTGCCGTCAATGCCGGGGTGGACATGGAGATGGCCATCTCCGGCGCCGCATACGCGCATCTGCCGGAGGCTCTGGAGGCCGGCGAGGTCGACATGGCTGCGGTCGATGCGAGCGTGCGCCGCATCCTCGCGGCGAAGGTCCGGATGGGCCTGCTCGACGACCCGTACGTCGACGAGGACCGTGCCCGGCAGGTGCTGGCCGATCCGGCCCACCGGGACGTGGCCCGGGTCGCCGCCGAACGGTCCGCGGTGCTGCTGCGCAACGAGAACGGGCTGCTGCCGCTGGACGCCACCGCGCTCGGCTCGGTCGCCGTGATCGGCCCGCTGGCCGACTCCCCGCGCGACACCATCGGTCCCTGGGTCTTCGACTTCGACCTGGACGAGACGGTCACCGTGCTCGCGGGGGTTCGCGCCCGGGCAGGCGGTGACCGATCCGGGCCCGGCGCGGCCACGCCGGATCATGCTGTCCGCGTCGGGTACGCCCGCGGCGTACCGGTCGTTCAGCGTGAGTTCCCGTCGCTGTTCGACATGTTCGGCGGGAACACACCGTCGGATCCCGACGGGTTCGACGACGATGCCGAGTTCCGACGGGCGGTCGACCTGGCCGCCGGCGCCGATGTCGCGATCGTCGTGGTGGGGGAGTGGCAGAACATGATCGGCGAGATGGCCTCGCGGTCCTCGCTCGAGCTTCCCGGGCGCCAGCTCGAGTTGCTGCAGGCGGTCGTCGGCACCGGCACCCCGGTCGTCCTGGTGGTGATGAACGGACGTCCCCTGGATCTGCGCTGGCCTGCTGCGAACGTGCCGGCGATCCTCGATGTCTGGTACCCCGGTACGCAGGGCGGAACGGCCGTGGCGAACCTGCTGTTCGGTGACGTCTCGCCCGGTGGGAAGCTGCCCTTCACGTGGCCGCGGACGGTCGGTCAGGTTCCGATGACCTACGCCCACACGATCTCGCACGAGCCGGAGAACCAGGCCCGGCGCTACTGGGACGAGGCCAGCACACCGTTGTTCCCGTTCGGGTACGGCCTGAGCTACGGCCGGTTCACCTACACGAACCTCACCGTCGACGAGCCCAGCACCACGACCCGGGGAACGGTCACGGTGTCGGTCGAGGTGGCCAACACCGGCGACCGCGAGGCCGACGAGGTCGTCCAGCTCTACCTGCACCAGCGGCACGGCACGGCGTCGCGCCCGGTCCGGGAGCTCAAGGGGTTCGAGCGGGTCACTCTCGCTGCGGGGGAGTCACGAACGATCTCGTTCCCGGTCGGTCCGGACGAGCGGCGGTACTGGAATGCGGCGGTCCGCGACTGGGTGACCGACGCGTCGACCTTCGACGTCTGGGTCGGCGGCGACTCCACCGCCGACCTGACCACCAGGTTCGAGGTCACCAAGTGATCACCGACCCGGGTCGCGCCGCCGGGGATCGCCACCGTCCAGGTCGGGTAACGGGGGGTGGCCACCGGGCGACCGTTGGCGCATCAGGCCTGCACGAGACCGCCGACGGCTGACGGGCGGGCACGGGATGCGGAGGCGGTCGCGATGACAGCGGCAGCGGGGAAGAGGACGATGCGGCTGCCGCGGGTGGTGACCGGATGGCTGGCCCTGCTGTCGGGTGCCCTGGCCCTTGCCGGTTCGGTTGTGATCGTCGTGTACTGCCTCGCCACCGAGGGTCCGCATCTGCGGTATCTCGCGGTCGCGCTGACGACCGCCATGGCCAGCTTCCTGGTCGGCTGTCTGGCCGGCTTCCTGTTCGGAATCCCCCGCGTGGTCTCCACCGGTGCGCTGCGGCTCACCCGGGACGGCAAGGTCAGCGACGATCCGAAACCCGATGCGCCCACCGGCCAGTTCACCCCGAGCACCAACCTGTCGGAGATCAGCGACTGGTTGACCAAGCTGTTGCTGGGCGCGGGCCTCGTGCAGCTCGGGAACCTCGGCCGCCCGGCCGGGGCATTCGTGCGTGAGATCGCCCAAGGCATCAGCACCACCTCGAGCGGGGCGCCCGTCTCCGCCGGTGCGACGGCCATGGCCGGTGCGATCCTCGTGCTCTACCTGGTCTTGGGCTTCCTCGACGGCTACGTCGTGACGACGCTCTGGTACGGGCGCAGGCTCTCGGAGCTGCAGGTGTGAGCCGTACCTGCACGATCACCCGGGCACCGGAGGTAGGTCTCGACGTATCCGGACCGATTCAACGTGGACGAGACACCTCACGTGAATCCGGTCGGCTTGACCCGGTCGACGAAGCTCCTCGGCAGGCGAACTCGCCGGCGGTGTGCCCGGGGGCGTTGCGCCGCGGCATCGAGAGGAACACCAGCGCCCTCGTCGCCCGGCGGCGGGGCGCTCACGTTCACGTCGCGGCGCTCACCTGCAGCCGTCCGAACCGGCCCCAGGCCGACCACACACCGGGTGTGTGCGGCGAGGAGATCGTCGGCATCCCAGTCGCGGAACGCGGTGTCAGCGCCCGCGAGCCCGCAGACTGCACAGAGGCCCGAGGCCTGGTTGATCACTTCACGTCGACGCGCACGCCACGCATCGGCGCCTCCGCGGGGGCGGACCCCGCTCGGCGATGTCGAGGGTGCGGGGGGCCGCACGGTATCCCGGACACGCACAGTGTCGAAGGTGGTCATGGTGGCCTTGCTCCTTGGAACGAACGCGTCACGCCGAAGGCGGCGTCCCGGGCAGATCGGGGAACGCGGTTAGGGTAACTTTCTGCTCACCATGAAATGATTATACTAAATGGGTGTGGCGGCTACCTGTCTGATTCATCTCACCTGGCTCGTTAATGCGTCCGCCAACGAATTGGATGATCCCGAGCCGGGGAGCTCATCACCCGGCGATGTGGCTGGGGCACTAGCTAGATCACCGGCGCCGCGGCGCAGGAACTCGGTAGAGCCGAGCTCACCACGAGCGGCCCGAGCGGTCGCACCACCCCGTCCGGGCCGTCCCGGACGAACGCCGGACGACCCGCGGGGCAACGGCCGGCCCCACGCCGACTCACCCGGCGGTGTCGTCCGCGGGCGTCGCCGTGATCGCCTGGTCGCGGGCGCAGCCGGTGGCCGATGCCTTCCGCGCCCCGTCCGCGCCGCCTGGCGCAACAGCGAGCAGCCGACCCGCCGACGCTTCGTCGGCGGCTGCAACGAGCACGCGAACACCCTGCAGTTGCAGCTGGGGTTCCTGGCCGCCGGCGTCGTCCGCCGAGCGGACCGCGCTCGAGCCGTGACTGCGCAGCAGGCCGACGATCAGTTCCGCCTCGATGCGGCTGCCGACAACCGTCACCGTCACCGGCGCGCCGTCCACGAGCTCACCGATGGTGCTCCCACGTCGGCCGGTGTCAGGGTCGCACCGTCGGCCTGCCGACGCGGTGGGACACGGTCAGGCGAAGTGCGGTATGTCGGGTTCGGTGAGGGCTTGGATGATGCGTAGGCGCACGCTGGGGTGGATCGGTATCTTGTCGAGCCGGGCGGGGTCGATCCAGGCGGCCCCGCAGACCTCGTCGTGGTCGGGGTGGAGCCGCCCGTCCACGGGCAGCGCGTGGAAGCACACGGCGAACTCCTGACGGGCCTCGCCGGTGTCGGGGTAGACCATGACGTGGCCGGGGTCGGTGTAGACGCCGGCCAGGCGGGTCACCTTGATCGTGATTCCGCTCTCCTCGACGACTTCACGTTCTGCCGCGGTGCTCGCGGTTTCCCCCAGCTCGACCCGGCCGCCGGGGAGCTCCCAGTCGCCGCTGTCGCGGCGGCGGACGAGCAGGATTCGTCCGTGGTCGTCACGGACGATGGCGAACGCGGTGGGGGTCATCGAGTTCGCGGGAGGCGCGTCGTCGTCGTGGAAGTACTCCT
>JAEUJO010000132.1 GCA_016794615.1 Pseudonocardia sp. | reverse complement strand
TCTCCCGGACCCCCTCATCTCCCGGAACGCAGGCGGTGCAGGCGCAGGGCGAGCTGGATCTCCAGCGCACGCTCGGGGCACTGCCAGTCGTCGCCCAGCAGCGAGGTGACGCGGTCGAGGCGCTGGCCGACCGTGTTGACGTGCACGTGCAGTGCGGTGGCCGCCCGCCGGGGGCTCGTACCCGCCGCGAAGTACGCCGCCAGCGTGCCGACGAGGTCGCTGCCTCGGCGGGCGTCGTAGTCGAGGAGGGGGCCGAGCACCCGGGTCAGGTAGCCCTCGACGTCCGCGCCGTCGCCCAGCACCAGCCCGACGAAGCCGAGATCGCGGGCCGACCCGCCGTGCCCCGCCAGCCCCAGCGCGACGAGCGCATCGGCCGTCCGGACCGCCTCGGCGTAGGCCGTCGTCACGCCGCGCGCCGGAACCAGCGGGCCGCTCGCCCCGACGGTGAGCGTGCCGCCCGCTGCCGGGCCGCCGATGCGCCGGACGAGGTCGGACGCGACGGACGTGGCGTCGCGGCCGGGAAGCAGCACGACGATCCCGTCGCCGTGCTCGGCGACCAGCGCCCGCCCGTCGCCCAGCGCGCTCGCCGCCAGCGCGACACCGCGCCTGCGCGGCTCCTCGCACCGGCATACCGCCAGGACGTGCGGCGCGTGCAGGCGAAGACCCAGCATCCGGCCGCGCTCGACGAGCCCCCGGTCCACCGTGGTCTGGTCCGGGCCCGGGGTGCGGCCGAGAAGCTCGATGAGCAGGTCCGTGCGGACCCGCAGGTCCGTCTCGGCCGCCCGCAGCCGGAACTCCAGCACCAGCGCGGTCACCATCGCGGCCCGCTCGACGGTGCGTCCCTGCCCGGCGTCGAGGCCGCCGCGGCCGCCCAGGACCAGGGTGCCCAGCCGCTGGCCTGCCGCGGTGACGGCAACCGCCCACACGCCGTCCGCCTCGGCGAGCCGGCCGGTGCCTGCGGAGCGTCGCACCGCGGGCGCGTCGGCGAGCGGATCGGCCGGCCCGTCCGTGCTGCCGTTCGTGCTGCCGTTCGTGTCGCCGTCGCCGTCGCCGTCGCCGTCGCCGTCGCGGCGCCCCGACCCGGCCGGGACCGGTCCGTGCGCCGCGAGCCGGCTCCCATCGACGTCGAGCACCACCACCCAACACGCCAGCACCTCGCCCAGCACCGCGGTGATGTCGTCGACCCCGCCGCCCGCGAGGACCACGCCGACGAACCGGTCGTGCGCCGCGGCCGCCTGCGCGATGCCCTCGTGCGCCGCGGACAGGGCGGCGAGGGTGGCGGCGGTCGCGGCGGCCCGTCGCGACTGGACCAGCGAGACCGCGGCGAGCGCGGCGAGCGAGCCGAGCAGCGCCACCTCGTCGTGGCGGAACTCCCGCCGGGTCCGGTTCGAGGCGAACAGCACCCCGACGAACTCGTCACCGACGAGCAGCGGCGTGCCGCAGATCCCGATGAGCCCCTCGTCGCGGACGGCCGCGTCGATCTCGCTCGTGTGTCGGAACTGCTCGGCCGCCGGGTAGTCGGCGGTCCAGTAGGGGCGACGGGTCTGGGCGACGAGGCCGCCCAGACCGGCGCCCAGCGGCAGCCGCAGGGCCTGGAACCGCGCCGACACCGAGCCCGCGGTCGCCCGCATGTAGGTGTCGCCGCGGTCGGGATCGGACAGGGTCAGGTAGGCGACATCCGAGCCCAGCAACGTCCGGGCCCGGCGCACGATCGCGTCGAGGACGCCACCGGGGTCGGGCAGCGAGGCGAGGTCGCGCGCAGTGTCGACGAGCGCGGACAGTCCGGCCTCCCGCTGGCGGTGCGCGTCGAGCCCGGCACGCACCCGGAGGGCGAGTTCCCGGGCCGCGGCGCCGTCGTCGGGATCCGCCGCGGCCAGCGCCCGTGCCTGCTCCTCGATCTGCTCCGCCGGCGCGTCGGCGGCGAGCAACCGGAGCAGCTCGAGCGCGGTGCGGGGCACGTCGCGATCCTGCCATCGCGTCCGCACCGATCCGGAGATCAGCGGGCCGCCGGGGTGACGCCGTCGTCCGCGGCGAGGTCGCGATGCCGGGTCTCGTGGTAGGTGCCGACCGCAACGATCGTCACCACCGCGCTCGCCGCGACATACCAGCTCACCGCGTAGCCCGAGTCGAACGTCGTGTAGAGCCACACGGTGACCAGCGGTGCGAGGCCGCCGGCGAGGATGGACGCGAGCTGGTAGCCGATCGACACCCCGGAGTAGCGCACCTTCGTGCCGAAGAGCTCGGACAGGAACGCTGCCTGCGGCCCGTACATCGCACCGTGGAACAGCAGGCCGCCGACGACCGCGAGGACGAGCATCGCGAAGCTCTTCGTGTTCACCAGCGCGATGAAGGCGAAGGCCCAGATCCCGACGCCCGCCGCGCCGAGCAGGTAGACCGGGCGCCGCCCGAACCGGTCCGACAGCGCGCCCCACACCGGGATCGTCACCAGGTGCACCGCGGCACCGATCAGCACCGCGCCCAGCACCGTCGAGCTGGGCATGCCGAGCCGCTTGGTCGCGTAGGTCGTGATGACGATCGTGAAGATGTAGTAGGAGACGTTCTCGGCGAAGCGCGCACCCATGGCGGTGAGCACCTCCCGCGGGTAGCGCCGGAACACCTCGAGGATCGGCAGGGACTGCTTGACCCCTGCCGCCGCCTGCCGCGCGGCGTGCGCCTGGGCGTCCTCGAAGACCGGCGACTCCTCGACGGCGAGGCGCACGTAGAGGCCGATCAGCACGAGCACGGCCGAGAGCAGGAACGGGATGCGCCAACCCCAGGACGTGAAGTCGTCGTCGTTCTGCACGGAGGCCAGCACGAACAGCAGGCCGTTGGCCAGGAGCTGCCCGCCCGGCGCGCCCGCCTGCGGCCAGCTCGCCCAGTACCCGCGCCGCGCCGGGTCGCCGTGCTCGGAGACGATCAGCACCGCACCGCCCCACTCGCCGCCCAGCGCGAAGCCCTGGATCAGACGCAACAGCACGAGCAGCGTGGGCGCGAGCACCCCGATCGCCGCGTAGCCGGGCAGCAGGCCGATCGCGAAGGTCGACAGACCCATCATCAGCAGGCTGACCACCAGCAGCTTCTTGCGTCCGATGCGGTCGCCGAAGTGGCCGAACACGAGCCCGCCGAACGGCCGCGCCACGAAGCCGATGGCGAAGGTGCCCAGCGACTGGAGCGTCCCGATCGTGGGGTCGGAGGCCGGGAAGAAGACCGAGGGGAAGACGACCGCGGCCGCCACCCCGTAGAGGAAGAAGTCGTACCACTCGACCGTGGTGCCGGCCATGCTCGCGGCCACCACGCGGATGATGTTCGTGCCGGATCCGGTCCGTTCCGTCGCCCGCATCATCGCCTCTCCCGATCGGTCGGTGAACGTGGCCCCGGGAGATCCCCGGGGGAGGTGCGTGCCGTCGTCGTGCGACTATCAGTGCGCCGTCCAGCCACCGTCGAGCGTCAGCGACGTACCGGTGAGCGATGCCGACGCCGGCCCGTAGAGCACGGCCGCCAGCTCCGCCACCTCGTCCGGCTCGACCAGCCGCTTCACCGCCACCGGGGTCAGCATGATCTTCTCGACGACCTCGTCCTCGCCGATCCCGTGCTGGCGCGCCTGGTCGCCGATCTGCTTCTCCACCAGTGGGGTCCGCACATAGGCCGGGTTGATGCAGTTGCTGGTGACACCGTGCGGCGCGCCCTCCAGGGCGATCACCTTGGACAGCCCCTCCAGGCCGTGCTTCGCCGTGATGTACGCCGACTTGAACGGGCTCGCCCGCAGGCCGTGCACGCTGGAGATGTTGATGACGCGGCCCCATCCGCGGTCGTACATGTACGGAAGGGTCCGCCGGGCCAGCCGGAACGGCGCCTCCAGCATGATCGTCAGGATCTGCGAGAACCGTGCGGGATCGAACTCGTGCACGGGCGCGACGTGCTGCAGCCCGGCGTTGTTCACCAGCACGTCCACCTCGGCGGGCAGTGCGTCCACGACCTCGAGATCGGACAGGTCGCAGGTGACGGGCTCGATGCCGGGGACGTCGCGGGCCAGCGCCTTCACCCCTGCGCTGTTCAGGTCGACGGCCAGCACGGTCGCCCCGTCGGCGGCCATCCGGCGGGCGACAGCAGCGCCGATTCCGCTGGCCGCCCCGGTGACGAGGGCGGTATGGCCGGTGAGCGGGCCGCGGGACGGGTCGTGTGCCATGGTGCGAGACCGTAGGCTGCGCGACTCCGCCCCGTCTGTGGCACAAGAACCCATACTTTCATCGGGGTTCATGTGGTTAAACGCCACTACCCGAGAGGCCTCGCTGCCTCCTCGTGCGACTGCTTTCCGCTGATCAGGATAGGTTCAGGAGCGGTGGGCAGCCGGGGCGCAGTACCGTGTGGTCCGGGGGTCGGCAAGGGCGGCGGGAGGAAAACAACGCCGCGCGGACGCCGCCAGGGTGCGGCCAGGAAGCGTGGTGGCCTCCCTGTGCCGCCCGAGGCGCATCTGTCAGGCTGTACCTGCCACACCCGGCACCGCACGTCCCCCGGCCCACGTGCCGGTGGGCCGGACCGAGGAGGACCGCACGGTGGATCTCGTGAGGCTGTTCGACACCTGCCTGCACAGCCTCTGGCTCCTGCCCGTCCTCGCCATCATGATCGCCGCCGACGGTCCGGTGCCCGTGCTTCCCAGCGAGACCATCCTCATGTCCGCCGCTGCCGCCGCTTTCGGGATCCACGACGTCCGCGGGACCGTCGGGCTCTTCGCCGCCGCCCTCGTCGGCTCGATCGCGGGTGATCTCCTCTCCTTCTCGCTCGGCCGCTCGTCGAACCGCCTCCTGCCGGCCGCGGCGCACGCCGACACCGGCCTGGGCCACTGGGTGCGGGCGAACCTCTTCCACCGCCCGGTGGTCGCGCTCATGGGCGCCCGGCTGCTTCCCGGTGGCCGCCTCGTCAGCACCGCCGCCGCCGGCCGTGTCGGCCTGCCACTGCGCCGCTTCCTGCCCGGCTCGCTGGTGAGCTCCGCGGTGTGGAGCGTGTACATGCTCGCCGTCGGCATGCTCCTGGGCCCGATGGTCGGCGGCAACCCGTTCCTGAGCCTCGCCGCCGGTGTCGTCATGGCGGTGCTCACCGCCGGTGGCTTCGCGGTGATCCGGCGGCTGCGGGCCCGGCGCCGGCAGGCGACGCCGACCGGGGCACCCCCGCCGCATGCGGCCCCCGCGCTCGTCACGCCCTGAGCGCAGGCCCGGGGAAGTCCAGCACAGCGGTTGCGTACCGGTTCGGTCGTGCGGCCCGGGCACCCGGCACCGCCGCTCGCGAACCGGGACACGTCGACGTGGGGGCCGCCCGAAAGGCGACATCCCGAACGTTCGGGCCGGGCGTCGTGCGCTGGGCGGTGAGGGACCCTAACCTTCCGGGGTGACGGACGAGAAGGGCGCGAAGGGCGGCGGCGAGAGCACGCTGACCGTGCTCGTGGCGATGGGGGCCAACGCCGGGATCGGCGTGTTGAAGCTGGTGGCGGGGATCTTCACCGGCTCGGCGGCCATGTACGCCGAGGCGGCGCACAGCGTCGCCGACACGGCGACCGAGGTGCTGCTGCTGACCGCGCTCAAGCGCTCGGACCGCAAGCCCGACCGGCGGCACCCGTTCGGGTACGGCAAGGAGCGCTTCTTCTGGGCGTTGATCGCCGCGGTCAGCATCTTCGTCTCCGGAGCCGGCTTCGCCGCCTTCGAGGGTATCCGGACGATGCTCGGGGGCGAGCAGGAGCAGACCCTGGCCTGGGTGGCCTACGCCGTACTCGCGTTCTCGTTCGTGCTCGAGGGCACCTCGTGGCTGAAGGCCGTACGGCAGCTGCGCAACGAGGCGCGCCGGGACGAGACGACACCGCTGGCCTGGTTGCGCCAGACCGACGACCCCACCGTCAAGACCGTGTTCTTCGAGGACAGCGCGGCGCTGATCGGCCTGCTCCTGGCGTTCGCGGGGGTCGGGCTGCACCAGCTCACCGGCTCGGCCTTCTGGGACGGCCTGGCGTCGGTGCTCATCGCGGTGCTGCTGACGGCCGTCGCCTACATCCTGGGTGGCACGAACAAGGGGCTGCTCATCGGCCGCCAGGCCGACGGCCGGACCGTCTACGCGCTGCGCGACGCCCTGGCCGACCGGCCTGAGGTGGAGCAGGTCGTGGACCTGCTGACGATGACGCTCGGCACCGACCAGATCCTGCTGTGCGCCCGGCTCGACTTCGACGACGCGCTGGATGCAGCCTCGCTGGAACGGGCATGCGCGTCGATCGACGTGGACCTGCGCGGCCGCTTCCCGGACATCGCGGAGATCTTCGTCGAACCGGTGCCCCGCACGGACAAGGCGATCCGCGAGCGGGTGCTGGAGCGGTACGGGACGGCGGGCGCCGACCGCCTCCGGACGGGGGAGCGTCCCCCGCTCTGACTCCACCGGAGGGTACGGGCGACGCCCCCGCCCCGTGAGTGCGCTCAGGTGCTCAGACCACCAGCGGACGGTCCGCCGGGTCGATCGGGCGGGGCAGCACCGTGCGGCCCGTCAGGTATTCGTCCACCCCGGCGGCCGCGGCGCGGCCCTCGGCGATCGCCCAGACGATCAGCGACTGCCCGCGACCCATGTCCCCGGCCGAGAACACCCCGGGGACGCTGGTCATGAAGTTCGCGTCACGCGCGACGTTGCCGCGCGGGTCGAGCTCCACCCCCAGCCCCTCGATCAGCGGGCCCTTCTCGGGCCCGACGAAGCCCATCGCGAGCAGCACCAGCTGCGCCGGGATCTCGTGCTCGGTGCCCTCCACCGGCACGAACCGGTTGTTCTCGTCCCGGGTGACCTCCACGAGCTTCTGCGTCGCGACGTTGCCGTCGGCGTCACCGGTGAACTCGACGGTGTTCACCGCGTAGCGCCGGTCGCCGCCCTCCTCGTGCGCCGAGGCCACCCGGTAGATCATCGGGTAGGTCGGCCACGGCATGTCGTCGGTCCGCTTCTCCGGCGGGAGCGCCATGATCTCCAGCTGGGTGACCGACGCGGCGCCCTGCCGGTGGGCGGTGCCCAGGCAGTCCGCGCCGGTGTCACCACCGCCGACGATCACGACGTGCTTGCCCTCGGCGCTGATCGGCGTCTCCGGGAGGTCGCCCTGCTGCACGCGGTTCGCCCACGGCAGGTACTCCATCGCCTGATGGATGCCGGTGAAGTCGCGCCCGGGGGCGGGCAGGTCGCGGGCGGCGGTGGCGCCGCCGGCGAGCACGACCGCGTCGAACCCGGTCTTCAGCTGCTCGACGGTGATGTCCGTGCCGACGTCGGTGTTCGGCCGGAACACGGTGCCCTCGGCCTCCATCTGGGCCAGGCGCCGGTCGAGACGGAACTTCTCCATCTTGAACTCGGGGATGCCGTAGCGCAGAAGCCCGCCGATCCGGTCCGCCCGCTCGAACACCGTGACGTCGTGGCCGACGCGCGTGAGCTGCTGGGCCGCGGCGAGCCCCGCCGGGCCCGACCCGACGACCGCGACCTTCCTGCCCGTCGTGACCTGCGAGGGCTGGGGGACGACCCAGCCCTCCCGCCATGCGTGGTCCACGATCTGCAGCTCGACCTGCTTGATCGTCACCGCGTCACTGTTGATCGCCAGCACGCAGGCCGCCTCGCACGGCGCCGGACAGAGCGTCCCGGTGAACTCCGGGAAGTTGTTCGTGGCGTGCAGCCGCTCGATCGCCTCGCGCCACTCGTCGCGGTACACGAGGTCGTTCCACTCCGGGATGAGGTTGCCCAGCGGACAGCCCTGGTGGCAGAACGGGATGCCGCAGTTCATGCAGCGCCCGGCCTGGTGCTCCAGCCGGTCGTCGGGGAACTCCTCGTAGACCTCGTGCCAGTCCTTGAGCCGCAGGTCCACCGGGCGTCGGGTGGGGGCCTGACGGGGCGTGGTGAGGAACCCCTTCGGGTCACCCATGTGCGGCCTCCATGATCGCCTGGTTCGGGTCGCGGCCGTCGCGCTCGGCGGCCTCGCGTGCCTGCAGGACCCGCTTGAAGTCCTTCGGCATGATCTTGACGAAGCGCTCGACGGCGTCGTCCCAGTCGGTGAGCAGCCTGCGGGCCACCGCCGAGCCGGTCTCCGCGTGGTGGCGCTCGACGGCGTCGAGCAGCACCTTGCGGTCGTCCTCGTCGAGCGGGTCGATGTCGACCATCTCGGGGTTGATCCGGTGTCGCGGTGCGTCGAGCACGTAGGCCACGCCGCCGGACATGCCGGCCGCGAAGTTGCGCCCGACGCGGCCGAGCACGACCACCGTGCCGCCGGTCATGTACTCGCAGCCGTGGTCACCGACGCCCTCGACCACGGCCAGCGCGCCCGAGTTGCGCACGCAGAACCGCTCGCCGACGATGCCGCGGACGAACAGCTCTCCGGACGTCGCGCCGTAGAGCAGCACGTTGCCGGCGATCACGTTCTCCTCGGCCACGAACGGCGCCCCCGGTTCCGGACGCAGCGTGATGCGCCCGCCGGACAGCCCCTTGCCGACGAAGTCGTTGCTGTCCCCGACCAGCCGCAGGGTGACACCGCGGGGCAGGAACGCCCCGAAGCTCTGGCCGGCGGAGCCGCGCAGCGTGACGTCGATGGTGTCGTCCGGCAGGCCCAGGGCACCCCACCGCGTGGTCACCTCGTAGCCGAGCATGGTGCCGACGGTGCGGTTGACGTTGCGCACCGGCAGATCCAGCCGGACCTTGTCGCCCGACCGCAGCGCACCCTCGCTGAGCTGGATCAGGGTGTTGTCCAGCGCGCGCTCCAGCCCGTGGTCCTGGGTGGTGGTGCAGTGCCGGGAGGCGCCCTCGGGCAGCTCGGGCTTGTGGAAGATCGGGCGCAGGTCCAGCCCATAGGTCTTCCAGTGGTGCACGGCCGTGTCGACGTCGAGGACATCGGTCTGCCCGACGGCCTCCTCGATCGACCGGAAGCCGAGCTCGGCGAGGTACTCGCGGACCTCCTGCGCGATGAAGCGCATGAAGTTCACGACGTACTCGGGCCGCCCGTCGAACCGCTTGCGCAGCTCCGGGTTCTGCGTCGCGACGCCGACGGGGCAGGTGTCGAGGTGGCAGACGCGCATCATGATGCAGCCCGAGACGACCAGCGGCGCGGTCGCGAAGCCGAACTCCTCCGCACCCAGGAGCGCGGCGATGACGACGTCGCGGCCGGTCTTGAGCTGGCCGTCGGTCTGCACGACGATCCGGTCGCGCAAGCCGTTGACCAGCAGCGTCTGTTGAGTCTCGGCCAGACCCAGCTCCCACGGCGCGCCCGCGTGCTTGATCGAGGACAGCGGCGAGGCGCCGGTGCCGCCGTCGTGCCCGGAGATGAGCACGACGTCCGAGTAGGCCTTCGCGACACCCGCGGCGACGGTGCCGACGCCGAGCTCGCTGACCAGCTTGACGTGGATGCGCGCCCGGGGGTTCGCGTTCTTCAGGTCGTGGATGAGCTGCTTGATGTCTTCGATCGAGTAGATGTCGTGGTGCGGCGGCGGGGAGATCAGCCCGACGCCCGGGGTGGAGCCGCGGGTCCGGGCGATCCACGGGTAGACCTTGCTGCCGGGCAGCTGGCCGCCCTCGCCGGGCTTGGCCCCCTGGCTGATCTTGATCTGGATGTCGTCGGAGTTCACCAGGTACTCGCTGGTGACCCCGAACCTCCCCGACGCGACCTGCTTGACCGCGCTGCGCCGCAGGTCGCCGTTCGGGTCGCGGGTGAAGCGGTCGGGGTCCTCGCCGCCCTCGCCCGTGTTCGACCGGCCGCCGAGGCGGTTCATCGCGATCGCGAGCGTCTCGTGCATCTCCTGGCTGATCGACCCGTAGGAGATCGCGCCGGTGCCGAACCGCGTGACGATGTCCTCGACCGGCTCGACCTCCTCGATCGGGACCGGCGGCCGCAGGCCCGCCTTGAAGGTGAACAGCCCCCGCAGCGTCGCCAGCCGGTGCGCCTGCTGGTCGACGGCCCGGGTGTACTCCTTGAAGATGTCGTAGCGGCCCGCGCGGGTGGAGTGCTGCAGCCGGAACACCGTCTGCGGGTTGAACAGGTGGACCTCGCCCTCGCGGCGCCACTGGTACTCGCCACCGGTGATCAGCGAGCGGTGGTTCGCGCGCACGCCGTCCGCGGGGTAGGCGCGGCGGTGGTGGGCGAGGACCTCCTCGGCGAGCACGTCGAACCCGACGCCACCCAACCGCGACGACGTGCCGGTGAAGCAGGCGTCGATCACGTCCTTGCCGAGCCCGACGGCCTCGAAGATCTGCGCACCGGTGTAGGAGGCGACGGTCGAGACACCCATCTTCGACATCGTCTTGCGCACGCCCTTGCCGAGCGCCTTGACCAGGTTCTTCGCCGCGGTCGCGGGGTCCACGCCGGGGATGTCGCCGCGGGCGGCGAGGTCCTCGACGGTGGCCATGGCGAGATACGGGTTCACCGCGGCGGCACCGTAGCCCAGCAGCAACGCGATGTGGTGCACCTCGCGGGCGTCGGCGGCCTCGACGATGAGCCCGACCCGGGTGCGGGTCCGCTCCTTGACCAGGTGCTGGTGTACGGAGCCGACCAGCAGCAGCGACGGGATCGGGGCGTTGTCACGGTCGACGCCGCGGCTGGACAGCACGATCAGCCGCGCACCGTGCTCGATCGCCGACGAGACCTCCTCGGCGATCTCCCCGAGACGCCGGCACAGGCCGTCACCCCCCTCGGCCGCCGGGAAGGTGCCGCGCACCGTGTGGGAGGCGAAACCGGGGTGGTCCCCCTCGTCGTTGATGTGGATGATCTTGGCCAGCTCGTCGTTGCCGAGCACCGGGAAGGGAAGGACGACCTTGCGACAGCTCGCCGCGCCGGGGGCGAGCAGGTTCTGCTCCGACCCGAGCTGGCAGAGCAGCGAGGTGACCAGCTCCTCGCGGATCGCGTCCAGCGGTGGGTTGGTGACCTGGGCGAACAGCTGGTTGAAGTAGTCGTAGAGCGACCGCGAGCGCTCCGAGAGGAAGGCGGGCGCGGCGTCGTTGCCCATCGAGCCGATCGGCTCCGCCCCGGTGGCGGCCATCGGCCTGAGGAGAACGTTGAGCTCCTCCTCCGAGTAGCCCAACGCCTGCTGCCGCTGGCTCAGCGCCGCCGCCGAGACGACCTCGCGCTCGCGCGCTGGCAGGTCGTCGAGGTGCACCAGCCCGGCGTGCAGCCAGTCCTCGTACGGCTGCTCGGCGGCCAGCGCGCCCTTGATCTCCGCGTCGTCGACGATCCGCCCGGCGGCCGTGTCGATCAGGAACATGCGGCCCGGCTCCAGCCGGCCCTTCTTGACGATCGAGCCCGGCGGCACGTCCAGCACGCCGACCTCGGAGGCGAGCGCGACCAGGCCGTCCTCGGTGACCCAGTAACGAGCGGGGCGCAGGCCGTTGCGGTCGAGCACGGCGCCGATCACCGTGCCGTCGGTGAAGCTGACCAGCGCCGGGCCGTCCCACGGCTCCATCAACGTCGAGTGGAACTCGTAGAAGGCGCGGCGGGCCGGATCCATCTCGCCGTGGTTCTCCCACGCCTCCGGGATCATCATCAGCACCGCGTGCGGCAGGCTGCGCCCGCCCAGGTGCAGCAGCTCGAGCACCTCGTCGAAGGTCGCCGAGTCGCTCGCGTCCGGGGTGACGATCGGGGAGAGTCGCTCCAGGTCGCCCGGGATGAGGTCCGATGCGAGCAGCGCCTCGCGGGCGGCCATCCAGTTGCGGTTGCCGCGCAGCGTGTTGATCTCACCGTTGTGCGCGACGTAGCGGTAGGGGTGGGCCAACGACCACGACGGGAACGTGTTCGTCGAGAACCGGGAGTGCACCAGGGCGAGCGCGCTGGTCACCCGCTCGTCGGCGAGGTCCGGGTAGAACGCCTCGAGCTGCGGCTCGGCGAGCATGCCCTTGTAGACCAGCGTCCGCGGCGACAGGCTCGGGAAGTAGGTGCCGGTCTCGTGCTCCGCGCGCTTGCGGAGGCAGAACGTGCGCCGCTCCAGCGCGATCCCCGTGAGGGGAGCGCCGTCCGGGCCGTTGTCCGCCGAGGCGACGAACAGCTGGCGGAACAGCGGCATCGCCGCTCGGGCACTCGGGCCCAGGTCGGCCCGGTCGACGTCGGTCGGGACGTCGCGCCAGCCGAGCACCCGCAGGTTCTCCTCGGCGGCGAGCTTCTCGATCCGCGCGACGGCGACGGCGACCTTCTCGTCGTCCGTCGGCAGGAACGCGGTGCCGACCGCGTACGCCCCGGCGGGGGGCAACGCGAAGTCGACCACGGCACGCAGGAACTCGTCGGGAACCTGGATCAGGATGCCGACGCCGTCCCCGGTGTTGTACTCGGCGCCGCGCGCCCCGCGGTGCTCGAGCCGCAGCAGCGCCGTGAGGCCCCTGCGGACGATCGCATGGTCGCGGTGGCCGGCGAGGTCCGCCACCAGGGCGACGCCGCAGGCGTCGTGCTCGTTCTCAGCCGAGTACATGCCGGCGGCCGCGGCAGCGACGTGGCTGCTGGCAGACCGGTCGCTCGTAGCCGGATTGCTCGTCGCCGGATTGCTCGTCGCAGCCAAGAGTTCCTCCTGTCGTCTCGGTGCACCCCGACGCCTGCATCGGGACGACGTAGTTGTTCGTGCGAAGTGTCGGACGCACCCGATGTACCGATCAACTCGCCCGATCGGGGAGCCCGGCATGCCGGGTACTCCGAACGGGTGAGTTACTGCCGGACGGCCGTTGGCCAGTCCGGGACGCCGTTGTTCGGGCATCGGTCGGCCTGGGTACGGGTCCGACCGCACGCAGCGCCGCGAGCGGTTTCGCGCCCACCAGCGTCGCACGTGGTGGCGCGGGAGCGCCAGCGCAAGACGGGTGAGGGACGTGACGATGCGGCGTGGCACGCATCCGTGGGATACGCGCCGTGCCGGCGGGGGCACGCGGTCGCCCACCCGAACGGCCGTGCACCCGGTGTTCGTGTCCTCGGTGCAGGGGTGGGGGTGCAGGGTGGGGGCGTGGTGGTCGTACCGGACGTGCGCGCCCTGCTCACCGACGTCGGTCGCATCGGCCCGTTCTTCGCGGTGGCCACGGACACCGCAGCGCCCGGGGAGCGCTGGGTGACCGTCCGGGCCCTCGGGGAGGTGGACGGCCCGCTCGCGGACCGGGTCGCCGCTGTCGGTGCGGCACTGGGCACCGGGCGCCGGAGAGTTGAGACCGGCGGGCTGAGCCGGACCGGCCAGTCGGGCTCACGGCGCCGGTCTCAACCCCCCGTCCGGGTCGCCGCGTCGATCGCGTTCCAGGGGATCGCGGCGCAGGTCGTCGCGCCGCTGTTCGCGGCCGTCGCGGTGCACGGTGTGCTGCCGACCGCCGGACGGTCGGAGGACCGGGTCGGGTCGATCGCCGCGACGCTGCACTGGCGCCCCGGTGGCGCAGGGCCGTGGTCGTGGTGGCCGGATGGCACGGGCCGGATCGTGTCGTGTCCCGACCCGGCCGTGCTCGGCACGACGCTCGCCGGGCTGCTCGCGCCGGTGGTCGCCGCCGTGCGTGCACAGGTCCCGGTGTCCGAGCGGGTGTTGTGGGGCAACGTGGCCTCGTCCGTGGCGAGCGCCCGGCGGCTCGTCGCCGCAGCCCGCCCGGACGCCGCCGTCGCCGCCACGGCCCTCGCCCGGCATCTGCTGACCGTGCCGCCGCTCGGCGCTACGGCGACACTGCGTGCACCGGAGCCCCCCGACGTCGGGTGGACCTTCCGCCGCCGCTCCTGCTGCCTCTACCACCGCGTTCCCGGGGGCGGGCTGTGCGGCGACTGCGTGCTCGCGGACCGTCGACCTCGGGCGGGATGAGCGGCCGCACCGGGCACGAAGGCCGAATCCCGGTGCGCCTAGACTCGCTTGGAGTACCGCGCCGTCGTCGGCGCCGGGCCGCCCGCGTGCGGCCGGCAGCCGCGCCGCGGCCCGCACTGCACCAGTTCCGAGGAGTGTCCCCGTGAAGAGCACCGTCGAGCGCCTGAGTCCGACGCGCGTCCGTATCAACGTCGAGGTGCCGTTCGACGAGCTCAAGCCCGACTTCGACCGGGCGTACCGGAAGATCGCCCAGCAGGTCCGCATCCCGGGCTTCCGGCCGGGGAAGGCGCCCGCCCGGATCCTCGAGGCGCGCCTGGGCCGGGGCGTCGTGCTCGACGAGGTCGTGAACGCGGCGATCCCCGTGAAGTACTCCGAGGCCGTCACCGGCGCGGACGAGGTCAACCCGATCGGCCGCCCGGACATCGAGGTCACCGAGATCGCCGACGGCGACCGCCTCGCCTTCACCGCCGAGGTCGACGTCCGCCCGGACATCACGCTCCCCGACATCGACTCCATCGCGGTCACCGTCGACGACGTCGAGGTGGACGACGCGACCGTCACGGAGGAGCTCGAGAACCTGCGGGCCCGCTTCGGCACCCTGAGCGGCGTCGAGCGGCCCGCCGCGGACGGCGACTTCGTCCTGCTCGACCTCTCGGCCACGGTGGACGGCGAGACCCTCGAGGAGGCCACCACGAGCGGGTTCTCCTACCAGCTGGGCGACGGCGGGCTGATCGACGGTCTCGACGAGGCCGTCCGCGGGCTGTCGGCGGGCGAGTCGACGACCTTCACCTCCCAGCTCGCGGCCGGCGAGTACGCGGGCAAGGACGCCGAGATCACCGCGACCGTCACCGCAGTGAAGGAGCGCGAGCTGCCGGAGGCGGACGACGAGTTCGCCCAGCTGGCCAGCGAGTTCGACACCCTGGAGGAGCTGACGGACGACCTGCGCTCCCGGCTGGGCCAGGTCAAGCGCATGAGCCAGGTCACCCAGGCCCGCGACAAGGTGCTCGAGGCGATCGTCGACGCCACCGAGGTGCCGCTGCCGGAGAGCGTGGTCGCGGCCGAGGTCGAGTCGCGGGTCCACGACGCCGTGCACGCCTTCGACCACGACGACGACCGGTTCGCGCAGTTCCTCGACGCCCAGGGCAAGTCGCGCGAGGAGTTCGACGCGGACCTGCGCACCGAGGCCGAGGGCAACGTCAAGACCCGCCTCGTCCTGGACGCCCTCGCCGAGCGGGAGCAGGTGTCGGTGAACGACCAGGAGCTGACCGAGCGGATCATCTACCAGGCGCAGCAGTACCAGATGCCGCCGGAGGACTTCGTCCGCCGCATCCAGGAGGCCGGGCAGCTCGGGGCGGTCTTCTCGGACGTGCGGCGCAGCAAGGCCCTGATCGTGGCCGTCGCGGCGGCGACGGTCACGGACGAGTCGGGCGCGGCCGTCGACCTGTCGGACCTGATCGGCCCCGCGGCCGACCCGGCGGCCGAGGTCGACACGGACGATTCCGATGCCGAGGGCACGTCGGAGGCCGATCCCGCCGTCGTCGAGACGGCCCAGGAGGCCGCGGACACCGCCGACGCCGACGAGACCGACGACCTCCCGGTGGCCGACGGCACGGGTGCGACCGAGGCGGAGGCGGCGGCGAACGAGGTCACCGCGGCGCCCGGGAGCGGCCGGGCGGCGACCTCCACCCCCTGAGGTGGCGGGGCCGCGGGTCGGTTGTACTGCCGACAGCGAACATCGGCTCCGTGCGCGGTCGGACACGGCACCGTCCACGTAGGGTCGAACTCGAGATGGACAGGACAAACCGGCGTTGAACACCCCGGCGTTGAACTCCACAGAAGGCAGGGTGAAGTGAGCCAGCAGGACACGACCGCCGGGATCCGGCGAGGCGGGGCGGTAACCATGCGGCGCTCCGCACCGGCGTCCATGACGCTGTCGGACTCCGTGTTCGAGCGGCTGCTCCAGCAGCGGATCGTGGTGCTCGGGCAGCAGGTGGACGACGAGATCGCGAACCGGATCGCCGCGCAGATGCTGCTGCTGTCGGCGGAGGACCCGACGGCCGACATCGCGCTCTACATCAACTCCCCGGGCGGATCGGTCACCGCGGGGATGGCCATCTTCGACACGATGGAGTTCATCGAGTGCGACGTGGCCACGTACGCCATGGGGCTGGCCGCCTCGATGGGGCAGTTCCTGCTCTCCGCGGGAACTCCCGGCAAGCGGTACGCGCTGCCGCACTGCCAGATCCTCATGCACCAGCCGTCCGCGGGCGTGGGCGGCACCGAGTCGGACATCGCCATCCAGGCGGAGCTGTTCCGGCGGCACAAGCGTGAGATGGCCGAGCTGATCGCCCGGCACACCGGCCAGACCGTCGAGCGGATCACCGCCGACTTCGATCGCGACCGCTGGTTCTCCGCCCAGGAGGCGAAGGACTACGGCTTCGTGGATCACGTGATCTCGCGCGCCGGACAACTGCCGGACGCCACGCACAACGGGAACGGGAGCGCCCGGTGAGCAAGTTCGACATGCCAGGCGGCGGTGCCGCACATTCGGCACAGTCGCGGTACGTGCTGCCGTCCTTCGTCGAGCGCACGAGCTACGGGGTCAAGGAGAGCAACCCGTACAACAAGCTCTTCGAGGAGCGCATCATCTTCCTCGGCGTGCAGATCGACGACGCGTCCGCGAACGACGTCATGGCCCAGCTGCTCGTGCTCGAGTCGACGGACCCGGACCGCGACATCCTGATGTACATCAACTCGCCGGGTGGCTCGTTCACCTCGCTGATGGCCATCTACGACACGATGCAGTACGTGCGGCCGGAGATCACCACGGTCTGTCTCGGGCAGGCGGCCTCGGCCGCGGCGGTGCTGCTCGCCGCCGGCACGCCCGGCAAGCGGCTCGCGGTGCCGAACGCGCGGATCCTCATCCACCAGCCGGCGACCGAGGGCATCTACGGCCAGGTGTCGGACCTGGAGATCCAGGCGGCGGAGATCTCCCGGATGCGCAAGCTGCTGGAGGTGACGCTGGCCAAGCACAGCGGCAAGACCCCGGAGCAGGTCCGCCTCGACATCGAGCGCGACAAGATCCTGACGGCCGAGGAGGCCAAGGAGTACGGGATCATCGACGAGATCATCCAGAGCCGGAAGCTGACGCCGGTCGCCTGAGACGGCGCATCGGCACTCCGCCGCCGGGGCCGTTCGGCCCCGGCGGCGACCGCCCACCGATGCGCCGCCGGATCGGAGCGCTCGTACGCTCCCCGGTTGGGGTGTTCGGCGGGTACCGTCACGACAGGCACACCGGACGGGTGTGCCGGATGGGACTGGGGTCTGCACTCATGGCACGCATCGGCGACGGCGGTGACCTGCTGAAGTGCTCCTTCTGCGGGAAGAGCCAGAAGCAGGTCAAGAAACTCATTGCGGGCCCCGGCGTCTACATCTGCGACGAGTGCATCGATCTCTGCAACGAGATCATCGAGGAGGAACTCGCGGAGGCCGGTGAGGTCAAGCTCGACGAGCTGCCCAAACCCGCGGAGATCCACGAGTTCCTCGACCAGTACGTGGTGGGGCAGTCCGCCACCAAACGCACGCTGAGCGTCGCGGTCTACAACCATTACAAGCGTATCCAGGCCGGCGACAAGGGCCGCGCGGGCGACGGCGACGGTGTCGAGCTCGCCAAGTCGAACATCCTGATGCTCGGCCCCACCGGCTGCGGCAAGACCTACCTGGCGCAGACGCTGGCGAAGCTGCTGAACGTACCGTTCGCGATCGCGGACGCCACCGCCCTCACCGAGGCCGGGTACGTCGGTGAAGACGTCGAGAACATCCTCCTGAAGCTGATCCAGGCGGCCGACTACGACGTCAAGCGGGCCGAGACCGGGATCATCTACATCGACGAGGTCGACAAGATCGCCCGCAAGTCGGAGAACCCGTCGATCACTCGCGACGTGTCCGGCGAGGGCGTGCAGCAGGCGCTGCTGAAGATCCTGGAGGGGACGACGGCGTCGGTGCCCCCGCAGGGCGGCCGCAAGCACCCGCACCAGGAGTTCATCCAGATCGACACCACGAACGTCCTGTTCATCGTCGCGGGAGCGTTCGCGGGCCTCGAGAAGATCATCGGTGATCGGATCGGCCGCCGCGGGCTGGGCTTCGGCGCGGAGATCCGCTCCAAGCACGACCTCGAGTCGGCGGAGAGCTTCGGCGACACGATGCCCGAAGACCTGATCAAGTTCGGGCTGATCCCCGAGTTCATCGGCCGCCTGCCGGTCGTGGCGTCGGTGACGTCGCTCGACAAGGACGCGCTCGTCAAGATCCTCACCGAGCCGCGGAACGCCCTGGTGAAGCAGTACCGCAAGCTGTTCGAGATGGACGGCGTGGAGCTGGAGTTCACCGGGGACGCGCTGGAGGCCGTCGCGGATCAGGCGATCCTGCGCGGCACGGGCGCCCGCGGCCTGCGCGCGATCATGGAGGAGGTGCTCCTCCCGGTCATGTACGACATCCCGAGCCGGGACGACGTGGCGAAGGTGGTCGTCACCGAGCAGACGGTGCGCGAGAACGTCAACCCGACGATCGTCCCGCGCCAGCCCGCCCGTCGCGAGCGCCGGGACCGCTCGGCCTAGCGAGGGAGCGCGGTGAGCGGTCGCCGTCGGGTGCACATAGGGTCCGACATGTGCCGAGCAGCGACGCCCAAGCCCTGTCCGAGTGGGTCACAGCCGTGGCCCGGGAGCTGGGACTGGAGGAGTCCCTCGACAGCCTCGGCGTCGTGGACCTCGTCCTGGACCTGACCTCGGACGTCGCGCACGGGGTCAGCAGGCCCGGCGCACCGGTCACGGCGTTCCTCGTGGGTGTCGCCGCGGGCCGGGCGGACGACCCGGCGGTCGCGGCGCGCGACTACGCGGGCAAGATCAGCAACCTTGCCGAGGGCTGGGCCGAGGGCGGCGAGTCGGCGACGACCGGACCACCGCCGGTACGGGGACGTTAGGTCGGGCGTCATGCGCACGGTGTCCGGGTTCGGGCGGCAGGTCGGGAAAGCGTTGTCGCTGGTCCGGCCCCGCCGGTCGAGGCCGGTGGCGCTCGTCGCGAGCGAGACGTCCACCGTCGGGCGGCGCCCGCTGGTGTCGGACCGGCTCGGCGAGCAGCGCCACGCGGGTGCCGTGCTGGACCAGGTCGACGGCACCACCTGTGGTAGCGCGGTGCTCGTCGCGCTCGCGGCGTGGGCGGACCCGGCGGAGGTGAACCGGCTGGAGCCGCCCGCAGGCGGGCAGCCGCTCGTCGGCGCGGGTTTCGGTTCGCGTTACGACGCCCGCCAGAAGCAGGTGCACGGCGAGACCAACCGGTTCTGGCCGCAGGCGCTGGGCACCACGCCGTGGGGTGCGGCGCGGTGGCTGCGGGATCACGCA